>CAXYZD010000250.1:0-1705 GCA_964293455.1 uncultured Acinetobacter sp. | reverse complement strand
TTTGATTTTACTACTTCGCTATTTTTTTAAGCTAAAAGTGTCAACACACCCTAATGTAACAAAAAAATATTTATTAAAGAGATTGTCATTGTATATATAAGATGAGTTGAATTCAGTTCATGAAAAATTTCATGCCTCACTGACTATTTCCTATATAAAAAGAATAGAGATATACTAGATTAAATAATGGCTTAATAAAAAGTTAAGACTTGATTTAAATGCCAAATCATTTAAAACTTAAAATCTGCGTTGTAAACAGCAGTACAAAGAATGCTTATGAAACAATCAAATAAGATCTTTCCATTTCAAATTTTTCGTGCGTACGATATTCGTGGAAAAGTAGAGCAAATGGATGGGGACGTCATGTATGCAATTGCATATGCATTGGCTCAACAATTTACTGCACAAGGTCAGTCTGAAGTTGTCATCGGTTATGATGCGCGTTTATCGAGCCCCCATTTTGCACAAATTATTGCCGATGTATTTCGTACACAGCATTTTAATGTCAAAACATTAGGGTGTTGTTCTACACCACAAATGTATTTTGCTGCGCGTGAAACACAGGGCAATGGCATTATGGTGACAGCAAGTCACAATCCTGTGTCAGACAATGGCATTAAATGGATTGTTCAATCTGAACCACCATGCCCTGATAAAATTCAGCAAGTTGCACAAAGTGCTCATCAATTTATAAAAAATCAAGAAGATCATTTTGAGGTACAAACCGCCCTCATATTTGATGCACAAAAAAATCAGTATACGCATGACATTGATATTCAACTTTGCCAAAAATATCAACAGGCAATGCTTGCTGATATTCAACTGAAACGCCCATTTAAAGTTGTGTTAGATGGTTTGAATGGTTCAGCAGGGGCATGTGCAGTTTTAGTCTTAAAACGACTTGGCTGTGAGGTAATTGCACTACGCTGTCAGGCTGATGGTCATTTCCCTGATCATGCGCCCGATCCTTCACAATCAATTCATCTTGAAAAAATGAAACAACAACTTATGCTGCATCAAGCAGATATGGGTATCGCACTCGATGGCGATGGTGATCGAGTGGTGTTGATGGATGAAACAGGTAAAATAATTTCTGCTGATCGACTATTATCTTTATTTGCACAAATGTGTTTACAGTCACATCCCGGACAGGAAATTGTTTTTGATGTGAAATGTTCAACAATGGTTCGCCAAGTGGTCAAAAGCTTAGGTGGAAAACCGCATATGCTTCGTACTGGAAGTAGTTTTCTACGCCAATATTTGCGTCAATCAAAAGGTCGGGCAGTGTTTGGTGGTGAGTATGCAGGGCATTATGTATTTAATGATGGTCGTGGTTTTGGTTATGATGATGGGCTTTATGCTGCGCTACGTGTTATGGAGTATTTGAGTGAACAGCCGATTCAGAGCTTATCGCAATTGATGTCCACATTTCCTGAACGGTTTTACACTGAAGATACTTATATTAGCACGCACAATACCAACCCACAGGTGGTTTTACAGGAAATTGAACGCCGTGGTGATGATTTTGATGCAGAACTCAGTAAGATTGACGGCATACGCCTCGATTTTAAAAATGGCTTTGGTATTATTCGGGCATCTAATACAGGTGAGTTTTTTACTGTACGTTTTGATGCCGATCATCCGACCCATCTCAATAATATTCGTCAGACATTTGCGTCTATGTTAAGTGATCGTTATCCTATGA
>CAXYZD010000249.1:0-1846 GCA_964293455.1 uncultured Acinetobacter sp. | reverse complement strand
TCAATATGAGCAATACGGTTTAAATAGTGTTGCGTCAATTCGCGTGACGAAAATTGAGCCGACTTTAAGCCTTCAGTCATTTCACGAATTGATAAGCGATGTAAATCAGTCATGGGTACAATTCTTTACGTTAATTTTTAAAAAAAGGTCTAACGGATGAAATATTATTCAATCACACGAGGAACGAGGTAGTAACCATCTTGTATAGCAGGGGCAACCGCCTGATATGCTTCACGTTGATTATTTTCAGACACACGGTCTATGCGAAGCGGTTGAGGATTGTCAAATGGGCTTTTTAATGGCTCAACACCTTCGGTATCAATGCCTTTTAAGCTTTCCATCATTCCCAAAATTTTGTTTAAACTTTGAGCATATTCAGCAGATTGCGCCTCATTTAGCTCCAGTCGAGCCAGATTGGCAATCCCTGAAACAGTTTGTGCATTTAACTCGGCAGATTGCTGTGCATCTGAAGTTGACATGTTTCTCACCTGATCAGTATTAAAAAAATTAAAAATATAGTGCTTTATAATAAGCGATTGACTTGTCCAAAGCATCACATTTAGTTAAAGTTGCCATCTTGCGTCCATATAACGTTTAAACTGAGAACGACCTGTGATTCTAAAACGACTAATTGGCTTGTTTTCGCCAGATCTTGCCATTGATTTAGGTACTGCAAATACACTTATTTATGCACCAGGAAGGGGCATTATATTAAATGAACCAACAGTTGTGGCGATTCGTCACAGCGGTTCACAGAAAATTGTTGCAGCCGTAGGTTTAGACGCTAAGCAAATGCTTGGTCGTACACCTGCAAATATTTCTGCAATCCGTCCAATGAAGGATGGTGTGATTGCAGATTTCGAAGTGACTGAAACCATGTTAAATCAATTTATTGGCAAAGTGCACGAAAAACGCTTATTTCCACCTGCACCCCGTGTTGTGGTCTGTGTGCCATGTAAATCGACACTTGTTGAACGCCGTGCGATTCGTGAAGCGGTATTTAATGCAGGCGCACGCGATGTCCGCCTGATTGAAGAGCCAATGGCTGCGGCAATTGGCGCAGGCATGCCTGTAGAACAGGCGTGTGGTTCAATGGTGGTCGACGTCGGTGGTGGTACAACCGAAATTGCCATTATTTCATTGCAAGGTTGTGTATATGCTGACTCACTGCGTATTGGTGGGGATGTGTTTGATGAGCAAATTATCAATTATGTGCGTAAAGCACATGGTTGCGTGATTGGTGAAACAACCGCAGAAAATATTAAAAAAGAAGTGGGCATGGCATTGCCTGACATTGGTGCAAAACCGCTTGAAATTGAAGTTCGTGGTCGTAACCTTGCAGAAGGTGTGCCACGTGCAATTACTGTGACGTCTGATGAAATTTCACAAGCGATTTCAGATCCATTACAAAGTATTGTTTCTGCAGTAAAATCTGCACTAGAGCAAACACCACCTGAGTTATCTTCAGATATCGCAGAGCGTGGCATTGTATTGACAGGTGGCGGTGCATTGTTACGTAACCTAGATAAATTGCTTGCACAAGAAACAGGTTTACCTGTTGTGGTTGCAGAAGAGCCGTTGACGTGTGTAACACGTGGCGGTGGTAAGGTACTCGAATTTTTCGATAATCCAAACCATGATATGCTTTTTGTAGGCTAATGAACTAAGGACGGGCGGTGCAACCGAATCTCTTTTCAAGACAACCGCCATCTTTTCGTTCCTTCATTCTTGCAGTGATTACCTGTTTTGTTGCGCTTTTCATCGATTGGCGCTTTTCAAACGTGGTTAAGCCTGCAAGAGAAGTTTTGTATGCGGCATATAATCCAATTTATGCCCTTGCAAGCTA
>CAXYZD010000248.1:0-2056 GCA_964293455.1 uncultured Acinetobacter sp. | reverse complement strand
GCATAGCTATCACTGCCTTTATAGCCAAGTAATTTGAGTTCTTGTTCAAAATCATCTTGTGCCACAGGTGCATTAGCATAAACTTCAAGGGGGCGTGCAAAAACTTTGGCGGGAATATCCCAGCGATTGCCTTCAAATTTATCACGAATAAGATTGTCGAGCCGAATCAAATAGGCACTGAAAGCCAAAAATGCGCCAATGATAAGCACACAAAAAATCAATGCAATAATGCCAATACCACGTTCAGACTTCATACACACAAAGAGCACCCTGATGAATTGTGTTAATCATGCGAAGCTTTTTGTCATTTTGCAATAATAAAACTGTGAAATCATTTAAATTGAGGTTTTAAATAGCGAGAACAGGCATAATTTTTTTTATTGTGCCTTTTTTAAAATAATCATGTTAATGCTACTATAGTCATAATCACAGTGGAGTCTGAGCATACGTGCAAATATCAGCAAAGTCATTTCGCAATATTGGTTTAATCGGGCGACCTGATAAAACTTCTGTCGTCGATACCTTGTCACTGATTCATGATCATCTACTCAGTCTTGGGCTACATCCTGTTTTTGATACGGAAACTGCGGCATTGGTACCTTATCCCAATACGCAAGCAGTCAGTAAAAGTCTACTGGGTGAAGTCGTTGATTTGGTCATTGTGGTCGGTGGCGATGGTTCTTTACTTCATGCAGCACGTGCATTGGTGAAGTACAATACGCCTGTACTTGGTGTGAACCGTGGTCGACTCGGATTTCTAACAGATATAAAACCTGCTGAAGTTTTGTTTAAACTCGATCAGGTGTTAAAGGGTGATTTTCAGCTCGATCGCCGTTTTTTATTGGAAATGGAAGTTCGTAGCAATAACCAAACCATTTACGATGCCATTGCACTAAATGATGTTGTATTGCACTCAGGTCGATCAGTACATATGATTGACTTTGAACTTAATATTGATGGTCAGTATGTCTATAGACAACACAGTGATGGCTTAATTGTATCAACACCGACAGGCTCGACAGCATATGCTTTGTCAGGTGGTGGACCTATTTTACACCCAAGTATGGATGCAATTGCACTTGTACCGATGCATCCACATACCTTGTCTTCACGCCCGATTGTGGTCGGTGGACACAGTGAAATTAAAATTCAGATTCGTGAAAACCGTGTGTTGCCAATGGTCAGTGCTGATGGACAACATAGTGTTGCGCTGAATGTTGGAGATAGTTTGCATATTCGTAAACATCCCTTCAAACTAATATTATTACATCCACCGGGTTATGACTTTTATATGGCATGTCGTACCAAACTCGGCTGGAACCAAGATTTTGACTCTTTTCAACAGCAGGATTAAACATGGATATTGAACAAATGCTTTCTATTTTAGATGCTGATATTGTTGAGCGTTTAAAAACTGCCATTGAAATTGGAAAATGGCCAAATGGTGTGGTTTTAACTGCGGAACAACGTCAAATTTGTATGCAGGCGGTGATTGCTTGGGAACATCAAAATGTAGATGCCAAAGAGCGCACAGGTTATATCGACAAAGGACATAAAGAGGAAGATGAGGAATGTGATTCTCATGTTCCTGAGCCTGAGTTCAAACCGATTCGTTTTGTATAATGGATTGAATAATAAGAATCACAGCGTCATTGAAACGCTGTGATTCTTTGCTTATAAAGATAAAACAATAAGACTAAAACCGATTTTTCCAAAGTTCTTTGGCTTTTGTCATTGCGTCATCAAAGTTATTTACCGCACCCATCGTATATAGCGCAATGCCGATGGTTTCAGGCACTGCAATTTCACCATATTCATGATTTTGTTGACCTTCCCAAACTGCTTTAAAGATTGCTAAATCGAGTTCTTCTTCCGCAGGTGAACGATTGTCTGTGAGTTTTGGTAATTCAAACTCATATTTTTCACCATTTTGAATCCCACAAATAAGCGTTTTCGCATCAGGATTACGCTCAAATTCACCACCTTCACCTTTAATCACAGCACTATAGCTAATTATCAAATAAATTAGCACAGTGAATTCTAAATAACTCATCGA
>CAXYZD010000247.1:0-2099 GCA_964293455.1 uncultured Acinetobacter sp. | reverse complement strand
GCGGGGGATAGTGCAGGAGGCAATATTAGTGCCGTCGTTGCACAGCGTAGTGCCCATAAAGTATATGCACCGCAAGCCCAATTGTTACTCTATCCCGTTGTTGATTTTAAAAGTCGTCATCCATCGTTCTATGCTTATAAAGATGGTTTGCTTCTGACCGGAGAGGATATGGATTTTGTGACGCACTATTATGCAGAGCAACATCAAGTCGAATTAGATGATCCGATTATTTCTCCCACCTATGGCAAACACGATAAATTGCCGCCTGCATATGTGATTACAGCGGGTCATGATGTCTTACATGATGAAGGTGAAATTTACGCATATAAACTACGGCATCGTGGCGTAAAAGTGCATTACCAAGAATATAATGATCAACCGCATGGTTTCGTCAATCTCACCCCAATTTCTTCTCGCGCTAAAAAGCATTTTATTGAAATTAGTAAGAACTATAGAAATTTTTGGGATAAACACGCATAAGCTTTTTTTCTTAATGGGTGTAGCCATATGAAAAGGTGTTTCACGTGAAACACCTTTTTATTTTTTCCCAATTTTAGCTTTGGGTAAGGTCAGTTGAAATTCGGGTACATAAAAACTGTGCAAATACTTCGCTTGAGAAAAATCAGGGAAAATGTCGAGCGTATTTTTCCATGCTGCTTGTTTGAGTTTACATAGCTTGCCGCGAAATTGCGGACTGAATTGATAATGTAAACCTTGCCATGTTTGTTGGATGTTTAACAGTCGTGCCGGTAAATGATGGCTATTCATATAAAAAGTTTGGCTATGTTTGTACTTATATAGGCATAAGCTCATTTCTTGTTGTTCAAATGAAATGGTGCAATACGCCACATCATCTTTGATTACCCATTCAAATTCGGCAAGTTGTTTTGGAATGCCCCAAAAATGTTGACCATGAACAACGGAGGTTTCGGTCGAAACATAAATTTTGGCAATCGAAGATAAGCGCCTTTTACTGATTAATGGGTGGTCTAAAAGGAGCAGTTCATCGTATGGGCCAACAGGGGACTCATGATAACGAACCAATATGACCTGTACCACTCGACCAATCGGAGACGGTGCAATATGAAAAGCGTGATTGTGTTTAATAAAGTTTGGCGTTAACCAATAATTCAAAATAAAAGCATCACCCTGTAAATGCCAAGGCGGATCATGATGAAAAGCTACTGTGCTTAATGCTTCATTCATTGTAATTCTCATTTATCCCAAAAAGAGATACTGTTTTATTTATATTGAAAGATTAATATATAGTCATTCACAATGACAACTTGAAATAGAAGAGTAAAGAAATGTTAAAACAAACCCTATTCGCTGTAGGTGCTGTATGTATAAGTTTACAAGCGATGGCTGCAAATAGTATTGTAGAAATGAAAACCTCAATGGGAAATATTGAAATAGAACTCTTTAATGACAAAGCGCCTATTTCAGCAAAAAACTTTGAAGGCTATATAAAAGATAACTTCTATAACGGCACCATTTTTCACCGCGTTATTCCAGGCTTTATGATTCAGGGCGGTGGCATGGATGCCAACATGACAGAAAAACAAACCAAAGCTCCCATTCAAAATGAATCTTATAATGGTTTGAAAAATGTACGTGGCACTTTAGCGATGGCACGTACCAACAATCCTAATTCAGCCAGTAGCCAATTTTTCATTAATACAGTCGATAACGACTTCTTAAATAAAAGTCAGATGAATGCAGGTTATGCCGTGTTTGGTAAAGTGACCAAAGGTATGGATGTGGTCGATAAAATTACCAAAGTTCCAACGGCAAACTTCGGTATGCACCAAAATGTACCGCAACAGGCCGTAAAGATTGTGAGTGTGAGCATTAAACCAGCAGTGGTGAAAAATTAATAAAAAAATAAAGCAGAAATATTTTAGTCATATTTTTGCTTTAAAATTATGTATTTATGTTTAAATTTGGGTGAAAATGAACCAAAATAGTGCATAAAAATACAACACTCGATAAAACAGTCAGTTAAAAGCGCTTGCTTGTGTACGAAATTGCCCTATACTGTGCTCATCCCGACGAGATAGCCGGAAACAAACGAAGCACGAAGTGCTGAGATGTTAAGG
>CAXYZD010000246.1:0-2165 GCA_964293455.1 uncultured Acinetobacter sp. | reverse complement strand
TTTTATATCAACAATGGTTTCATTTAATGTCAGCATACTTTTTGAAACACCACCATATATGGAATTGATCTTACAACTAAAAATATGATTATTTCAAAATATTGTTATCTAACTATAAAAAAAGATCAAGCCACCAAAGTCACTTGATCTTTCAGTTATTTATTTAAAATACTGTAAAAATCTAAATTAGATTTTCCATTCCACAAAGTTTTTCAATAACTGTAACCCTGCGGTATGACTTTTTTCAGGATGGAACTGTGTTGCAAACAAATTTTCTTTATGAATGGCAGTACAGAAATCCAAAGCATAATTACACGTCGCTGCAACAAGGCTTTGATCTTGTGGTTGAACATAATAACTATGCACGAAATAAAAACGTGCATCTTGCTCAATATCTTTCCACATTGGATGTGATGGATCGGTTTGATGCACCTGATTCCAACCCATATGCGGCACTTTTAAGCCTTCAACTTTAGGAAAGTGTTTTACAGCACCTTTAAAGATGCCTAGCGCATCCGTACCGCCATTTTCTTCAGATGTTTCAAGCAATGCCTGCATACCTACGCAAATCGCCAATACGGGCTTATTGAATGCGGCATGACGTACAACTTCATCAATCCCAGCTTCATGCATGCCTTGAATGCAGTCACGCATTGCGCCAACGCCCGGAAATACGATTTTATCGGCTTGTGCAATCAGTTTAGGATTATTGGTGACATCAACTGTTGCACCAACATGTTCAAGTGCTTTGGCAGCGGAATGCAAATTCCCCATGCCATAATCAAGAAGGGCAATACGGGTCATTACAAAGATCCTTTGGTTGAAGCCACTGTATTTTCAGCACGAGGATCAATTTCACATGCCATACGAAGCGCACGAGCAAAAGCTTTAAATACACTTTCAATTTGGTGATGGCTGTTTTTGCCTTTCAAATTGTCAATGTGTACTGTCATCAGGGAATGATTGACAAAACCTTGGAAAAACTCTGAGAATAAATCGACATCAAAACGACCAATCATGGCACGCGTAAATGGAATATCCATAAATAAACCCGGACGACCCGACAAATCAACCACCACACGGCTTAAAGACTCATCAAGCGGTGCATAAAAATGACCGTAGCGTTTTAACCCTTTTTTATCGGCTAAAGCCTGTGCAAAGGCTTGCCCTAAAGTAATTCCGCAGTCTTCAACAGTATGGTGATCATCAATATCTAAGTCACCATCACAATGAATATCAATATCAAATAAGCCATGACGCTTGATTTGATCAATCATATGGTCTAAAAATGGAATACCTGTATTGAGGGTGCCTTGACCCGTACCATCCAAATTCAAACGAACTCGGATTTTAGTCTCGTTGGTGTTTCTTACAACTTCACTGATACGTTGCGCCATGGACACGTTCCTCAAAAGACGTCAAAAATAAAACCTTGATGTAAAAATGTTTTTTCGCGGTGACGAAAATCACCGCATATTAGATTGCTCTGGAGGGTTAATCAATGCCTATTACCGTACATGCTAAAACTTCACTTGAAAATCAGGAAGTTCGAGATCAACTTGAGCGTTTATACGATACAAGTCCAGAATTCGGAGACGGTAAAGATGCAGTAGAACAACTTGAGCAAAACTTAGCTCAGTATACCTTACTTTATACTGCAGAATTTAATACCAAGATTATTGGCGCACTTTGGTGTAGTGGTCAGGGCGAAAGTAAAGTTCTTGAAAATATTGTTGTTCATCCTGCCAATCGAGGGCGAGGTGTGGCAGAGCGCTTGGTTGAAGAAGTTTGTCGTATAGAAGAAGAAAAAGGTGTGAAAATTTTTGAACCGGGTTGTGGGGCAATTCATCGTTGCTTGGCACATTTGGGTAAAGTTTAAATTTGACACATCAAATGTATGAGAAAACAGTCGAAAGGCTGTTTTTTTATAATTTTAAAATGTTGATGTTGAGTTCTGAGCGATTGAAAAGGGAATAGTTATATTTTTTTTTGAGTGAAATATCAGCGAATAACACTGAATTTAAATAGATTTGATGTAAAAATAAACTGTTGATCAAATTAATGCATTTGAATGCTTGACGTATACAGGCTTAAATTGTTTAATACGACCCATTGGCGTGATAGCTCAGTCGGTAGAGCAACGGATTGAAAATCCGTGTGTCCCC
>CAXYZD010000245.1:0-2241 GCA_964293455.1 uncultured Acinetobacter sp. | reverse complement strand
CAGTGATGTTATGGCTGGTTTTTATACTGTTGCACTTGCCGCTTGAATCCGCCCAATGAATGTCTGAAAATTTAATGCGATTTTGGTTTACGCTGATGATCAAAAATTTCACTCAGATGTTCTTGCAACCATTCCAAATGCGATGGATCTTCATCTTGCGCCGCATTACGTAACAACATAGACGTTGGATGTAAAAGTTTTTGTGTTAAACGGTGTGCAAAATCTTCAAGCACTTTTTCTGCTGACTCACCTGCTTTTAAATGTTCCAAGGCAAAAGTCAATTCTTCCTGTACCTGTTGTTCACCTTGCTCACGATAGTGACTAATCACACCACCTGCCTGATGAATTTTTTGTTGTGTCACCAATTGTGTAACCAACTGATTGACCATCACCTCAGCTTCTACAGCAGCTTGCCTACGCTGTGCGAGATTATCATCAATCACCGATTGCAAATCATCTACACCGTATAAATATACCCCATCTAGGCTATCTACTTTGGGATCAATATCACGAGGTACAGCCAAATCGACCATGAGCATTTGCTGATAACGACGTTTCTTTAAAGCCGCTTTGACATCTGCAAAAGCAATCACCTGATGCAAACTACCTGTACAACTACAAATCACATCAGCACGGTGCAAATTATTTGCAAGTTCATCAAATGGAATAATTTCGACTGCAACACGATGAGAAATTTCTTGTGCCAAGGCTTCAGCACGTTCTTGCCCACGGTTACAAATTAAAATTTTAGCCACACCCATTTCCGCCAAATGCTTAGCCACAAGACTATTCATTTCACCTGCCGCAACGACCATCACTGTCAATTTTTCGGGCTTACTAAAGACTTGTAATGCAAGCTGTGCAACCGCATAACCCATTGACACCGCATGGCTACCGACCGCAGTTTCAGAACGCACTCGTTTGGCAGCATAAAAGGCATATTCAAAAATTTTATTTAAATCTTGCGAAACAATATCGACATCTTTAGCAAGTGATAATGCTGTTTTGACTTGCCCAAGAATTTGTGGCTCACCTAGCATCAGTGAATCGAGTCCACTTGCAACACGCATTAGGTGTGAAACAGCTTCGGTATTTTCATAGCGATAAACATGGTTGGCGAGTTGTTTAACATCAACACCATTCGTTTGGGCGAGCCAATCTAATACCATATCGGCATTGTCTGCCATGGCATAGACTTCTGTACGGTTACAAGTAGAAACCACGACCATATCATTTAAATGGGCGCAGTGACTCTGCTCCGCAAGCAACGTTTTTAGTCGCTCAGGATTAAAAGCGATCTGCTCTCGAAGCTCAACTGAAGCAGTTTGATGATTGACGCCCAATGCAAAGAAAGACATATCAGATCATCAATTCACTAAAATTATGCTATTGTGCAATAAAGGTGTCATAAAAAGCATTACTTGGATAAACAAAAATTGCGTCATATGAATAGCCGAAGTACCGGCACGACAATTAAACAGTATTCTACCACATTCTTACTTGTCGGTAGCATGGCTTCGAGTGCTCATATCCGAGCATCCGAACAGTTTTCTTATGCTCGTTCAAATACAGATGCCATTAAACAAAGCATGATTGCTGAATTTTCATTGGCTTACCATGATACTGCCACAGCATTGCACAACTATACCGTCTTGGCAATTCGTAGTAATTCAACTTCAGTCAAACAACGTGCTTTAAATATTGCGATTGAGCAAAATGACTTACAATCTGCACTCGATATTGCGACCCATTGGGTTGTACAAGAGCCTGAGGATGTTCCTGCTAAATTTTATTTGGCACATATAGCGCTGAAATCCCACGAATATGAACTTGCTGCCGAGACGCTCGATAGCATTTTAACCCTCGATGCCAATGCGGACTTAGAAAAAATTTTAGAAGGTATTTCGCCTGATTCTGAAGAAGATCGTCAAAACCTACTCGACACTTTACGCACCAGTAAAGAGCGAGAAAACCCTTCTGTTTTGATTTTAATTGCGGGTCTTGAGGCACAGAATAATGAGATTGAACTCGCATTAAAAACTGTCAATAAAGCCCTCCGAAAACGCCCTAAAGTGACTGGCTTCATTCTCATGAAAGCCAATTTGCTCATGGCTTTAAGCGATGATGATGCCACACTCAAATGGTATGAAAAAAGCAGTAAAAAACACAAATACAATTTGGAAGTCCGTCTTGCTGAAGTTCGATATTTAATTAAGACCAATCAAGCTGAATCGGCACTAG
>CAXYZD010000244.1:0-2246 GCA_964293455.1 uncultured Acinetobacter sp. | reverse complement strand
GCACCCGCAATGAAACGACGTTTAATATTCATATACTCACCACAAATTAATTTATTTCGATGCCTAGTTTAAGCGTTTTATTGGCTGTTCGTCCAACCTTGATGACGTAACAACGCATCTATTTTTGGCTCACGCCCACGGAAATTGACGAATGCATCAAGGGCTGTATCTTTTCCGCCAACTGCTAGAATTTTTTTTCTAAATTCATTTCCAGTTTCAGTATTGAAAATACCTTCTTTTTCAAAGCGATCGAATGCATCACTTGCTAAAACTTCCGCCCATTTGTATGAGTAATAACCCGCTGCATAACCACCTGCGAAAATATGGCTAAAGCCATTTTGGAAGCGGTTATAAGGTGCAGTCGCCAATACAGCATATTTCTGACGAATGTCATCCAAAGTCGATTGGATGCCATCAGCATTTAGAGCAGGTGTGAGTTTGTGAATGCTTAAGTCAAACAGTGAAAATTCAATTTGACGTAAGGTTTGCATCCCTGATTGGAAGAAACGTGCAGCGAGCAATGCTTTCAGCAAATGTTCGGGCAATGATTCTTTCGTTTCAATATGTTCAGAGAGCAAGTCGAGGCTGTCTTTGTCCCATGTCCAAAATTCCATAAATTGGCTTGGAAGTTCAACTGCATCCCATGCCACGCCGTGTGTGCCTGCCACAGAAATATTGTCCACTTCAGTGAGCATATGATGTAAGCCATGACCAAATTCATGGAATAAAGTATTCACTTCATCATGCGTCAGTAGCGCAGGTTGACCGCCTACAGGTGGGGTAAAATTACCGACCATATAGCAAATTGGTTTTTGTAAGCCATGTTCAGTTTGTATACGAGAGCGGAAACCACTCATCCATGCGCCACCACGTTTACCACTACGAGCGTAGAGGTCAAAGTAGAAACCACCGATGACTGTGCCTTGATCTTCAACTTCATAATAATGTGCATCAGGATGCCAAAGTGGCGCTTCACGCTCAATGACGGTGATGCCATATAAACGATTGACCACATTGAACAAACCTTGAATTACTTTCGGTGTAGGGAAGTAAGGTTTTAAATCTTCTTGAGATAAGTTGAATTGTTGAACTTTGAGCTTTTCAGAATAATACGTGCTATCCCACGGTTTTAATTCAGTAATACCATCAGCTTGCGCAATGGCTTGTAGTTCTGCAATTTCTTTTAGTGCAGGGGCGCGTGCATGTCCTGCAAGATCGACAAGGAATTGATCGACTGTTTCAACATCAGGTGCCATTTTTGACGCCAATGAATATTCGGCATAGTTATCAAAACCTAAAAGCTTCGCCATTTCCTGACGTAGGCTTAAAATTTCAGTCATAACAGGGGCATTGTCAAATTGCGTATCCTGTGCCAAGTCAGATGCTCGGGTGACATATGCATGATAAAGCTCTTCACGTAATGCACGATCATCTGCATAGGTCATAATCGCCAAATAAGATGGAATATCCAGCGTAGCAACTGCTTGTTCAAGCTCACGTTGCTGACCGTATTGTTTCAGTAATTCAACACTGCTTTGTGGTAAACCTTTGAGTTGATCTTCATTTAAAGTTTTGAAATACGCCTGTGTTGAATCCAAAACATGATTAGAGAAGTCAGATGATAGTTGTGACAAACGTGCAGAAATTTCTGCATAACGCTGTTTTTCTTCACCTTCTAAAGCTACACCTGAAAGTTTGAAATCACGTAATGCGAGTTTTAACGCACTTTGCTGTGCAGGAGGTAGGTCAGTAAATACTGGATTATCATATACATGCTGATATGTTTGATAGAGCGGTACATGTTGCCCAAGTTGGGTGTAATATTCGCTGAGAGTAGGTAAAAGTGCCTGATATACTTCACGAGTTTCGGCATTATTCATGACTGCATTGAGATGTGAAAGAACACCCCAAGATTCACTCATATTATTTTCTAATGTATCAATTTGCTCTAAAACATTGAGTTGTTGGTGAATACTTTCAGGAACTTCTGTCAGTTTTTTGAGAAAATTTTGTCCATTTTGAATGGCAGTTTCGATACTATTTTTTAATTGATTTAAAGTGATTTGATCAAATTGAGGTACAGGCAAAGTCGCCTTTTCTAATGTCATATCGTGATGCCAAATAATGTTCTAAGTTATTTATAGATGTAGGGGCATCATCGAAGGAAATCAAGCAGATTTATAGAATAATTGGTGGTGTTTCAAAAAGTATGCTAACATTAAATGAAACCATTATTGATGTAAAAA
>CAXYZD010000243.1:0-2326 GCA_964293455.1 uncultured Acinetobacter sp. | reverse complement strand
TGAAAATAGGTGGTCAATATTTCAATTTACTCACGACTGATTACCAACTTGAAGCGGTGAGTCCAACACAAACGCGTATGACATTGAGCATTGATTATCGATTGTCTACAGAGGTGAATTGGTATGCTGATTTGTGGACACGTTATGTACTCAATGAATTTAGTGATGTGGTGTTGAATATTTATAAATGTCGTTTGGAAGCATAAGTGCTAATTAGTATTTTTAGCAGAAGGAGATCAAGCATTAGTTTGATCTCCTTTCAAATCTAATTATTGATGCATACTCGCCAATTGTTTCCCTGCATTTTGATATAAAGTCAGTGCATATTCTTGTTCCGCTCTTCCGTGTTTTTGCAAATAGTTTTTGAGTACATCGCTATGCTTTGCACCATTATAAATCAACGTATTTTTTGCCAATAAATACACGGGATACCATGCAAAAGTGCGTGGCTTTAAACCTAAGTCTTTCATCTTTTGTTTACCCAAAAATAACTGCGTAATATCGAGATGGTTTTGATAGGCTTTTTTTTGAAAGAAGATATTGAAATGTTTATATTGGCGTTCAAAAGGCTCTTTAGCCAAACTCTTTGCTAGCATTTGACTGCTTTCATTGACTTTGGGGTGAGCATAATTCATCCATTGCAATAGTTTCCATGCCTCCGATTCTTTATTGACAAGCCATTTTTCTTCTACACCCATGAGCCAACCCGCATATTTCCAAAAATGCAGTACCGATTCGACTTCTGATTTGTTGGGAAAAATACCAATGGCACGAATGCCAAGCAATAAGACACCACTAAAAGCAATATTTGTCATAGCTTGATCATATTGGTTAATGGGTGTTCCCCATAGGTCATTATCCCAATCGGGTGATTTTTTCAGTTGATAACGAATCAAAGAATGAATAAAGCGCACATAAATTGTCGATGTAAAGCCTGTATTAAAACGATCAAAACTATTCACTTGGTTTACATCGAGCCACCATCTATGTGTTTCAGCTAAACGCCTACCAGCAAACTTTTTCAATGCTCCTGTCATAATTAAAGGCTGGTTAAATCCCGGATATTGATAGCCCGTCATAAGCGCCAAATCCCGCAAAATAAAGGTACCATTGCTCCCTAATCGTTGCGTGAAATTTACTGCATGATGAAGCTTGTCTTTGTTTAGCCATTTTGGTGGTGTTTCAATATGTTTAAAAAATTCAAGTAAAATAGACTCAGGCGTTTCAAGTTGATCTACACCTTGATACAAAGCCGTTTCAAAACGCTTACGGTTACGCCGTGGATCCGTCATCACCCAATCCATCACCCGATCCATAGCGATATCACCTGTATATAGACTGTCATTCAATTCTAAATATTCGGCATAACTTGGAATAAAATTTTGATCGGTAATTTTATGGAGTATCTTTGAGAGAGCATCACTTTTTATTATTCGCTCATAAGAAGCTAAACGTTTTGCAATAGGATGATTCAGCATTGCATTAACCTGTTGAGTGTTATTTAATCAAAACTATAATATGAATAATTATTCGCATTCAATTCGCATTTTAGAAGGTAGACGCTGTGAGAAAGCAACCACAACAACAACGTGCCAAAAAAATTGTTGATGATATTTTGGAAGCTACACAGCTTTGTATTGCAGAGCAGGGAATTATGCAGATTACGACACCTAAAATTGCAGAAAAATCAGGGGTCAGTGTAGGTTCAATTTATCAATACTTCGAAAATAAAGATGAAATCATACAAGAGTTATTACGTCGTAAAAGTGAAAATTTAGGCATGGCGTTTAAACAAATTGCGATTGCGCAAGAAAACTTAACACTCGCAGAAATTGTGCCTATTAGCATCCAATTCGGTTTTGACATGATGAAAGCCGATGATGGCTTCTTTATGGAAGTACTGAAACATTGGCATGGATATAACAATTCAGAAGCGGCACAAATTTTAGAAAAGCATTTTTTTGAAGTTGGCATGTATGTCTTTAATCGCTACTTTCAACAGTGGAACTTCGAAACATTAAGAAATAAATCCTTTGTGATTATCAATAGTACCTTGTTCACAATGATGCGATATGTGAGTAATAATAGTTTTCTTATTTCAGAACAACAACTTAAGAAAGAATTAAGTCAGATGATTTTGGCATATTTAGCATATGATTAAATATTTAACATTTATATTTAAAATAATTATTGATAAAAAACATGTGTTTATCGTTATTTTGGTTTATAAAGCGAACACCTAAAAAATTAAAATTAAAAATAGGGTTGCGTGGTAAAAGAAATGCTGTAGAATGCACATCCATCGGCAGTGATGAAGATTAAAACT
>CAXYZD010000242.1:0-2384 GCA_964293455.1 uncultured Acinetobacter sp. | reverse complement strand
GGCAGAATCCTGATAGGATAAGGGTTCTGTGAAATTTGTCGTGTACAGAGAAAAAGTTTAATATGTAAGCTGAGTTCTGCTATATCATTTCGACCCATTTTTATATCATTGCATCTCCATTTGGGCTTAATTTTGTAATCTTGATCGCAATATTGCATTTAAAATCAGCCAAAGATGCCACGATAAATAAAAAGTGATGCATTAAAAATAATGATTAAAACCAAAACTCCATTTTGTCCAATCTAGGTCATTTTGTTGCTGATACTCTAAACCTACTTTCAGTGCATTTTGTTGATTCAATGCATACTGCACTGTGCCATTTAAACGTAAATTCCACTGGCTTGAATCTTGCCAATAAGGCAGTTCCAACTGCACTAAACTATTGATCTGATCTGTCCAAATATTTTGACAACCGAGCGTTGGCCCAACACCTATACGCCATCCATCATCAAGTGACTTGCCTGCTTGAAGCTGTGTTTGCAAAGCGCCATAACACAGCTGCGTACGTGCATCATTGGCAAGCGTATAACCTGACTGAGCTTTCAGTGAAAATACGCCATGTTGCTGATCTTCACTAAAATATCCATGATCAATCGCTTCTTGTTGCCAACCCAAATTAAAGCCCCAACTGATTGGTGTTTTAAAGGGTGTAATCGGATTATAAGAATTGACCGTCAAGAGGTCGAGATGCTCAATTTTCAGATTATCATCACGCCATTGCACTGCACCATCTAAGAATAAAAGCTGTGTACCTATACGGAAACCATTCTGCGAATCTTGTAAAGTATGGTATGCCTGACGATGTCCAAGTTGTATAAATTTTTCACCTTGAACTTCCCCAACATCGACAGAAAAAAGCCGTGAACCATGCCCTTGTGTCGGATTAAATTTTGGTTCAGGTGGTGCATTACGCTGTTTCTCAACCGCCAGTTGACTGCGTAAACCGAGTAATTGTCTAAAACGAGGCTGGGTAAAATCTGCTGAAACTTTACGCGCTACAAATTGTAAATATAAATCGTCATATGCCATTTCAAGTATTTTGGCTTGATCGACTGCATCGTACTGTTTTAAATGTGTTGGCATCTCTTTAGGCTCAAGCATCGCTAAGGCATGTGCTTGTTTTGCCAAGGCATGACCGTGCTGCGTGGCTTGCGCATTGAGCTGAGTTTCCAAAGCGGGTCGATAAACCGTTTCACGGATATAACCTGCTCGATCAATGGCTTTAATCGTTTCAACAGGAATGGCAGCATAGCTAAATTGCTGACGCAAATTTGAAGATGGTCGGACTAAATCAATCAATCCCAATAAGCGATAGGCACAGTTATCACTAACAAAATAATAAGGGAAACTGACTTTCTGCATTTCCCACATATGTTTGACTAGAAATGCAGTTTCATCTGAACTTAAATTGAGTTCATATTCCCATAAATCACGACTTTCAAAGTCACCATATTCTTTAACTTTTCGGTAATACGGCATTAGGGCATATTCACCCGGATATTTGCCGACTAAACCTTTGAAAGCATATGACCAATTGTCTTCATTATTGACCGTTGCCGCATAATTCACGGCATACGATACAAGGTTAAGCTGTTTTTGATTTTCAGGATCAAGGCGTAATAAAGTATGCCCAAACATCGAACTTGGGTTACCCATAAAATCGGTGGCATAAATAAGCGTTGCCTTATGGGGCTTGATTTGTGCATACCATGCATCCAACTCAGGGCAATCGACTTTAGGCAGTTGTTGTTCTGAAATATTCAGTTGTTGTATGAGCCATTGGCTACGCGCAGGAAATTTACAACGAAATGCCTGATTCGGTTCTGCTGTTTGAAATAAAGCGCGAATGTCTGCCTGTAACTCTTGATCTATATGATCTCTACCCTGTTCTGCTAGAAAAAAGCCTGTATAGCTCACTTCACTTTGCGGTGAATCTTCCGCATAAAGTAATCGTTTCCACGTCACTTGTTGAGCAAGTTTTTTTTGTTCAGCAAGATTTAAAGCGTCTGTAACATCAACTGTCGATGCAAATCCATAACCACTCATTAACGTGCTAATCACAGCCAAATATAACTTTATTTTTTTCATTCAGATCACAAATTTTAGGTACAAAAAACCCTGCCAAAAGACAGGGTTCGTTTCAACAATTATACGTATGCTTTTAATACCGCATCATTTGCCATCACTTGTTGTAGTGAAGCCAAAACTTGTGCTGAATTATGATCTGCTGCATAAATTTGAGCGAAGTTGGCTTTGGTTACTTCAAAAAAACGTGCTTTATCTGTAGATTGAATATTCATCAACTCTGCAAGTACATTTAAGCTTTCACCTTGACCAACCGCCATATCACGTGCAAGAACTTCAGCATTTTCATTGGTAAATGT
>CAXYZD010000241.1:0-2429 GCA_964293455.1 uncultured Acinetobacter sp. | reverse complement strand
TAAAGGTTTTTAAACCATCAAAAATATAATTGGTTTGACGGGTTTGCATCTGATTGTCAGTTAGTGATTTTTGTAATTTAAGTTGTTTGGCTGATTCAACCGATTCTTTATTAAAAGATTTAATTACAGTAATCGAGTTAATAATACTGATAATGCCCTGACTTTTTTTCTCAAAATCATCACGTAACGTCCGTCTTTTACCCGATACTTTCTGTGATTGTTTAAAGGTGAGCCAAAAATAAATGGGCACAATAATCGTGGCAACAAGTCCAACCCAAACATTGGCATAATACATCAGAGCTAGTGCAATCAGGGCGCTGGTAAATAAGGGTAAAATATCAATAAAAAAGATTTGAACAAGGCGTGTCAGTGAGCTGACTCCACGGTCTATTCGGGTTTGTAATTTTCCTGCCTGATTATTTTCTTGATCAAAAAAAGCCAACTTATAGGTGATAAATTTTTCAATAATGCCTTGTGATAAATCTTGAGAAATTAAGATACGAAGTTTTTCACCAAATGATTTTTGTCCAAACTGTACAAAGGTATTGATAATTTCCTTACCTAAAAGTACGACAGTAATAGTGATCAGAATATGCCAACCATCGGCTAAACCTTTACCCTCTAGAAGTAACGCATTGATACTATCGACCGCATATTTAAGGGTGAGTGCATTGACCTGAGCTGTGAGTGAGCCAATCAGCGTCAATATTAACGTGATAATCACAAGCCAACGATAAGGTCGGACAAAGGGACGTAATTTTTGAAAAAGCTGCAATAAATTCATAAGAAATTGTTTTTATTGTGGTACTGATTTTCAGTCTATGCCTGAATGATTGTTGTCACAAGTTATTCTGAATATTGTCATGTTTTGAATTGTGAATGCTTCAGGTAGACTTAAAAGTAAGCGAATTAATATGAGGTGTGGCACATGAATCTTGAGCTGTTTGCACCTGAGCAAAATGACAATCTACTGCCTTATGATGGCGTTGTGAAAAATTATGGCTTAATTTTGAATGATGAACAAAGTCAAAAATATCTTCACTACTTTTTAAAGCATTTGGTTTGGCAGCATGATGAAGTTTTTATTTTAGG
Organism: uncultured Acinetobacter sp.; assembly: GCA_964293455.1. GTDB lineage: Bacteria > Pseudomonadota > Gammaproteobacteria > Pseudomonadales > Moraxellaceae > Acinetobacter. The sequence goes on along the minus strand of CAXYZD010000241.1, from coordinate 1,337 downwards.
GCAGCATCATCAAACAGAACGTAAAGTGGCTTGGTATGGCGATGAAAATTATCAATATCGTTATTCGGGGATGACGAAACAAGCGCATGCGTGGAATGCGGGATTATTTCGATTAAAACAGCATATTGAACAATTGGTTGGGCATCCGTTTAATACGTGTTTGGCAAATTTATATGACAATGGTAGCCAAGGCATGGGATGGCACAGTGATGATGAGCCTGCATTGGTCACAGAGAGAGGGCTTGAAACGGTAGTGGCATCATTAAGTTTTGGTGCAACACGAAAATTCAGCTTTAAGCATAAGACCAAAGCTGAAAAAGTCGATCTACTGTTACAGAGCGGTCAACTGATAGTCATGCGAGGGCAGACTCAGACCTATTGGAAACATACCCTTGCTAAGTCGACCAAAATTTTAGAACCGCGTATCAATTTGACCTTTCGGTGTTTTCATTAGTAATCTGTTGAGTCTTAAAGCGGATAAAGTCGTTCATCAAATTGTTCAAGTTTCGGAAAGATTAAAGGTTCTAAACCATCTAAATTTTGTAAATATTTTTCATAATCGACAAGCATCTGTTGGCGTGCCTCTTGAGAAATATAAGGTACGTGGTAGGCAATAAATGGAGGCAGAACCTCAAAGCCGACATAAGCCAAAGTTCCACGTTGGATGGGTAACAATAAATTTTCAAGTGAACCATGAATCGCATGTTCACCAAACATATGATCACGCCCACCTAAAGTAAAACTCAGCATGGCTTTTTTACCTGCCATTCCGCCGTGATTATAAAAACGTTTTCCACCATAAAAAATGCCTGATACAAAGACACGATCAATCCAACCTTTTAAAATGGCAGGAACAGAAGTCCAATATATTGGAAAATTTAAAATCAGTAAATCGGCTTTGAGGACTTTATCAACTTCGGTTTGAATATCCGCTGAAAGTAGCTGCTGTTTCGATGCATGCCGTTGTTCTAAAGCATAATTTAAATATTCCGAATTGTTCAAACTTGTGAAATCTTCTCGTGATGCAACAGGATTGAAATTCATCGCATATAAGTCAGAAACCTCAACTTGATGTCCTTGTTGTTCCAATATGCCAATGGCTTGATCTTTTAAAGCAGTGGTAAAAGAAAGTGGTTCAGGATGTGCATGTACAATCAAAATATTCATAATGTGTCCGATTATTCCTTATTGCTAGGGCTGATTATTGTTGTTTGCGTGAGAACACGAGTATTCAATAAAATAATGCATTTGGCATTTGCCGAAAGTTTAACTTTATTATTTTGGTGGTGTTTCAAAAAGTATGCTGACATTAAATGAAACCATTATTGATGTAAAAA
>CAXYZD010000240.1:0-2522 GCA_964293455.1 uncultured Acinetobacter sp. | reverse complement strand
CGTCTTGCTGAAGTTCGATATTTAATTAAGACCAATCAAGCTGAATCGGCACTAGAGAAACTCGAAAAAATCATTAAAACATGGCCTGATGCAGAAGAGGCACTCTTCATTGCAGGTTTAACCGCAATTGATCTCAAAAAATCTGATCTTGCTGAGCAGTATTTAGTTGAACTGCGTTATTCCGTGCGTTATCAAAATGAAGCGTATTATTATTTGGCGGTCAATGCTGAACGTAAACAGCATTTAGAAACAGCCAAAGCTTACTACCGTTTGGTCGATGGAAATTTATACACTGTATCTCGGCGCAACTTGATTTCAATTTATGAAAAACAAGATAAATTAAATGATGTTCTACGCTTCCTCACACAGGAACGTGTCAATTATCCGCAACATGCGAGTTTTTTGTATCAAGCACAAGCTGAAATTTTAAAACGTATGGATAATAAAAAAGCAGCCTTGCGACTTTTGACAGAGGCTGTGAAAAACTTACCCGATGATCCTGAAATTCTATACTCGCAAGTCTTACTGCTTGATCCATTTACTCAAAGTGAACAACTCGATCGCTCTTTACATCAATTACTCATTTTAGAGCCAAATAGCCCCACATATCTCAACGCTTACGCCTATACACTTGCCTTACAAAACAAACGCTTAGACGAGGCTAGGCAATATGCTGAGCAAGCACTTGAGTTTGCACCCGATCAAGCCTCTATTTTAGATACATTAGGTTATATTGCATTTTTACAAAATGACTTTGATACGTCCTCCAAAGTCCTCGCAAAAGCATGGAAAATCAGTGGTAGCAATGCCATTGGTGTACGCTATGCCAAAGCACTGTATATGCAAGGTGCATTAGATGAATTTGGATCTGTTTTACAAAAAATAAAACAAAATCAACCTGACGATCCTCAATTACAACAACTTGATTCGTTATTGTTAGCCCCACACAGCAAAAAGAGTTAATTTTATTCATGTCATCATTGCGCCATATCCTTTTGATTTTAACCACCGTTTCAGGTTTAGCACTCAGTGGTTGCCAAACAGTGACCAAAACGCCGACTCAACCGACAACACCACCACTCGGTACAGCATTAGGCACAGCGTCAGGCACACCTAAAACCGTTCAAAATAATTTTGACCTTCAAGGGAAAATTGGGGTAAAAACTCCTAAACAATCAGGCAGTGCATTTTTCACTTGGGTACAACATGCAGAAAAGTTTGAAATCCAACTGACGGGAATTTTAGGGATTGGTAAAACTACTATTGAAGGTGATGCCAATCAAGTCACCCTAAATAGCGCTAAAACAGGTGAAATTACTGCCGACAGCCCCGAAGAGCTTCTTGAACGAGCAACAGGTTGGATTGCACCGATCACCCATATTGTCAGTTGGGTACAAGCCCGTCCTGCGACCCCTGATGCACAAATCAGTAAAGATGAAGTTCAACGGATTAACCAAATTCAAGAAGATGGTTGGTATGTCACATTGAGCTATGCCGATCAAGCCACGCTGCCCAATAAGTTAATTTTGAAACAGCAACTTGAAGACGGCAAAGAAAATCGTATTACAATGGTGATACAAAATCGTTAATTCACCTTTATGTCGAATAGATTACCCATGATTAGAGTCCCTGCCCCCGCCAAACTGAATCTTTTTTTGCATATTACTGGTCGCCGTGAAAATGGTTATCACGAGTTACAAACTATTTTTCAGCTCATTGATTTGTGCGATTGGCTTGAATTTGAGCAAACGGAACATTCAATTGAAAATAGCAATATTCAAGAAAATATTCACATTGATGGATTAAACAGCGTTGAGTTACAACACAATTTAATTTATAAAGCGGTCAATATTCTTAAACCCTTTGCCAAAGCGCAAACAGGGTTAAATATTCGCCTTGAAAAAAATATTCCAATGGGGGCTGGACTCGGTGGTGGCTCTTCCGATGCTGCAACAACGCTGATTGTGGTCAATCAACTTTGGCAATGTGGATTAAATACCGATCAACTGGCAGATTTAGGCGTACAACTTGGCGCAGATGTACCTGTATTTGTTCACGGACGTAATGCATGGGCAGAAGGCGTTGGTGAACACTTATCATTCATAGACTTAGATCAAAAACAATACATAATCCTAAAACCTGATTGTTTTATCAGCACCCAACAGCTATTTTCACAAAAAACATTGACAAGAGATACAAAGCCTACTAAATTTTGCGCCTATCAGCTTAAGCCATCCAGTTTTGGAAATAATTTTGAGCCAGTGGCAAGAAGTTTATATCCAAAAGTTGATGAAGCAATGCAGTACTTAGACCAGTTCGGTACAGCAAAGCTCACAGGTACAGGTGCTTGTGTTTTTGTTGAAGTCACTGAAAATATGAATGTAAGTGAAGTGTTAAATCATTCTCCCTGCATAGCCTATATGGTAAGTAGTTTGAATGAATCTCCACTGATTCAATTTAAAGTGTAATGATAGGGGCGTCGCCAAGTGGTAAGGCACCGGGTTTTGATCTCGGCATCCGTT
>CAXYZD010000239.1:0-2555 GCA_964293455.1 uncultured Acinetobacter sp. | reverse complement strand
GGACACTAATTTGGCGGTGAGAGAGGGATTCGAACCCTCGAAACGCTATAAACGTTTACACACTTTCCAGGCGTGCTCCTTCAGCCACTCGGACACCTCACCAAGGTGACGGATGATAACGAAAAAAGTCAACGCTGCCAAGTTGAAACAATTGATTTAAGCAAATTATTTTACGCAGTGATATTATTCGCCAAAACAGCGTTTATTAAACGAAGAATGATCTATGCAAAGTACTGCTAAAAAAGCTGCATTGCCTGCCATTACACTAGCTGCGCTTGGTGTCGTGTTTGGAGATATCGGAACAAGTCCATTGTATGCATTACGACAATGCTTTATTTCTGCCCATATTGCGATTAATGAAAGTACCGTACTGGGTATTTTATCGTTGATTTTTTGGTGCATGATGTTGACCATCAGCTTCAAATACATCACCGTCATTATGAAAGCAGATAACAATGGCGAAGGGGGAATCATGTCTTTATTGGCATTGAATCTCCGTTCTACTCGAATTGCAGATAATAAGAAAATATTTCTTATCGCACTGGGTTTTATCGGTGCATCTCTGTTCTTTGGTGACGGCATTATTACACCTGCCATTTCTGTTATGTCTGCCATTGAAGGTTTAAGTATTGCCACACCGATCTTTAATCAATGGTTAATGCCCATCGCTATCGGTATTTTGACTGGATTATTTCTTATTCAGCGACATGGCACAGGAATTATGGGGAAATACTTTGGGCCAGTCACACTCGCATGGTTTATTGCGATTGGGGTGATTGGAATAAATAGTATTTTACAAACGCCTTATGTCTTGGCAATGATCAGCCCACATTGGGCAATTGGCTTTATTTATCATCAACCTTTTGTTGCATTTATTGCGATGGGTGCGGTGATTTTGACCATGACGGGTGGCGAAGCATTGTATGCAGATATGGGACATTTTGGACGCATACCCATTAAACTGGCATGGTTTACAGTTGTTTTACCTGCATTATTGTTGAACTATGCAGGGCAAGGTGCATTACTTTTACGTGATCCTGCCGCTATTGAAAACCCATTTTATCTATTGATTCCCCAATGGGCATTGTATCCCATGATTGGCTTGGCGACAGCTGCCGCGGTAATTGCTTCACAAGCGGTAATTACGGGTGTATTTTCCATGGCAAATCAGGCAATTCAATTGCGCTATTTACCTCGTTTAACTGTGCAACATACCTCTGATGTTGAACAAGGGCAGATTTATTTGCCCTTTATCAATTGGGTGCTCTATATCTCAATTTTATTGCTGATATTAATCTTTCAAAACAGTGCGAACTTGGCGAGTGCCTATGGTGTTGCAGTTACCATGACCATGCTATGTGACACCATTTTGATTGCGGTTTTAGCATACAGTTATTGGCGTTGGCCAAAATGGAAAGTGGCACTGTTTGCAATTCCATTTTTATTGATTGATTTGGTTTTTATTGCATCAACATCATTGAAAATTTTATCAGGTGGATGGGTACCTATTCTCATTGGTGTGATTGCATTCTGTATTTTAATGACATGGAAAGATGGTCGAGAGATCGTTTTTAGTAAGTTATCAAAAGACTCTTTATCACTTGAATTATTTATTAAAAGTGTCAGTTTAAGTTCTGAAACAATATTTGTGCCAGGCGATGCAATTTTCCTTACAGGTAATCCAAATATTGTGCCACATGCGATGTTACATAATATTAAGCACAATAAAGTTTTGCATGAACGAAATATATTGGTCACAGTCATTACGCGAGATGTTCCGTATGTAACTGATCAGGAAAGAATTCGTGTAGAAGTTTTAGATGATCGATTCCAACGTGTTTATGTCTATTATGGCTTTAAAGATCAGCCGAATATTCCAAATGCTTTAGAGTTGGCATATCAACAGTTGAATATTCCATTTGATATGATGCGAATCAGCTTCTTTATTTCTCGTGATCGCCTCATTCATACCGTAGGTGATGGTATGGCACCGTGGCGTGAAAAGCTCTTTATTTCAATGCAACGAAATACAAGCCCTGTCAGTGATTTCTACCAAATTCCACCAAATCGAGTCGTGGAAATGGGTAGTCAAATTGAAATTTAAAATAATGATTTAGTTCTGTGTACCATCAAGCCAAGTTCGCTTGGCTTTTTTGTATGTACTGAAAATAGCGTAAAAAATTAAAGTTAAAATAGATCAAAATGAAACGCTTTTTCACTTTTGAGCGACAACTTAAGTCGTTTAATCGTCAGAGAGTAAAAGAAACTATGTCATAATCTATAAAAGGACTCCTGATGTTTGGGTACTCCATAAATAAAGGCATGAATACAGAGTGAGTCAGATTTACTCACCTGAATATTCAAGTGAAATTTTTTAATCAATCAGTTTTCTTTTTGATTTTTAATTTAGGATTAGTTGTTAGAATGGCGCGCAAGAAAAGTCGTAATGCATCTATATTTTCAGGAAGAGATTGGTTGAATAATTCATTAGTCAAAGTGATATTGGGTGTGATTGCAACAGGAAGTTTTGCCTTTGCATTTGGACAAGAAAAAAT
>CAXYZD010000238.1:0-2557 GCA_964293455.1 uncultured Acinetobacter sp. | reverse complement strand
TTAAAAGCATTTTATCCTGCAAAACTTCCTTTCCCACTGTTGCATGTCGACACAGGCTGGAAGTTTAAGGAAATGATCAAGTTCCGTGACAACATGGCAAAAGAGCATGGGTTTGATTTGATTGTGCATCAGAATAAAGAAGGCAAAGATGCCAATGTCAATCCATTCGATTATGGTAGTTCAAAATATACTGACATTATGAAAACTCAAGGCTTAAAACAAGCGTTGGATAAATATCAGTTTGATGCGGCTTTCGGTGGCGCGCGCCGTGACGAGGAAAAATCTCGTGCGAAAGAGCGTGTGTACTCTTTCCGTGATTCTAAGCATCGTTGGGATCCGAAGAACCAGCGTCCTGAACTTTGGAATCTTTACAATGGTAAAGTGAACAAAGGCGAAAGTATTCGTGTATTCCCATTGTCAAACTGGACTGAATTAGACATTTGGCAATATATCTATCAAGAAAGTATTCCTTTGGTACCTTTATATTTGGCTGCTGAACGTCCTGTGGTTGAGCGTGATGGTACGCTGATCATGGTCGATGATGAACGTATGCGCTTAAAAGAAGGTGAAGTTCCACAAATGAAATCGGTACGTTTCCGTACTTTAGGCTGTTACCCATTAACAGGTGCAGTTGAATCTAAAGCGGACACCTTACCTGAAATTATCCAAGAAATGCTTTTGGCAACAAGCTCAGAGCGTCAAGGTCGTATGATTGACCATGATGAAGCGGGCTCGATGGAAAAGAAAAAGCAAGAAGGTTATTTCTAAATTCATTTTTAATCTCCCCCCTTGCGCAGTAGTACTGCTCATCTTTTAAAAGAGGGGGAAATCCTGAAAAGAAAGAGTGGAAAGTCCCTCTTTTTCAAAGAGGGATTGATGGAGATTAAAAAAACTGATTTCTAAAGAATATGTGGAGCTTTGAGCAATGTCTCATCAATCAGATTTGATTAGCCAAGATATCTTGGCATATTTAAAACAGCACGAAAATAAAGACTTATTGCGCTTTTTAACCTGCGGTAATGTGGATGATGGTAAATCGACTCTCATTGGTCGTTTACTTTATGATTCAAAATTGATCTATGAAGATCAATTACAAGCGGTGACTCGTGACTCGAAAAAAGTCGGTACAACAGGCGATGCGCCTGACTTAGCACTTCTTGTCGATGGTTTACAAGCTGAACGTGAGCAAGGTATTACCATTGATGTCGCTTATCGTTATTTCTCGACTGAAAAGCGTAAGTTCATCATTGCCGATACACCGGGGCATGAGCAATACACACGTAATATGGCAACAGGTGCATCAACGGCTGATCTTGCAATCATTTTGATTGATGCCCGTTATGGCGTACAAACACAAACGCGTCGTCATACTTATATTGCAAGCCTTTTGGGTATTCGTAATATCGTGGTTGCGATCAATAAAATGGACTTGGTTGAGTTTTCTGAAGTTCGCTTCAATGAAATTCAAGCACAGTACAATGACTTTATTAATCAGTTGGGCGATCGTAAACCTGCTAATATTATCTTCACGCCTATTTCTGCGTTGAATGGTGATAACGTGGTGAATCCATCAGAAAATACGCCGTGGTATAACGGTAAAACACTGATGAATACTTTGGAAACTGTCGAAATCAGTCGTGACACAAGCGCACACGAATTCCGTTTCCCTGTGCAGTATGTCAACCGTCCAAACCTCGACTTCCGTGGTTTCTGCGGTACGATTGCGTTAGGTGAAGTGAAAGTGGGCGATGAAATTATCGCTTTACCTTCAGGCAAAAAATCTTCAGTCAAAGAAATTGTCACTTTTGATGGCAACCTTGAACATGCTATTGCAGGTCAAGCAGTAACCTTAACATTGAACGATGAAATTGACGTTTCTCGTGGTAATGTCTTGGTAAAAGCGGGTGAGCAACCACTCATTTCACGTTCTGCGCGTGCAACTGTAGTGTGGATGGCAGATCAACCTTTAGTGGTGGGTAAACTATTTAACGTCAAGTTTGGTACGCAAACGATTCCTGCCAAAGTATCTAAAATCAACTTCCGTACCAATGTGAATACTTTGGAAAAAATGGAAGTTGATCAGCTTGATTTGAACGCCATTGCCGATGTAAATATCGAGTTTGATGTACCTGTGGTATTTGACCGTTATAACGACAGTCGTTATACAGGTTCATTTATCTTCATTGACCGTTTAAGTAATGTAACGGTGGGTGCAGGTATGGTTGAAGATGCAGTTGAATGGACTGCACATAATGAGCCTGTTACTGCTGAAGCGCGTGCAGCTCGTTTAGGTCAAAAACCTGCAGTCGTTACAGTAACAGCAAAAGCACTTGAAAATGCACAAGCACTTGAAAGTTTGCTCATTCAACAAGGTGTTGTTGCAATTGCCAAAGCTAATTTAACTGCTGAACAAGTCGCTTTACTTCGTCAGACTGGCGTAGTTGTAATCACCGATCTTGAACACGGTGCGGATGTCTCTCTTGTTCAAGAAACAGTTGAAGAATTGGCTGATAAAATTATAGAAACAGTTCGTCTGTAAGAGATGAGTTGATTGAAT
>CAXYZD010000237.1:0-2567 GCA_964293455.1 uncultured Acinetobacter sp. | reverse complement strand
TTTGCATGATGTTCAGGTTTAGGTGGCGCAATGGTTTTTTCGCCATTCCACAGTTCAATAAAATCACGTTCATTAAATTGGTAAAGTTCCATGAGCGCAAGAATAACGCCACCAAAAATCATTGGACCTTCAGAGTTGCTTTGAAATTCAAAAACTTTACCGTCGAGTGCCTGTAAAATATCACTAATTTCAAAAGTACGATCACGCCCATTACTATCTTCAGGATACATCGGGGTATTAATCACGATGGTCGCTAGACTTTTTTCAGCCTCTGTCAGATTTAATGTTTGAATAGTTTCACTTGGGTCGTCACTAAAAATCACACTGTCTTGAATAAAAGTATGGACTAATTTTTTTGTCAGTTTAGGCAGGGTTTTTTCAACAAAAGGTCGAAATGATGCAGGGAAAATGACATTGCGTGAAATGCCTTTAAACATCGGTGCAATTTCTTCAACTTTATAGCCCGCAACACCACAACCGACTGAGGTAATGAAATATTTCATTTTCGGATGGTTTTTGGTATAAATTTTAAAATCTTCAATATAGTGTTGAATTTGTGAAAGTGGCATTTGTTGTAAATGCTCATTCATCGTTGGAATAGCAAAACTTTGCCCTGACCAACCTCGTCCGGCACCTTTCATTGCACCAAAATGCAAATGTGCAGTTTTTGCAGCCCCACCTTGATGTGTGCCTGCAAGGTTACTGCCGAAAACGAAAACGCTATCTTCGGGTAAATTTTTTATAATGGTTTCATCATGATAATGGTAAGTCATAGCAAGTCCCACATAAGTTGGTCATCGGTTTATGTTGCAGTTGAAATTGGGCAGGGTCAAGTGATCTAAAGAAATATTTAAATAATGTTATAAAAATAAAATAGAGGAATATAAATTTGGAAGATAAAACTATGCAATTTGCGCATCAATTAGAAAATTTTGTCATATTGATCGATAGAACTCAAAATAAAAATTTTGGTGAACCTATTCAAATTAAAAACATTACAATAAAAGAAAATAAGTGCTTGTTAGATTATACAGTTTTACATCAACATCGAAATTTAACCATTACAGAACATATTGAATTACGCCCTTTTAAGTCTACAGCGTTAGATTTAGCAAATTTTTATGATGATTATCGGCAATATGTTGGTACTTTAGCAGAAGTAGGTCATATTGATGCTATGTTCCATTATGGCCAGTTAAGTTATACATGGGCATTTCAAGGGGTTGGGCACAAAGATCTTGCTATGGGAGAGGCAAAAGATTATTACCAATTGGCGAGTGAAAACGGACATGCACAAGCAAGTTATGCATTAGCACAGATGTATTTGTGTATCATCAATCCAGATTATGATATTTATTTTAAGTTGAATCGTGAAGAAAATTTTCAATATTATTTAATGAAAAGCGCAGAGCAGGGCTATGAAATTGCTCAGTATCGTTTAGCCTACGTCTATGAATATGCAGAGAAAGGCTTTGAAAAAGATGATGTTAAAGCTGCATATTGGTATCAGCAATCCGCCAATCAAAATTATCCGCAAGCGTTGAATAATTTGGGCGATAAATATGAACGGGGTAAAGGGATTGAACGAGATTTTGTCAAAGCAGCATATTATTATGAATTGGCGACGCAATATCATATTGTAGAAGCCATGTACAATCTTGGACGCTTATATCTAAAAGGTAAGGGTGTGCCTCAAGATGAAGCGCTCGGATGTGAATGGTTGCAAAAGGCTGCAGATCGTCTTTATCAACCTGCAAGGCGCAAGTTAAAAAGTTTAGACAAATCGTCATAATTTAGAGCGTTGCATCTCGTGATTTTGCCCTCATAATAATACTATTCCGATGTTTTAGAAGTTTGAGTATGCAAGATCAAAGTCAGCCGTTTGAATTGGTTACACCGTATGCGCCTGCAGGAGATCAGCCACAGGCGATTGAAAAGCTTGTTGATGGTGTCAAAAAAGGTCTGCATGATCAACTTTTACTTGGGGTTACGGGTTCAGGTAAAACTTACACAATGGCAAATGTAATTTCACAATTACAACGTCCAACCATTGTTATGGCGCACAATAAAACCCTTGCTGCACAGTTGTATGGTGAATTTAAAGCATTTTTCCCCAACAATGCAGTTGAATACTTTGTCAGTTATTATGATTACTATCAACCTGAAGCCTATGTACCATCTTCCGATACTTTTATCGAAAAAGACTCCGCAATTAATGATCATATTGATCAAATGCGTTTGTCGGCAACTCGAACTTTGCTTGAACGCCGTGATGCCATTATTGTCGCATCGGTTTCAGCAATTTATGGTTTAGGCGACCCGAATGCTTATATGAATATGTTGTTGCATATTGTGCAGGGCGATCGTATTAGCCGTGACGACATTATTCGCCGTTTGGTTGAAATGCAATATAGCCGTAATGAACTTGAATTTGTGCGTGGTACATACCGAATTCGTGGCGAGATTATTGATATTTTCCCTGCTGAATCGGATCAACAAGCCATTCGTATAGAGTTATTTGATGATGAAGTGGATTCCATTCGATGGTTCGATCCATTGACAGGGAA
>CAXYZD010000236.1:0-2577 GCA_964293455.1 uncultured Acinetobacter sp. | reverse complement strand
ACTCTCGACCCCAACCTTGGCAAGGTTATGCTCTACCAACTGAGCTATTCCCGCATGCCGTGTATAATACAGCATGAAGCAAGAGGGTCAATATTTTTTTACATCTAAATGTACTATTTGAATAAAATAAAAACAAATTAGCTCATGAAAAGCTAATTTATGTAGAAAAATAACTAAAATCTTGTTTTGAATCGATTGTATTTTCATTTATTGTAAATTTTGAGCCCATTCAAATAAAGGCTATACTTGATTTCAATCATTCATTTCAGTAAGGAAATCCTATGAGCCTAGAACAACAACTGATTACTCAGTTAAATGCGCTACAACCTGTACATTTACAGGTAATCAATGAATCATCGGGTCATGGTGGATATTTCCCCGGAAAAGAATCACATTTTAAAGTCATTATTGTCAGTGATGTTTTTAAAGGCTTACGTTTAGTACAACGCCATCAAAAAATTTATGCAGCCGCAACAGGCTTACTCGAAGCAGGTAAAATTCATGCTTTGGCAATCCATGCTTATGTGCCTGAAGAATGGCAAGGTGAAGCACCTGAAAGCCCTGAATGTGCACATGCACCTCAAGCTTGAGAATAAATATGGATTTACATTTACTCATTAAAATTATTCATATGATAAGTGTGAGTGTTGCAATACTTGTTTTTCTAGCACGAGCTTTCACACTCTTTACAGGTCTTCAAAATGATCAGCCCAATCCGAAAGGGCGAGTGGCTTATGTGGCTGTGCAACATCTGTCTTATACCTTGATTGTTCTGACGGGTATGATTCTATTGTTTATGAATAATTTTCAGGTTCAGCCTTGGTTCTATGCCAAAATTGTTTTGTTCCTCGTCCTGATTTCATCATTAATTAAAACATGGCGTAAAGATGACACAATTTTATTGGCACAGCGCCGAGCAGGTCTTTTTGTCAGTGCTGTGGCATTGATTGCTATTATTTCATTGGTCATCATTAAACCTGTGTTTAATTAGACTTTTTAAAGATTGTCTGACATAAAAATCAGTACAGGTTAGGCAATCAATTAAACTTCATGTTGATAAAATATTAAAATTTTGAGGGAACTATGCTGACACGTGTTGTATTTAACCAAAAAGGTGGTGTGGGGAAATCAAGTATTACGGTGAATCTTGCAGCAATGAGTGCAAATCAAGGTTTAAAAACTTTGGTGATTGACCTCGATCCACAAGCAAATTCAAGTCAGTATTTGTTGGGTGATGATGCAACTTATTCAGCAGATAAAACCGCACTTGAGCCGAATATTGAAAACTTTTTTAATGAGGTATTGGGGAATAATCAACAAAAAGGTTTGCTAAGTAATGCCATTGGCTCATTATTAAAATCTAAAAATAAAGGTTTCGATCAATATATTCATCGTTCACCTTTTAAAAATTTAGATGTTTTGCCTGCAAGTCCAACTTTGGGTGCGCTTGAGCATGCTTTGGTCAGTAAACATAAAATTTATAAATTACGGGATGCTATTGAAACGTTAAAAGGTGAATATGACCGTATTTTTATTGATACACCGCCTGCATTTAACTTTTTTACACTCTCGGCACTCATTACCGCAGATCGTGTGCTGATCCCATTTGATTGTGATGTATTTTCAAAACGTGCATTACAAACGTTGATTGAAAACGTCATTGAAACCCAAGATGATCACAATGATCGCCTAGAAATTGAAGGTATTGTAGTCAATCAGTATCAAGCACAAGCAAAATTGCCACGAGAAGTGGTGCAGCAGTTAAAAGATGAAGGCTTACCCGTTTTAGACAGTATGTTGCCACCGTCTGTCTTAATGAAAGAATCTCATCATAAAAATCTGCCGTTGATCTATTTGGCTACAGATCATAAATTGACGCAGGCCTATCAATTATTGTTCAATGAAATTGAAAATAAATAAGCGTGGAAATGCAATGAAAACGATCAACTGGAGTCTATTGGCTCTTTCAGCGGCATTGATGACAGGTTGTGCGACAACAGTTAAACCGACCTATGTTTCTCCTACTCAATATCAAGCAATGAGTTGTGGACAATTGGCACAGGAATTTGATCGTATTCAGCAATATATCAACAATGGTGTACAACCGCCTAAAAGTAAAGGGGTGGGCGTTGGTCTAGGTTTAGGTGGTGGTTGGGGGAGTCATGGGGGTTGGGGTTTTGGTCCATCTATTTCAGTGAATATGGGGCAATCGAGTAATACCAAAAACACCGAATTAGGTCGTTTGTATGGTGAGCAAGATGCATTGTCTCAGGCAGCACAATTTAAAAATTGCCCTTACATACCAAGACGCCAAGAAGTGAAAAAATAATCGATAGGCAGACTTTGAGTGAAAGATTGAGAGTCTGCCTAAATAATAGAAGGTGTTTTGAAATTTATTGAATAAAAATCAGCATATTAAAATAATAATTTTATCTCTCATGAGAGTGTAACCCATTTTAAATTGGGTATTTTTCTTGTTTTTTTAACTGTATTTCGTTTAAGGTGTGCCTCGCTTTAAATATTTTTGCTCTGTACACGACAAATTTCACAGAACTCTTATCCTATCAGGCATCTGCC
>CAXYZD010000235.1:0-2626 GCA_964293455.1 uncultured Acinetobacter sp. | reverse complement strand
TCGATGAGTTATTTAGAATTCACTGTGCTAATTTATTTGATAATTAGCTATATTTGAATGGCAAACTGCTGAAAAGTGTTTCAGTACTTATTTACAATCAGTTTTTAGATGTCATTCCACTGTTTGAAAATGGCAAAAATGAGAGTGATTCTGAATTTTATAGTAAAGGGCGTTTTTATTTAACCTATTATAAAGCAATTCGAAATAAAGACGGAGAGCTTCTTGCTGTGATTGTCGTATGTGCGGATATTACTCGTCTAAAACGTCGTGAGAATGTTTTATTACTGAATAATAAGAAATTGCATGATCATTTATATTTGGATACTGTGACTGGTTTACCCAATAAAATCGCATTTGGACAATTTTTAATTGATCCTGAAAATTTAGAAGCACTAAAACAACGCATTTCATTTTTACAAATAGATTTAGATGGTTTTAAAAAGTTTAATCAATTCAATAGCTATACCTGCGGTGATAAGGTACTAGAAAAAGTTGCAGAAATTTTAATAGCAGAGCTTACGCAAGATAATGCTAAATCTTTTCGGATGACTTCTGCAAATTTTGTGGTGATGATGTTTGATGCAACAGAGTGGGCAGTACTCACTGTTGCTGAGCGTTTAAGATGTGCAATTGCACAACAGAATTTAGGTCTAGTTGGTGAGTCTACAGAATCTTTGACTGCATGTGTTGGTGTTGTCCATAAAGCTTCAGAACGAACGTTATTGGAAGATGAACTTTTACAAAAATTGGGATGGGCCGTGCAACAGGCGAAATTGCAAGGCAGTAACACGATTTATGTCATGCCTGACTAAAAAGAATTCAAAGGTTAGCTGTGTGAATATGATTGAGCGATGTAAATGATAGCTCATTATGTGTTTGAAAAAAATATTGAAGGACTTTCTGATCATTTAGAAGGTGAGTGTTGTATGTATTGTATGTAGAATAGGGCAAGATTTTAACTCGGTTTAGTAGACACGAGTACAAACATTTGAGGCGTGAAAGTGACATCTATACCCCATGTACATGCAAGCATTTTACAGTCAGCACAACAACAAATTCAGCAAGATTTACAGTTGGCCCTTGATGCTTTTTCTATTCCTGAACCCTTAAAAGGTGCTGTGCATCATGCGGTGATGTTGGGTGGAAAACGTGTAAGACCTGCGCTGTGTTATGCAACTTCTCATTTGAAAGCAAATCATCCTTATTTTGCGGCAACACGTAGAGCGGCTGTAGCGATTGAATTAATCCATTGTTATTCGCTTGCACATGATGATTTACCGTGTATGGATAATGATTTATTGCGCCGTGGTCAGCCGACGTGTCATGTGGCTTTTGGCGAAGATACTGCGTTATTGGCAGGTGATATTTTACAATCCATGGCGTTTGAAGTTTTAGGCAGTCGTTTGTTTGATCAAGGGCAGGTTGCACCTGCAACAATTATTTTGCGTCAAATACAAATTTTAGCAACGGCAAGTTCAAAAATGGTCTGTGGTCAAGTTCTTGATTTACAAGCTGAAGGAAAGTATGTCGATCAAGAGCATTTAGAACAAATTCACCGTAATAAAACGGGCGCACTAATTCAGGCTGCAATCATGATGGCTGCTGTCACTATTTTTGAAGGGACAGATCCTGCAATTCCAAAACTTCGTCAATTTGGTCAAGCGATTGGACTCGCATTTCAAGTACAAGATGATATTTTAGATGTCACTGCCGATACTGAAATGTTGGGTAAAACAGCGGGTAAAGATGAACAAGTTGAAAAATCGACTTATCCTGCATTGATGGGATTAGAACAGGCGAAACAATATGCGCAGCAATTGCATGATCAAGCTTTTGAAGCATTACAATATTTTGCTGATGATGCGAATGAATTGAATCAAATTTCGCAATTTTTATTGTCACGTCAAAGTTAATTAAATTTAAATAAAAAAACTGAATATAAAAAACCGAAGCCTAATGCTTCGGTTTTTTATTGTTTTTATTTATTCGTTAATTATTTTAATTTGCATCTTTATAGATACGATCTGCTTGTTTAAAACGATCAACTACATCTTGTTCAGGGGCATGAGAAATAAATTGCGCTAGGAAGCTACATCAGCAACCAAACACTCATGCCGGATGCGCCCGCAGAAAGCGCAGTGACAAAACTTCTTAAGCCTCGCCCGTCAAGAATGTAGTCATCAAAACTTATTGTTGCACGGTAGGCAAATAAGCCAATCACGACCATGGCGACAATATAAAAAAGGAAGGTAATTAGGGCGGGATTGAGGAGATTCGTACGGTATCTATTGACTCAGAATGGCAGTAAAGCGACAGAGAGTTTGTCAAAATATTCAATTAAAGCGAAATTTAACCATAGATTGATTATTTTTTGTTGAGTCATTCTTGACCATAAGCACAGGTCATTAAGCGGCTTAATTTTGTTGTTGAGCATAGAATTTCTGGTGAAAAAGTATGAAAAACAAGTTAAAAGCATAACGTGATGGATGTATTTGTATTCACGTCTTATATGACAAATATAAAAGTAGGCAGTCTAAACTGCCTATTTAAAAAGATGTAAATATGAGGATTAAAGAGGTGGTCCCACATGTTTGAACAACTAAAAGCTTATTTATAAGTGATACTC
>CAXYZD010000234.1:0-2665 GCA_964293455.1 uncultured Acinetobacter sp. | reverse complement strand
CAATTATTGTGACATTATTTCAATGAGTTATCTATTTTTGTCGTGTACAGAGGAATATTACATAAATTGCTTTGATGAGCGACGTTGGTTTTATTTTAAAAATAATATTGAAATTAATGATTTGGAAAAGCGTGTTTTAGGCTCTAGTTTCACAGGAATTGAATGATGACGGATAAAGTAGTTAACGTTAATCATATTATTGATCACGCAAAATTTAGACCATTTCACTTTAATGTTTTGGTGTGGTGTTTACTGATTATTTTATTTGATGGTTATGATCTGGCGATCAATGGGGTGGTATTACCACTCTTGATGGTAGAGTGGGGATTAACTGCGATGCAAGCGGGTATGCTTGCAAGTACAGCTTTGGCAGGCATGATGTTCGGTGCGATGATTTTTGGTTCGCTCGCAGATAAAATTGGTCGTAAGAAAGTTATTATGATCTGTATTGTGCTGTTCAGTGGCTTAACATTTGCAGGTGGTTTTGCATCTAATCCGACAGAATTTGCCATCTTACGTTTTCTTGCAGGTCTAGGTATTGGTGGTGTAATGCCGAACCTTGTGGCATTAACTTCAGAATATGCGCCAATTCGCATGCGTAGCACGCTTGTGACTGGTATGTTCAGTGGTTATGCCGTCGGTGGTGTGATGGCAGCTTTGCTTGGCTCATGGTTTACTCCCGATTTTGGTTGGCAAATCATGTTCTTTATTGCAGGTATTCCATTGTTTTTATTGCCTGTGATTTGGAAATTTTTACCTGAATCTTTAACTTTTATTGTTCAACAGAATCGTCAAGCTGAAGCACGAGAAATCGTACGTCGTTTAGAGCCAACAATCACAGTAAAAGAAACTACGACATTTGAATTAGATAAAGTCGATGTTCCTGAATCTGCAAGTGTAATGAGCTTGTTCCGTCGTGGTCGTACAATGAATACCATCTTGTTTTGGATCGCATTTTTTACTTGCCTACTGACCATGTATGCATTGAGTAGTTGGTTGCCAAAATTGATGATGGCAGCGGGTTATTCGATGGATAACAGTTTAATGTTTATGATGGTAATGAACATTGGTGCTGTGATTGGCATTATTGGTGGTGGTATTTTAGCAGATCGTTTCCATTTAAAACCTGTTTTGATGTGCCTTGGTGTTATGGGTGCGGTAGTGATGAGTTTGATGGGCTTTCAGTCAAATGAATTTCTACTCTATATTTTGGTCTTCTTGGCGGGTGCAGCATCAATTGGCTCGCAAATGTTACTTTATAGCTACGTTGCACAGTTCTACCCATTGGCGGTACGTTCGACAGGTATTGGTTGGTCATCTGCAATTGGTCGTATGGGTGCGATTATTGGTCCAATTTTAATTGGCGGTTTGTTGGGTATGAATTTACCAGCACATTTCAACTTTATGGCAGTTGGCTTACCTGTGTTAATTACCGCAATTGCAGTTTCATTAATTATGAATAGCAATGAATCTGAAAAAATTGGTTCAGGTGCAACTGAAACAGTAAAAGCTTAATGATTTAAGATCATGAAGAACCCTCACATTGTTGAGGGTTTTTTTATTGATGGGCTAGTTCGTGATCATGGTTAACTATATGAGTTATCACTTATGCGAAAAGCCATTTGAAATCTCATACATGTGGATTGGTTTAATTTCAGTTGCCTATTTAGTGGGAATTTATAGCTCACCTCGTGCAGCAAGTTGGGGGCGAGTTTCTTGCGAAGTAGTGGCGGATTGGTTTGGGAAAGAGAAGGAGGGGTAACTATTTCTATTACACTCATTCTGATTGTTGGTGTCTTGATTACACTTAAATTGAAGAGGATTCAAGATCAGGAAAAATTGAAGTTAGATTGAAATCGTCAAGCCTTACCTTGCAAGATTTTGCTGAATAAATTGAATACTACTGCTTTGCAGTTGTTCAAGTGCTTCGGCTTCTACAGGATAATGTCCTCCTTTGGGTAGCATTACCACTTGATGCGGCACGGTGAGTTGATTCATGACAGATTGGCTATAAGCTAATGGAGTCCAGTGATCTTCAGCAGGCTGTGTCAGCAAAATAAGGCATTGGGTAAATGCTGAAATATTGTATTTAGGTTGATAGTTCATATAGCTGTTTAAAAAGTTAAGCGACATACTATTACCTGCGGATGTTCTGTCATTCAGCATAATGTTTAAAGCCTCCTGATCATTGGTCAAAGCATACATTTTTGACACTAAAGACATTGGTAATGGCATATTTCCGAATGGTGTGATTGCTATAGTTTTCATTGTAGGTAAGGTGATTGGGCTGAGTTGGCTAAAACGCATGGTCCCTTTTTTAACGTCTAAACGCTGTTGATCTAAAAAGGTCATACCAATAATGCCTTTAATATTTTTATTCTGCATTGCTACATGCAAGCTTAACATGCCTCCTGCAGATAATCCGTATAAGAAAATCGGGCGATTATCTTTTTCAGCTTCAGCATCAACAAAGTCACTGACCAATTGAATCCAATCTTCATAGCGAATTTTACTTTTAGAGGGATATTGGGTTAGCCCATAACCCAGTAAATCGGTGGTGTTTCAAAAAGTATGCTGACATTAAATGAAACCATTATTGATGTAAAAAAAGGCTCTGTACACGACAAATTTCACAGAACCCTTATCCTATCAGGATTCTGCCTTC
>CAXYZD010000233.1:0-2696 GCA_964293455.1 uncultured Acinetobacter sp. | reverse complement strand
GTATGATCTACAGGCGTGACTGAAGGTTGGCGAAGGAGTTGTAAACTGAGTTCCAGCGTTTCAGAGCGATTCATATACAAGCATCGATTAATCAAATTGATGCTTATCATAGAACAAGATAATTCTGAAAGAAAATAAAATACGGCATTTTATATGCCAATTAAAAACATTTTAGGTATGACATGACGTATGAAATGTATTGCATGCTGAATCAGGGGAATCAATGTTTCAAAAAAGAATAATGGTCATGGGTATTGAGTCATTCGTAAATATAATTCAGATAAAAAAACCCTGTAAAATACAGGGTTTTTTATTGATTGATTGAAAATTACATTTTCTTTTCAACTTTTTCAGCAGAATTCGAAACAGCATCACCTGCTTTAGACACATCTTTACCGACACCTTTAAAGGTATTACAACCAGTTAAAACGAAAGCAAAAAGCATTGAAGCAACTAAAATTTTTTTCATCATTAATCTCCAGATTAAATTATTTTAAATTTCTTTTGCAGCGTGCAAAATTATCAAAACCTACTATTACTGTTTTACGCTTCAATCACTTAGTTGTGTATGCCAAAACTCAACAAACTACAATTGTTCAACATTTAAACAAACAAAAGATGCTTGACGAAACATATAAAGTTGTTCTTTTTCTGTACTTTTATATAAGCCGTTGCTCCACCAATGTGCAGGAGGTGATGAAAAGGTTGCATCATTACAAATCCATTCTTGTCGTTGTAATCGATAGTAATTTGGCTGAGGGATATGGTGTCCCCAATGACCTATACTTCGTGCTTGATTGACCCAAGTCGGTATATTTAAAGTGTCTAGGATTTTTTCATGAGTTGTTGGCAGATAGAGTTGACCTTTTAAAACAGCAAAGCGTTTTTGAATAGAGTGATCTTGAATAGTTTCAAACTGAAATTGCTTTTGTGTGAAATGATTGAGTTTACGCTGTAGGGTATCGGTTCGATTCAATCCGTACCAATATTGCAGGCTTAAATTGGCTTCTGCTAAATAGTATTTTAAAGCCACTTCCCAATGTTCAATTTTTTGTGTTTGTGTGTTCAATAATAAAAAGTCGAGTTCACCTAAGGTTTGTTTTCCTTGAATGATTTGAATGCTATGTCCAATAAGTTTGAAATGGTGGTAGAGATCATCTTGTAGCCAAAACCACATTAAATACTCAAAACGTAAGCCTAAGCGCGTACTTTTGAGCCGTGCAAGAAAATCAATTAAGGGCTGAGGGTTTTGATCAAGTTCAAGTAAACGAGGATGGTAATTTTCATATTGTTGTTGCCAAAATACATTGGGATGTAAATCAAAGGCATGTTGTAGTGATAACTCAGATGGAATACTCGATAAAATATTGGGACTTGCAATGCTAAATGCCAATTGTCTAACAGCAGAATGCTGAAACTGTTTCCATGGTTCAAAAAGCATTGTCATAAACTATCCATCAATCATTTTTGGAAATATAAAATCTACAGCAGAAGCACGCTTGAAGCATATATACTTACAGCATTGTTTCAAATGAGTTGCTGTATGAGAATCGTGTTTTGGCGAAGTCTTGTCATTCTATTTATTATACTCGGATTTATTGGTGCATTATTGCCGGGTATGCCGACAACGGTTTTCTTAATCTTAGCTGCTTGGGCTGCATCTAAAGGATGGCCTCAGGTTGATGCATGGTTAATGAATCATCCTAAGTACGGTGCAACCTTACGTGCATGGCGTGCAAATGGCACGGTGCCACGTAAAGCAAAATGGATTGCAAGTATTATGATGTTGATCAGTAGCGTCATGATGTTACTCACCAATGCACCGATTGCTGTGAAAATATTTACAGATCTCATCATGCTCAGTGTTGCTATTTGGCTGTGGATGCGTCCTGAGCCACAAGCGACGATTGAACCTAAGTAAAAAATCATGCGAACAGTTAGATTAACGAGACAAACACCATAAAGAGTGAAGATATGTATTCCATAGAACAAGCCGACATTATTATCGATTTAGCCTCGCAAAGGCTTTCATTGCCAAAGCACAATAAGTTTTACACTATATCAACGGGACTCAATGGTATTGGTGAAACTGAAAATACAGGTAAAACACCACGAGGATGGCATCGTATAGAACAAAAAATTGGAGCAGATGCACCATCGAATGCTGTATTTAAAGCGCGTCAAATGACAGGGGAAATTTATTCTGCCGCATTTGCTGCGGCGAATCCCGATCGAGATTGGATTTTGACACGTATTTTATGGCTCAGTGGTTTAGAGGAAGGATTTAACAAAGGTGAAGGCTGCGATACGTTTAACCGATATATCTATATTCATGGCACGCCAGACAGTGAACCGATGGGCATTCCGCGCTCACATGGCTGTATTCGAATGCATACAGTACCCCTTGAAGAATTGTTTGAATGGGTGAAAGAGGGCGATTTGGTCTATTTATCTGAACATAAAATTGAAAATTGAAATAATAGAATGTAAATAATTTGTCTTTAAATAGATAAATAATAAACAAAAAACACTGTTTTTGCTGTAAATGATCTATTTTTTAATCACTCGAACACGAAAACATGAATTCTTCAAGAAAAGCGTTTGACAGGCTGTGAAGTTTCTCTATAATGCACCACACAAGCGATGAAGTCGTAAAGGGCGCTTAGCTCAGTTGGTAGAGCGTCTGCCTTACAAGC
>CAXYZD010000232.1:0-2698 GCA_964293455.1 uncultured Acinetobacter sp. | reverse complement strand
CGTGAAGGTGGTCGTACAGTTGGTGCTGGTGTTGTTGCGAAAGTAACTGCATAATCAGTATTGATTGTTGATAAAAAAAGCGCTCTTTAGGGGCGCTTTTTTTTGCTTAGAAAAATTTGACTGATCATTATTTTTTGTATGGTAAAAAGTAGTTGTTTATTTTCTCTTACGTCGTCATAAAGCAGCGCTTTATTACTCCTCATGTCCTTAAGTGACATTGTGATGTCCTCCAAAGCAATTATTGTTTAATTAAAAAAAAGTAATATAAGAATCAGAAAAACAAACATAAAAAATTTGGTGTGAACTGCACTAAACAAGGAGTAAATGCAATGAATGCAAAAGTAATGATTTCTAACCGTGCAGGAGCTTCGTTTCCTGTTCGTAGAATGAATTTTGATTTTAATGATGTGCCTGAATATTGGGCAAAAAATTCTGCAGGAATTACCCATTTTATGACTGCATTGTCAGCATTATTTCCTGATGGTGAAAAGCTTTTTATTGATTCTGTTCGAGCTGTACGTTACCACCCTGCAATTAAAGACAATGAAAATTTACAAAAAGAAATTAGTGCATTCATTGGGCAAGAAGCGATGCATACGCAAGAGCATGTCAATTTTAATGCATCTGCGAAAAAATTTGGACATGATGTTGGTAAGTATGAACGTGAAACAGGTCGTTTAATTCAAGGGGCACGAAAAGTTTTTGCAAAAGTTGTGAAGCCTTTTGGCATGACACAAGAAATGGTTGACTTAACGGCAACAACTGCACTTGAACATTTTACTGCAACCATTGCTTCTCAATTGCTGATTAATGAGCATATTCAAAAGTTAATGACCGATCCAACCATGTCATTTATGTGGTATTGGCATGCTGTAGAGGAAAATGAGCATAAAGCCGTTGCATTTGATGTCTATGAGGGTGTTTTTGGTCAAGGTGTAAAAGCTTATGCTTTACGCAGTACGGCACTGATTTTTGCAATGACTCTGATTTTTATTGCACAAACGTCTTTTGTAATACGCTTACTTAAAGATGATGGCAAGCTGAATTTAAAAGAATTGGGTATGATTTATAAATATGCCTATAGCCCATCAAAAGGTATTATTGCGGGTATGACCAATGAGATGTTGGCGTATTTTAGACCGGGCTTCCATCCGAATGATTTAGATACTGTAAGTTTGCTTGAGCAATGGAAAGCAAAGTTAGGTATTTAATTATTTTGGATGCTAGATGTTTAATTGATTGGATTAATCAAAGAATAAGGTTCAATAACGATTAGGATTTTCTTATAATTGCAGTACTCCTATTTTAAAGATGAACGAAGATGATTCGTTTGATGCAAAACGCTGATTTAATTGCAGTCACACAGATTGAAAAAAGGGTTCAAAGCCATCCTTGGACGCAAAAACAATTTGAGGAATCTATTGCTTCTTATCAAAGTACTGTAATTGAAGTACAGGGCGAGGTGATGGGTTTTTGTATCTTGCAACCCGTACTTGATGAAGCTAATTTATTACTGATGGCAATTCATCCATCACAACAAGGAAAAGGTTTAGGTTATCAATTGCTTGATCAGTCTATCGCGATGCTTAAAAATGATCCGATTCAAATTTTTCTTGAAGTTCGTGAATCGAATCAGGTTGCGATTGCATTGTATCAAAAAGCTGATTTTCATCAGATTGATGTACGTAAAAATTATTATCCGCTGGCAAAGGGCGGGTATGAGCATGCTGTGATTATGGTACGTGCATGCAGTGATGATTTTTCAAAACTCTTTGGTTGATTCACGACTCTCTCTCCTTAAATTGAAATTTGAACCAATGATTATTTAAGTATTGGTTCATTCCATTCGGAGGGTAGTGTGGTCATTAGCATATCGCCCAATTGTGTAATTTCTTCTGCATTTAAATGACGATTGATACGACGCCATTGACCATCAAGTAATAATTCAATCGGTGCATACTGCGATTTATAGTTCATTTTACGAGAATGAGGCACCCAATAGCCCAAATAAACATAGGGTTGCTCGAGGCTTTGGATATATTCAATTTGTTTCAACACCGCAAATACACCAAGTGAACGATGACTTTCATCGGGGTCAAAGAAGGTATACACCGCAGATAAGCCATCATCTAACATATCGCATGTCGATACACATACGAGGCGATCATCTTTCCATAATTCAATAAAGAAACTTTCGGCACAGCTTTGGATCAGAAATTTTTCAAACTGATCATAACTCGGTGGGAACATATCGCCATCGGCATGACGTTCACGAATGTAACGCTCATAAAGACGGTAATGCGTCATATTGGCGTGTTGAGTAGATGTAATTTTAAGGGTGAGATCTTGGTTGTTTTTCCATGCTTTTTTTTGTGCGCTATTACGTTTGAAATCGGCAACGGGTACACGAGAAGATAAACACTGTCGGCACAAATGACATTCAGGTCGATAAACAAAATCGCCACTACGTCTAAAGCCCGTACGTGATAGCTCAGATAAGGTGACCACATCAATACGTTGTGCAGGGTCTAAAAATACCATTCGAGCAGATTTTTGCTCTAAATAACTGCAATCGTGCGGTGGTGTAATGTAATACTGCAAGTCATTCAGTAGGGACTTTGGATGATAAGAATTCATAGTAACTGTCCCTCTTTTATATTATCAATCCGTCATACGCGCATTTAACGCTATTGTTTTA
>CAXYZD010000231.1:0-2755 GCA_964293455.1 uncultured Acinetobacter sp. | reverse complement strand
TTGATTCCATGACATTGTGTTTTATGACATCAATAGAGAGATAAAAATAATTTAACCCCATCATGCTCGACTCTTAATTTTAAAAATATAATTCGTTTGGAATTTACTATGTTGGATATGCGTTATGCTCGACAACGTAGTGGCGCTTACCATGCCGAATTACAATCACGTTTTACATTGTCATTTGGTGATTATTAGGATCCAAAGCAAGTCGGCTTCTCTAGCCTATTGGTTATGAATGAAGATGTGATTGAACCGTCTAAAGCTGTACGTACTCATTCACATCAAAATATGGAAATCATTACTTATGTACTTGAGCATAAAGACTCGATGGACAAGGGTTAGGTGATCACTCAAGGTGATATTCAACTGATGAGTGCAGGTAGCGGTGTTTTACATTTTCATTCGGCTGAACATGCCGAAGTATTAATTTTTGATCTGCAAACCAATGAAATTCCAAAAATGTTGTAAAGCTGATGTAAAAATATATTTTAAAGCCCAATCTACTCGTTTTAAAAATTTAGGCAATAAAAAACCCTGATCATTGATCAGAGTCTTATGAATTTGACAGGAAACCTAATATTTAAATAATAAATTTATAATACTTTACAAGCGTCTTCAAAATCTAATCTTGGCAACCGAGAATATACTTTTGAGTGATCACCATAACCAACATTTATGATCATATTAATTTTATAATCCGTATCTTTAAAAAATACATCATTCACTTGATCTGCATTAAATCCTGACATGGGACCTGTATCTAACCCTAAACTACGACATGCCATAATTAAATAAGCCGCTTGCATTGAGCTGTTTCTCAACCCCGTTTCTGCTGCAAACTCAGGACTGGATGTAAACCATGACTTTGCATCTGCATGTGGAAACAATGTGACAAATTGGTCATAAAATTTTTGATCTGTTGCGACCAAAACAGTCAAAGGTGCCGTCATGGTTTTCTCAACATTTCCAGAAGATAATGTTGGTTTTAACTGCGCTTTCGCTTCTGCTGATGTTAAAAATACAAAACGTGCAGGACAACAATTGGCAGATGTCGGTCCCATTTTAACCAAATCATAAATTTGATGAATTTGCTCAACTGTAACAGCTTGATCTAACCAACCATTTTGCGTGCGTGCTTCTAAAAACAATTGATCTAAATATGAATTTACTTTTGTGTTCATGCCTTTACTCCAATTAAATTTTGCAAAATTTGTTGATTGACTCTTTCCGTTTCCGTAATCGTGGATGCATGCGCACCCGTTGGCATCAGCGCAAATTCACCATGCCCTAAGCGATTTTTTAAATCGATGGATTTTTGATAAGGCACAAGAAAATCATCCTGATTGGCAATGTAATACAATGCTGTCTGTGACAATGCCTGAACATGCACATCTGTGATTTCAAAATTCATTAATGCATTTAAACGCGCTAAAACATTCTGTGTCGGTGGAAAATCTGCTAATCCTACCTTTTCACTACACTGTATCTGTTCAATATTTTTAGAAATATAAGCAGGTGGATATAAAAATAATGCTTGGGCACGCACATATGCCTCCGCCCCTGAATGATTGAGCAAAGCCATTCGAGCTTGAAAACATTTTAAAGTATGCGGATCTAGTTGATTCCACGCATTAATAAATGTCAGACTTGAAAGTTGAATATCTGAACTTTGAAGCAAAACTGCAAGTTCTGCACCAATAAGTGCACCCAATGCATGCCCAATAAAATGGCATTGCTTTATCTGTTCTACGTTAAGAATGTCTAAAACTTGTTGAGCCATCTCTTGCATTGAATATGACCTTGGCAATAATTCAGAATTTGCATGACACCCTTCTTGATCATAGACAAGAACTTGAAAATATTGAGTTAACATTTCAATCTGTGGTGCCCAAAATGCAGCATGACCACCTAATCCTGAAGATAAAATGACAATCTCAGCATTTTTTTGAGATTTACAAGGAATAATTTGATAGTTCATTTTTTACCAATTGATAAATAATTATTTTAATATCAGCAAAAAATGTGCCTATTTTTAAGAGCATATAAAAATTTCAATAATTAAAAGCAATAATCACTAATCAGGGTTTTCAAATTTGGTAGAAATGCTGATGGTCAAACCAAATACGAGCCATTCTTCTTAACTTAAATCATCATTGATTAGCCCCAAAATTAAATAGCGTAAAGCTTTTAAATATTCACTATCTAGAAATTTCCTTGAATTTCAGCATAAATTAAAAAAAGCACCTCAAATTGAGATGCTTTTTTTTATTTATGTAAAATTATTTTTGCAAAGGATTATTTTTAAAATACTCATCCACTTTACTCCAAGGTGCTTTAGACGCGACCCCATTCAAAATATTATTACTGATACCTTGGCATAATTCGCTCTTTGGTGTTAAGTGGAAATTATTCAGTGTCGGATCCATATAAGGCAATGAACCTGGCTGACGTTGGAAATAAAAGTTTAATCCATCCATCATTGCTTCAAAGCCATAACCTTCCATTGCCCAAGCACTATTGTGCCCACCCCAATGATGGCCAAATTCATGCGCAATAATTCGATAGCCCGAAAGACGATAATGACCATAATATATCCAGCCATCAACACCAAGAACCTGTCCACCGCCAAGACCACCACCCATATTCGTCACGCCTAAGCTAATTTGACCGCGGTTCAAAATTTCCTGATATACACGTTTAGGTGGTGTATCAAAAAGTATGCTGAAAAAAAGCAGATTGAATTTTGATAAAA
>CAXYZD010000230.1:0-2787 GCA_964293455.1 uncultured Acinetobacter sp. | reverse complement strand
CGATGAGTTATTTAGAATTCACTGTGCTAATTTATTTGATAATTAGCTATATTTAAATTTAACAATAATGACGCATATCGACAAAGATAAACGATTACTCATATCTACAAAGATAAAAGAGATCATCTTTTAAAACTGAAAAACAATTAATGAGATTCGAAAAGATGTAAAAAAGGTGAAAATATTCGCAAATATTTTCACCTTGCTTGGGATGGCTTACAAGGACAGTAAAATAAGTTTAGTTACAACCTTTCGCTTCAAAATCTTCTTTGCTCATATACGTGATGTCTGGTGCATAATCACCCATAATGGCTTTTTCAGTGCCTGACTCTTTTACTTTTTGAACAGTTTGTGTAAAATTATCATTCGGAAGTAAGTTACGAATCAATAACATACCAAGATCTGTATGACCATCACCTGCAACAGCTTTATCATAACCATCACCACGAGGGCTTTGCTCTAGGTAGCTAATACCACAAAGTTCATTGGCATTTTTTGGTCGATCTTCAGGATTTGAAACCACAATCGTGTAGAAACCATCTTTATCGGTTTTAATTTCTTCATCATATAAACAATAGTTGGTTGCTGATGTGTACATTTCATTGGTACATACAGACCAGTAGCGCATATTGCTGTCTTTTACGATTGGATCATTGTTATATGTTGGCGTTGTGGTCGGTAATTTACCTCTTAAAGTAATCACTTTACCAAGCTGACGAGATGTTGCTGCCAATACATATTCATTATCAGGCGTCGCCCATTGATTCATAATAGACTGTGGTGTTCTGCCTTCACATGCTTTTTTGTCATCAAAATATTGAAAAATACAGCGGAAATTGAATTCAGCATTGAACGTTTTAAACCATGTTGGTTTAGCACGAGCAGGGTAGCCCGTACCAAAGACAGGTTTTAATGCATTGTAAAGTGGAATGTATTGCGCAGGCACATTTTCATTTTGAATACGTTCCTTCTTCACTTTTAGTACGTTACAAACATCAGCGCCTGTTTTTGTTTCACCGTTGGCAAGTACAACTTTATAACGTGGGAATGAAACACCTGCTTTTTCAGCATAGCCTTTATTTGGAACATAAATACGATACAGCAGATCCACCTGATTACTTTCTGTTTTTGGGGCGTAAAGGGTATTTTTTTCAGCTGTTGCAGGTTTATCACCCAACTTTACTTCGACTTGATAACCACGTTCTTTATTTAAACGATTATTTCCAACAATAAATGGATTGCTTACCCCTGTATTTGGTGCAATTTCATAATCCCGTAAAGAATTTATACGCTCACCTGCAGCTGTATAACTGACAAGTGAGCTATGACGAGAATAGGGATAATCTCCATCTAAATAAATTTTAGCACCTTCAGGAATAGTGAATTCACTCGACCAATAATTTACATTGGTATCAGGGTATGCATAGTTCATTTTGTCCTCACCAGTGCCACTTTTACTGGTTGGACCTTCTTGCCACATGCAATCGGTTGCAGGTGTAGGTGTTACAACAGGGGGAGTGATGACCTGAGCATCATCATGATCGTTACTATCATTACATGCTGTGAGCATGAGGCAGCTCAATACAGATAGACTGAGTACTTTGGCTTTTAATTGCTTCATATTCTTCTTCCTAATTATCCATAATTCAGCATTTTCTATCGTTCAATATTGGGTAAAACCTGATATTGAACGATAGATTTCCATTTGAGGATTTTTCCCTTGCTGATGGGTTGATAAAAATTCTCTGATAGAATCAAATTAATCCAAATGGATTAATTTGTATACTGCCTTTGGTCGGAAAAATATGTGAGGTTGATCATGATTTTATTTACTGCTGACGCAAAGCGGTACAACAAAAAAGTTTGTTGTACCGCTTTAAGCTTAAATTATTTGTTTTAGATGTGAAATATTATGGTTATAACTAATACCGCCAATAATATAATCACGTATGTATAACCCAATAGCTTTGTGATCTTTCACTTCTGTTGGCCAAAAGCGCTCTAAACCATGATCACTCATGATATTTAAGATTGAATTAAAGGTGAAAAGAATTTTCATACTCAAAGTGTCTGGGTTCGAATCAGGTAATATTTTCGATAATATTTGGGTCGAAAGAATTGCAACAGAAGCGAGTTTTTCCGAAACCAATTTACGTCCTTCATCTCCTGCACTGATCATACGTGCAAAAAATTTCAGTTCATAATAGCCATTTTCAGAAAGTAAAATTTTAATCATTGGCTTCATTAAGGCATCGACTACATTCGCAACAGTTGCTTGATTTGGATCGAGGGCTTTGAGCAAAATCATACTTTCAAAAATGTAAGGATCAAGTACATGATTTAAAGAGGCGACCACTAAACCCCAACGAGATTTAAAGTGATAATACAATGCTGATTTATTGGCAACACCTGCAGCATCATTAATTTTTTGTACAGAAAGGCTATCAATATCATTTTGTGTAAAAAGGACAATTGCTGCTTTAATCAGTTTATCTTTGGTGGCTTTGCTCATTGCTTTATAAGATGTCAATTATTGTGTCTACAATTTAATCTAAACGGATTAAATTGTATAGCTTCATTATTCTAAAGCATAAGATATAAGTGCTTTCTTTTTATTATCTGTATATATGTTTAAAATTATAAAACAAAAATCCATAAAAAACCGCACTTTCGTGCGGTTTTTTAATTTTTCAAATAAAATTAAAGCGACAAATTATTTCTTGTCATCTTTAACTTCAGTGAACTCAGCATCTACAACGCCATCGTCCGCTTTTTGTTGTTGACCAG
>CAXYZD010000229.1:0-2843 GCA_964293455.1 uncultured Acinetobacter sp. | reverse complement strand
TGTTTGAAAAAAGCCCTGAACGACAAGTGCAAAGCACTTGTCGTTTATGTCGTAAGATTTTGCGTCAATCTGCACGTATTTGGCTACATTGCCCTGATCCAAAGGTACAGCAAGAACTTGATGAGTTGTTATGGTCATTTGATCCGACAAGTTTTCTACCCCACGGTATACAGGATACAACTGCACCCATTTGTATTTCGGCAGATTTACCGACAGAAAATGATTGGATTGTATTTAATTTTAACAATCAAGCAATTGAAAATACGACTCAGTTTGATCACATTATTGAAATCATCGAAAATGATGAACAAGCAAAAATCATCGGTAGAGAAAAGTTCAAAGCTTATCGTGGTCTTGGCGTACAACCGCAAACCTTTAAATTATAAAAAACCAAGCTGAACCGTAAAAATCAGGCTTGTTTAGGAGATCTATTGTGGCACTCAATGTCGGTCAGGACTTTAAAAAACGTTGGCTCGATGCACCCAATGCTGTACATCAGTCGTTTTTTGACGACCTCAATCGCATCTGCGATTTATTGCAACCGATAACAAATATTGAAAAATGGATGGATAATGACCGCCGTGCCCTTCAAGTTGCACAGTTGCAAGTCGATCAAGCCTATACCGATTTAAAAGCACAACTCATTGAAGAAGCTCGTGTGCGTAAACAGCTTGCCTTAGAAAAATCATTGGCAGATAAGCGTGCCAAACAACATGCTTATAATCTGCAACTACAACAAGATGAATTGCAACGGTTTTATGCTCAAACCCAATCACTCAATGCTTTACAAAAAGTGATTGATGATG
This sequence comes from uncultured Acinetobacter sp., assembly GCA_964293455.1. Classification (GTDB taxonomy): domain Bacteria; phylum Pseudomonadota; class Gammaproteobacteria; order Pseudomonadales; family Moraxellaceae; genus Acinetobacter. The sequence continues at coordinate 2,037 of CAXYZD010000229.1, read as the reverse complement.
AAATTGAACAGCAAAGCCAACGCTATAGCAAAAACCCAGAATATCCTGCGATTGATTTTTCAAACTCACGCTCACGTATTGCAGATGATCAAATGCTGTCTGAACTTGAAAGTGTGCGTTTACGTTTAGAACTTGAAGCTGAAGTATCGATTGAAGATGCTGTGAATGCATTTCGTCTTAAGCTCCAAGCTGCGGCAAAAGAAGAAATTGACTATATTTTAGCAAATTCAAAATTTTCAGCAGAAATATAGATTAGCTTATCTTTTTTAATGCTAATAGTTTCATTTTACTGTCACCAAAATGCAATGTTGATGTCACATCATCGTTAACAAGCATCAAGATCATCAATACTTGGTGTCAAGAACACTCAACTCGATTGATGATGACCTTCAAAAGCATTGTTTTTGAATCATATTGCATTGTTAGGGGATATAAAGTGGATACACTGAACCGAATTTCAAACCATATTCATCAACTACATACGGGTGAGCAATGGACGCTTTCCGTACAAGACCTACTGATTAGCCGTACAGACTTTCAATCTATTTCAGTTTTTTTAAGCCGTGAAGCAAACAAAGGACATTTTTCTTTGCTTGAAGGTCAAGCTACTTCGTATATTGGTCATACTTCATTGACTATTATCAAACACTAAAATTGCATTACTAGAAAAAAGCCCATCAGGGCTTTTTATATACAATACAGCTTAAAGAACATCAAATAATAGGGATAATAAATTCCCAGCACCATAACCAATGCCAAGCAATAAGGCGATCCAAATCAATCCGCCAAGTACGTTATACGTCATAAAAACAGGTAGTTTCATATGACCTGCACCTGCAGCAAAAGGCGCGAATGACCGTACCAATGGAATAAAACGAGCAAATAAAATGGTGATACCACCTTGTTTTTGAAAGTAGTAATTTGTTTTTTGAATATATTCAGGCTTAAAAAATCGTGAATGTGCGTGAAAAAACTTAAATCCTAACGCTCGCCCCGTAAAATAATTAACCATATAGCCCAGCACCGATGCAATAAATAGCAACAATCCCATATAGTGCAAATGTACCGACTCAGCTGTTGAACACAATGCACCGACAGCGATCAGTAAACTATCGCCCGGTAGGAAAAACATAAATACAGAACCCGTTTCTGCAAAAATAATCAGAAATAAAATGGCATAAATCCATAAGCCATAATTTTCCAATAGCATCGGTAAGAACTGTTCTAAATGGAGTAAAAAATCAATCAATCCACACGCGCCTAAGAATTTTTAATTCAGTGATAAGCTGAATTAAAACACAGACAAATAAAAACAGCCTAATTAAATTAGACTGTTTTTATTTTCTTTAGGGTATGGCTTATTTTAAAAACCCATTCGCTGCTAAAAATTCCATGCTCAATTTTGACTCAGCTTTTGGTTCAGCAGCTTTATCACCCAACAGTAAACGCTCAATATAACGGGCTAAAATATCGACTTCTAAATTGACTTTTGCGCCGACTTTCCACGTTCCAATATTGGTTCGATCTGCGGTATGTGGAATCAAATTAAGACTTAAAATACTGCCTCGTAAATGATTGATAGTTAAGCTAATGCCATCGACTGTCACTGACCCTTTTTCTGCCAAATATTTTGCAATTTCAGCAGGAGCGGTCACTTCATAATAAATTGAACGTGCATCTGAGCGTACAACAGTAATTTCACCAACGGCATCGACATGACCACTGACAATGTGTCCACCAAAACGTGTGGTCGGCAACATCGCTTTTTCGACATTCACCGATTGACCAACTTTCCAATTGCCCAAGGTCGTACGATTTAAACTTTCACGAGAAACATCGGCAGCATACCAATGTTCACCCCATTCAATCACCGTTAAGCAAATGCCATTAGTCGCAATTGAATCGCCTAAATGCACATCTGACATATCGAGATCAGTATGAATACGCAGGCGTACATCCCCACCGACACTTTGTAAACTTTCAACTTTACCTAAACTTTCAATAATGCCTGTGAACATAATTTACCCTACAACCTCA
>CAXYZD010000228.1:0-3028 GCA_964293455.1 uncultured Acinetobacter sp. | reverse complement strand
ATCTGCGTGACGCTGATCTGACTGCATTTATTAATGAAGTCGCAGACATTACAGGGAAAAACTTTGCAGTTGATCCACGTGTACGTGGCAATGTGACCGTCATTTCCAATAAAGCGCTGAATAAAGATGAAGTTTATGATCTTTTTCTTGGGGTTTTAAATGTCAATGGTGTGGTGGCTATACCTTCAGGGAATACCATTCGCTTAGTTCCTGACAGTAATGTCAAAAATTCAGGCGTACCGTATGATTCAAGCCGCAATGCGCGCGGTGATCAGGTGGTGACTCGTGTTATTTGGCTTGAAAATACCAATCCAAATGATTTGATTCCGGCACTACGTCCACTCATGCCACAATTTGCTCATTTGGCTGCTATTCAAGGGACAAATGCGTTAATTGTTTCAGATCGTGCAAGCAATATTTATCAGCTTGAAACCATTGTGCGTAATTTAGATGGTACAGGTCAAAATGACATTGAGGCGATTCCGCTTCAACACAGTCAAGCTGGAGAAATTATTGAACAGTTGACTGCGATGAGTGCAACGGGTGCTTCAAAAGATTTTGCAGGTTCGCGTGTGCGTGTGGTTGCAGATGCACGTACCAATCGTATTATGCTCAAAGGCGACACCAATACGCGTAAACGTCTACGTTCCATGATTGAAATGTTGGATGTACCTTCTGCAGATCGTTTAGGCGGTCTGAAAGTCTTTAAACTAAAATATGCGAGTGCGAAAAATCTATCTGAAATTTTACAGGGCTTGGTGACAGGGCAAGCAGTCAATTCAAGTTCAAATGGATCTTCAAATAGTAGTAGCTCAAATAGTAATAATAATTTAATGAATGCAGGCTCATCGAATAGTACATCTTCGAACAGTGGCAGTAGCACAGGTTCATCTATCAACTTAAATAGTAATTCAAACAATAACAATCAAAATAATGTGACCAGTTTTAATGCCAATGGTGTCAGTATTATTGCGGATGGTGCGCAAAATGCATTGGTGGTGAAAGCTGAGCCACAACTGATGCGTGAAATTGAGGCGGCAATTCAACAATTAGATGTTCGCCGTCAACAAGTGCTGATTGAAGCGACCATTATTGAAGTATCAGGAAATGACGCAGATCAGTTGGGTGTTCAATGGGCGCTCGGTGATTTGAGCAGTGGTGTGGGCTTAATTAACTTTGATAATGTGGGTTCAAGTTTATCTAAGCTTGCAGCAGGCTATTTGGTCGGTGGTGCAGCAGGTTTGGGTAGTGCCATGGGAACGGGCACATCGCTCATCTTAGGTGACTATAAAGAAGGTGCTGATGGTTCTCGCAAACTATATGGCGCATTGATTCAAGCCTTAAAGTCCAATACCAAATCTAACTTGTTATCTACACCGTCTATTTTAACCATGGACAATGAAGAAGCGTACATTGTTGTGGGTGAAAACGTACCTTTTGTCACTGGTTCTGTAACGACTAATGGTGGAACAGCCAATCCTTATACCTCTATTGAACGTAAAGATGTCGGTGTAACGCTGAAAGTGATTCCGCATATTGGTGAAGGTGGTTCTATTCGTCTAGAGGTAGAACAGGAAGTTTCAGCAGTTGCAGATAGTAAGGGACAAGCCTCTGACTTGGTGACGAGTAAACGTGCCATTAAAACCTCAGTGCTTGCAGATCATGGGCAAACCATTGTTTTAGGTGGTTTGATTTCTGACGATGTTTCACAAAGTCGTCAGTCTGTACCATTGTTGGGCGATATTCCGGGTCTAGGACGTTTATTCCGTTCAGATGGTAAAAGTAGTATAAAACGTAACTTACTCGTGTTTATTCACCCGACTATTGTGGGCGATAGCAAAGATGTACGTAAATTGGCACAAGAGCGTTATAGCCAACTTTATAGCTTACAATTGGCTATGGATACCGAGGGTAATTTTGCTAAATTACCGGAAAATGTTGAAGATATAAATCAACAACGATTGCCGCTCACATCGCCTGTCAATTCAACGTTGAAAGAGATGCAGCCACAAAACGTTCAACCACAAAATTATCAACAAGTACCATCAGGTGGTGTGTCATCTGTAGATACGCAAGGTAGTGTAGTGACAACCCCTGTCGCAATTGAACCTGCCATTCAACGTACAGAGTCACGTACCGAAACAGAAAGAACGAAAAATACGGTGACAACTACAACAGTACGTCCTACATCTTAATGGGTGCATTTAGAAAAAATGAATGTGCGTGTTAACATAAATTTAAATTAGATTGGGAATATTGACATGGCTTGGAAACTAGAAGCGGCAGATGATCAGGCGCAAAGTGTAATTGTAGATCGTGACATGCTTGTGGGACGCCATCAGGATGCAGATGTGGTCTTACAAGCTGCGGATGTATCGCGTCGTCATGCGGGATTATTGCTAAAAGACAATGCTTTGTGGGTGCAAGACCTTAATTCTTCCAATGGTACATTTATCAATGATGTACGTATTGCAGTAGAAACTGAAGTTCAAAATGGCGATAGCTTGCGTTTCGCAAGTGTGCAATATACAGCTGAAGTTGCTATGGTTGAGGTTGTACAGCCGATTATCCCTGAAGTTGTGGCTGAGCCTGAAAAAGTAATTGTTGCTGAAACAGTTGTTGAACAGGTGATAAGCGAACCTGAAAAAACAGTTGTTGCAGAAGTAGCTGTTCCTGAAGCGCTTGTTGCACCCGTCATTGCTGTATCTGAAAAAGTAGAAACAGTTATTGAACCTGAAAAAGCAATTGAATCAGATAAAACTGAGGTTCAAGACAATACAGAGGCTCAAGAAGTAGTTCAGCCTGTTGCGCCTACACCTGCACAGCAAATGAATACACAAGGTATGCCAAGCCTTGCAGATCGTGCAGCAGAAACTAAATTACATGCCGATGGTATGCCTATGAATGTTGGTGTGCCAAAGCCTGCTCCTATACCTGCCCATGTTGATATTCATGCTCCTGTAAAAGAGAAAGAAACAGCAATGGAAATTCCTGCAGTTTGTGTTGAACAGGAACAAGATGCGCAGAA
>CAXYZD010000227.1:0-3050 GCA_964293455.1 uncultured Acinetobacter sp. | reverse complement strand
AAACCGCTATGCATTGTCCATTTTGTAACACCGCAGACAGTAAAGTGATTGATTCACGTCTTGCAGCCGAAGGTTGTCAGATTCGTCGTCGCCGTGAGTGCACTCATTGTGGTGAGCGATTTACCACATTTGAGAGCTATGAAGTGGTCATGCCCCGAGTGACCAAGTCAGATGGAAAAAATGAACCTTTCGATGAAGCAAAATTACGCCGATCACTGATGCATGCCTTGCAGAAAAGACCGGTCAATCAAGAGCAAATAGAAACTGTATTGAGCGATATTCATTTACAAATTCGTCGTTTGGGTGAGCGTGATGTGCGTTCGCGGACAATTGGTGAAATTGTTATGCAGGCTTTATTTGCATTAGATCATGTTGCTTATGTTCGTTTTGCTTCGGTTTATCAAGATTTTCAAGATGTCGAAGCATTTCGTCAGCAAATTGAACAAATGCAATATTCAGGGCAAGATGGTGATCAAGATCCATGCTGAGTTTGTTCATTTTTATCTATCAATCTGTCATCTTTTTTACGCTTCAGGAAGATTATGTCTGAGCTAAGTCAAGATCAATTTTGGATGCTTCAAGCCATTGCTGAAGCAGAAAAAGCGATTTATCGCACCCGCCCTAATCCGGCAGTCGGCTGTGTCATTGTGAAAGATGGGCAGATTGTCGGGCGGGGTGCAACAGCACCTGTGGGGGGCTCGCATGCCGAAGTCGTTGCTATGCAGGAAGCAGGGGAGCAGGCACAAGGTGCAACTGCATATGTGACACTTGAACCCTGTGCACATTATGGTCGTACACCGCCATGTGCTAAAGGTTTGATTGAAGCTGGTATTGCTCGTGTGGTGATTGCCTGCGCAGATCCCAATCCATTGGTTGCAGGCAAAGGTATAGATATATTAAAACAAGCAGGCGTAGAGATTGAAACTGATGTCTGTACAGCACAGGCCGAAGTGCAAAATAAAGGTTTTTTAAAAGCGATGGCAACAGGCATGCCCTATGTACGTTTGAAAGTTGCATCGAGTTTAGATGGGCGTACTGCAATGGCATCGGGTGAATCAAAATGGATTACAGGTGATCTGGCTCGTCAAGATGTGCAACATTGGCGTGCAATTTCAGGTGCAGTGATTACAGGTATTGAAACCATTTTAGCCGATGATCCACAACTAAATGTACGTCAACTTGATGGTGTTGCATTAGACAGTATTGTGCAACTTAAACGAGTAATCTTAGATCGGAAAGGTCGGTTACCGTTGACGGCAAAAATTTTACAAACACCCGATACCGTTATGGTGATGGGGCCATTTCGTGCCGAACTTGCACAGATGGGCGTGATACAATTAGAAATACAGCCTTTGCAACAAATTTTACAAACTCTGAAAGATTTTCATATTTATGATGTGCTTATTGAAGCTGGTGCGACAGTATCTACTGCATTTTTACAAGCGCAATTGGTCGATGAGTTGATCAGTTATGTTGCACCGACATTTTTAGGTGCAAAAGCACGATCTATGTTCAATGCAGAGTTTGACCGCATGGCAGAACAACTCCGTTTTAAGCTACTTGATGTGACACAATTGGGTGATGACATTCGCTTAAAACTCATTCCCTTACAAGAGTCCGTATGAATTCAGAGTCAACGCCAGCGATTTATCATAAGCGTCGTCATTCCGCACGTACGACTGATGAATATTTATTCCATCAACTTGTACCATATTTGGGGAATAAGCGTCGATTATTGCATTTGATTCTAGAAGCCCTTGAAATTACGGGTACGTTGAAAAAAGATGGCAAACGTGCCCCAATTTTTGCCGATTTTTTTGCAGGCAGTGGGGTCGTTTCTCGTTTGGCACGTCAAAGTGGTTATCGGGTCATTGCCAATGATTGGGAGCCGTATAGCCATGCGCTGAATCATGCTATTTTGGCATGTACAGATGCACCTGCATTTAAAGAATTAGGAGGCTATCAAAAAGCCATTGATTACTTAAATCGCTTGCCCGAAGTCAAAGGTTGGGTGACGCATAATTTATGTCCGCGTAATGATGATATCTATGATCCTGCTCGTGACCGTTTGTTCTTTAAACGTCGTAATGGTATGCGTATCGATGCGATTCGTCAGCAGATTGCGACATGGCAAGCGCAGGGTGCAATTGATGATGTCGAGATGAGTGCATTGCTTGCACCATTGCTTTATGCCGCAAGTTTGGTCAGTAATACCAGTGGTGTATTTAAAAGCTTTCATCATGGTTGGGGCGGGAAAACCCAGACAGCGCTTGAGCGTATTGAATCGTTACTTTGGCTGACACCAAGTCGCTTTAGTGAAATGGGTGACAGTAAGCAAAAAACACCGATGGCGGAAATGTGGTGTGTCGATGCACAACATCTTGCCAATCAAATGAGTAGTTTTGAAGTCGACGTCGCTTATCTCGATCCACCGTATAATCAGCATGCGTATAGCAGTAATTATCACGTACTCAACTCATTGACGCTTTGGGATCAAGCAGATTTACCGACACCAGATACCAAAGGGTTTAAAAGTGGTATTGACCGTGCGTGGCGGAAAGAACGTCCAAGTCAATATAACTCGTCTAGACATGCACAAGAAGCGTATGAAAAATTAGTCGGAACCATCAATGCACGTTATATCCTGACCAGTTATTCAACCGATGGCAATATTGAAGCGAAAGACTTACTGGCTGCCAATTTGAAACGTGGCAAGGTAACATTGTTGACACAAGATGTACCTCGTTATCGGGTGAGTAAACAGCGTCAGTCTGAGCGTGCGCGTGTCCTTGAATTTATTGTCATTACAGATACACATGCCAAGTCAGGACCTCCATTACGTCAGTTATTGGGACAGTTATATCACTTTGCCGAACTCGGTGGTGTTGATACCACAGGTGTCAGTACACAGTTGGCACTTTGGTAAAATGGTCAGCCCTTTAAAAAAGGCGATTAGACACCATTCAATACAGATTAGTATGAATTCCTCAATGATTGAGGTTGTAGGGTAAATTATGTTCACAGGCATTATTGAAAGTTTAGGTAAAGTT
>CAXYZD010000226.1:0-3123 GCA_964293455.1 uncultured Acinetobacter sp. | reverse complement strand
ACTGTAGTGCTAATGTCGCTTGCAGTTTCGATGCCGTTGAGCCTGTTTGAGAAGTATGTGCTTCATCAATCACAATACCGTAGTTACGGTCGCTTAAACTGGTGTTGGTTAGAATCGCTTCCATTACATGCGGGAAGGTTTGAATCGTTACAATAATGATCTGCTTATTGGACAATAGTGCATCTTCAAGCTGTTTGCTTTTCGACTTGCCAGCATGTTCTTTGTCATCACGGTTAATCGCAGCAATTAAGCCTTTCTGATGATCGAGCTGTTGTATTGCTTCCTGTAGCTGATCGTCCAATACGGTACGGTCAGTTACCACAATGACGGAGTTATAAAATGGTGTACCGTCATTGTGACGCAAACGCACAAGCGAATGACATACCCAAGAGATTGTAGATGTTTTACCTGAGCCTGCACTATGTTCGCACAGATAATTCAATCCAACGCCTTTTTCTTGCACATCTGCAATGATTTTATTGACTGCATCGAATTGATGGTAACGTGGGAAGATCAAGCGTTCTTGTACTGTCCAATTTCCATATAAATCAACTTTGTTCTTTTTCTCAATATAGACAAAATTGTGGAAAATTTTAAGCCAGTTATCACGTTGGCAAACATAATCCCAAAAATACGCTACGGGATAGTCTTCACCTTTTAATTTATCCGCTTCGGGGTTGCCCGCTTGACCATTATTGCCTTTGTTAAATGGCAAGAAATAGGTGCTTTCTCCATCTAAAGCCGTGGTCATTGCAATTTCTGATTCACTCAAAGCGAAATGCACAATCGCACCACGTTTAGGGGTTAGTAAGGGTTCTTTGCGTCTTGTTTTAGGGTCTATCGGCTTACGGTCATTTTTATACTGTTCAATGGCATCTTCTAAAGACTGGTTAAACTCGGTTTTAATTTCCACCGTTGCCATTGGCAAGCCATTAATAAAGGACACAAGGTCCAAAATCCCTGCATCTTTGGATGGATGATATTTGAGTTGTGGGACAACACGTAGAATATTGGCGTTATAGCGGTCAATGACGGCTTGATTGCGTCCATCTTCGGGTGCGCTTTCACTGAGGTCGATTGTGCCTGCGCCCGCCATGCTAAAGCCATTACGAAAGATATGGATTGTGCCTTTCTTATTCAGTTCATCATCCAAGCGGTCGATGATGCGTTTTTCGGTATTACTACCATTCAGTGCTTGCAGTTTTTCCCACTTTTCAGGCTGTGTAGCTTGAATCCATGTGATTAAATCTTCGGGATAGAGTGCATATTCGGTATGATAATTTTTACTTTGCCCAACCACCCAACCTTGCGCTTGCAGTTTTTGCACAATATAGGCTTCTAAGTGACTTTCATAATGGGCTTTGTCTGCCAAGATATTCATGCGATTCCCCTAATTTTTAATTCTGTTGTAATGCGTGTTGCCAAAACGGGGCTTGATGCCATTACTCAGGCATTCCCATATTGGCTTTAGATAGTGTTTGCTAAAAAATTCATGCGCCAAACTCCCTTACGTCAATTTTACCTGTAACCGCATGGGAGATAATCGAAGAACGATATTCTTTAAGTTTTTCGATTAGTTCTATTTGCTTGGCTTTTAATAATGATATTTTTTTACATTCATTATCTAAATACTCAACAATTAAATCTTGTTCATGAACTGGCGGCAGCCAAGAATATATGTCTTTTAATATACCTTGGGTAATACTAAAAACTTTAATACCTTTAACTTGTGTTTGAATTTGTTTGCGATGTGCATTTGAATCAAATATGTATGCAAAGAATCTCGGTTTTTGTTTCGATTTTAAACGAGCAATAACAGTATGATACCCTGCGAAAACTTGGGAATTACTATTTAAATATGAGAAATTACCTGAACCTTCAAAATCTTCTGATGTATCAGCAAAGATAAAATCACCACTATTCAAAAGGCAGTTTTTTGAGGTTTTTAAATATTCTTCTGACACAAATTTCATGTCATTAATTTCAGGGTTAAATTCAAATCCAAATTTTGAATGCACCTCACCATAACTAACACACGGAATTCCTGATTCCTGTAAGTTTTCTTTCGTGATACTTAGGCCTTTACTAAAGTTGAATATGTGTCTGTTCTTTAACACCGTCCAATGCTCAGGCACATCCCCCAACCATTCCACACCACTGTCTTTCATCGGTGCATTTGGATTTAAACCTTTAGTCACAGCATGAGAAATAATCGACTTACGCTGTTCTTTTAAAAGCTCAATTAACTTTTCTTGCTTGGCAATAAGGGTATCAATTCGGGCAGTTTCGGTGTCGAGGAATGAAACGATTTTCTGTTGTTCATCAATAGATGGTACAGGCAGCTTAATATTACCAAATTCACTAAAATACAGACGTAATCTCATGTCCATTAAACCACGAGAATACCGTTTAAACTCAGTGAACATATCACCATTTCTAAATAAATAGTTGTAGTATTCAGGTGTATAATTATACTTTATACGAAGAATATCATAAGCAGGACTGGTTACGCCCGAATAATTTGAAAGACCAATTGCTCCCATCCATGCAAGCAACTTATTTACAATAATATCGCCTTTTTTAACTATCCAATACCCATCGGTAGTAGATGCCTTATTTCCTCGTTCTTCTAACTCACTTCTTGGTTTTACACCAATATCGGTATAAACAGATAATAAAACCTCACTATTATTTTCAATGGCTTTATCTGTGATTAATTTGAAGCAATATTTAGTTGGCTTGGTGTTCCAATGCTCAGGTACATCACCTAACCATTCCACACCGCTATTTTTATAACTTGGGTATTGTTTAAATTCCATTTTTAAACCTCCCTAAGCAATTGTGCGACTTCGACAGACAACTCTTTGATCTCCGCCATAATCTCATTTGGGTGGCGTGGCTGCTCGAACACATAAAAATAACGGTTAAAGTTAATTTCATAACCTACCACACCTACTTGAGCGTCTTTGCTGTCGGTATAACTGGTATCAATTAACGCATCAGGCGCATGAGGAAGTACCTCTTTTGCCATATAAGCAGCAATATCTTGATTTAGCGGGATGTTCTCGTAATCGGTAAGGTCACTATCCATTTGAACTTCACCATTAATACTAACGGTTTCGG
>CAXYZD010000225.1:0-3140 GCA_964293455.1 uncultured Acinetobacter sp. | reverse complement strand
AGGCAGAATCCTGATAGGATAAGGGTTCTGTGAAATTTGTCGTGTACAGAGAATTATATATTTTAAAATGTAATATTGAGCATAAAAAAACCCAGTTTCGTTAAAAACTGGGTTTTCTCGCCAAAATCTGAGAGAGAAATAGACATCCTGCTGAGGAAATATCTATCACTGCCCTAATGCGGTGCATTATGCACTATGATGTAGCATGTGTAAATATTATTTTTTCCTGAATTGAGTAAAAAAATCATTTTTTAATAAAATTTAAAGTGTTAGCGTTAAATAATAAATTAAAACTTCAACTGAAAGAAAAAGTGAGCTTTTTGCAATGTATCGTAATCTTATGCTGATCTTGGGTTCAGTTTTACTTAGCGCATGTCATTCAAATGTGAAGATGAATCATCCTGTAGAGATCAATGAAAATATGATGACAGATCACAGCCAAACATCTCGTATTCAAGAAATTCCACTATTATTTAATGAAGCGCAAACTCAAGCGGTTTTTGTTATCTATGATGGCGTTCAGCTGCAAAGTTACGGTAACGATTTAACACGTGCTCAAATGGATTATGTACCTGCTTCGACTTTTAAAATGTTAAATGCTTTGATTGGCTTAAAACATAAAAAGACCAATGTAAATGAAGTGTTTAAATGGCAGGGTGAAAAGCGATTTTTGAAAGCTTGGGAAAAAGATATGACTTTGGCTGAAGCGATGCAGGTTTCAGCAGTTCCTGTTTATCAAGAACTTGCACGCCGTATAGGGCATGATCTCATGCAAAAAGAAGTAAAGCGTGTCGGTTTTGGTAATACGGATATAGGTCATCAAGTCGATAATTTTTGGCTCGTTGGACCTTTAAAAATAACGCCTGAGCAAGAGGTGAAATTTGCTTATCAGTTAGCAACGAAGTCTTTACCTTTTGATGCTGCTGTTCAACAACAAGTGAAAGAGATGCTGTATATCGAAAGACGAGGTGATGCCAAATTATATGCTAAAAGTGGTTGGGCTTCGGATGTGAGTCCACAAGTGGGTTGGTATACAGGTTGGGTGGAGCAACCAAATGGAAAAATCACGGCTTTTGTCTTAAATATGGAAATGAAAGAGGGCGATGATCCTGCTGAGCGTAAGCAATTGACTTTAGATGTTTTAGATAAGTTAGGCATATTTTTTTACTTACGATAATTGTCACTTTTTTAAGCAGAAATGATAAAAGTGGACATAGGATTTTTTTTAAATAAAATGTGTAGCAATAGGTGTGGCTAAAATTTAAACATTCGTTTGTTTAGGCTTTATATACTGCGGTCTTCAAAAGAGGATCGCTATATAGAATAAATCAGCATCATTCATTTATTGATATTAAAAATTCATAAATGTAAAAAAGCTTTGAGTAGGATAGAGATTATGACGAAAGAATTACATTCAGAGCAAATCAAAGCCCGATTGTTAATTCTAATGCTTATCATTATTTTATCTATTATTTTTATTGCATTACCTCAAATTATAGAAAGTAAACGCAACTATCAAAAATCACAGCAAACCTTAGTTGATATTCAAAATTTAAGAGTATTTGCTGAATTATCCAATAAAATTTCACGCGAACGGGCACCTGCAAATAAAGCCATGTCGAGTGATATGAATAATCTGGCATTGAACTTAAATGCATTACAAAAATATCGTATTGAAGTCGATCAGCAAATGAATTTGACCATTGCGATGCTTGAAAAATCAGGATTTGAGCAGTTAGCGCAACGAGTTGATGTTCAGTTGCGGTCAGATTTAAAAAGCGCACGTCATCAAGTCGATCGTTATATACATGCTGAACAACGAACCACAGCAGAAATGAATGCCGCAATTTTTTCAATGTTTGGTGCATGGGATAGTTGTCGAAATATTTTTCAGCAATTAATTGCAAATGCTAAGAAAAATAATACCTCTGTCAATGACTTTGCATCGATTGTTTTATTGTTAGCCGATTTACGTGATCAAGCAGGGCGAGTGGCATCCACGATTATTGCGCCTTTAAGTAAACATCAAAAAATCCCTGAAGAAAATCGCCTGAGTTCACTTCTGGCACAAAGACAAGCAAAATATTTCTGGCGCTTGATGGATTCAATGCAACCTGAACAATTAAAAACACCTCAATATATTGAATTACATAAAAATGTTGAGATAAATTTTTTGGGTCAGGGGTTGTCGGCTGTCAATCTTTTAATTTCAGAAAGTCAGCAGAATCAAACCTATTTTTTGACGCCAAACCAACTCACAGAATATATGGTGAGTCGTTTTTCAAGTGTGGTTGATTTACAAAATTATATTTTAGAATCACATGCGCTCAATGCTCGAAATAATACTGATATTGCTCAGCATAAATTCTTTTTAACGTTATTTATTTCAATACTGTCTTTGGGTGTTGCGATTTTTATTATGATTTATACGCGGAAAAACTTATTTGAACCCTTAATTCAAGCACGAAATAGTATTGTCGCTTTATCTTCTCAGACTGATTCAGCTCTACATGACAGTAGCGAAAGCTTACCTGAGGCGATTGAAAGTTTAAAAGCGATGTTGATTCAACGAGATGCATTTGAAGAACAACTCAAAAATATGGCAAATACAGATCGTTTAACGGGTGTTTCTAATAGAACAGCTTTGGATGCGTATTTGAAAGATATGGAAATGCAGCCGCAAAGCTTTGAACAATTGAACTTAATTGTCGTTGATATTGATTATTTTAAAGCGGTGAATGATCGATATGGGCATATTTTCGGTGACCGTGTCATTGTTGAAGTCGCTGCTTGTTTAAAAGCAAATGTTACTCAAACAGATTTAATTGTGCGTTTTGGCGGTGATGAGTTTTTGATTTTATTGAAGAAATATGATCTTGATTGGACGATTCAAATTGCAGAAAGTATTTTGTTTGATATTTCTCAGATACAGATTGATTTGCCAAATGTAGAGGAAAAGTTAAAAGTTTCCGTCAGTATTGGTGTGGCGAGTGGTGCTGAAAGTTGGGATAAGTTGTTTAATCAAGCAGATGCTTCGTTGTTCAAAGCCAAAGAAAGTGGGCGTAATAGAGTTGTGGTGTGATGGGTTAGATTTTTGCGAAATCAAAGTTTTTGAGAGAGTTATTTTGTTTTCTCAATTA
>CAXYZD010000224.1:0-3147 GCA_964293455.1 uncultured Acinetobacter sp. | reverse complement strand
TTATGGGTACGTGCGCCTCGAATACGGATATGACTTTGGCTCATAAAAACTTTCTCAGTATTGTGCAAATTTAAGTTGTATATGATAGCGATTTAAAATTGTTCAAGCTGTATTAAATATTTTTTTAGCGACATTTTGTGTCGGTTAAAATTTTTCAAAAATACTTTAGGATGAATTTTATAGATGAACAAGTCAGAATTTTTTGTATCACTATTTTCATTTTCGATTATGCTTTGAGTATTGTTTCATGTTTTAAAATAATTTCATTTCAATACAAAAATGAGTGTTATAAATTATTCAAAGGACAATTCATAATGATTGCAAACATATTAATCGCTGTAATTGCACTATTACATATTTGGTTTTTAATTTTAGAAATGTTTCTTTGGGACAAACCCATCGGAATGAAAACCTTTGGCAATAACCCAGAAAAAGCGCAATTGACTAAAGTATTGGCACAAAATCAAGGACTATATAATGGTTTCCTTGCGGCAGGTCTAATTTGGTCTTTATGCGCTACTGCACCGTTTGCCACGCAACTTGCCAATTTCTTTTTAGGCTGTGTATTGGTCGCAGGGCTTTATGGTGCAATGACCGCGAGTAAAAAGATTTTATATATTCAAGCGTTGCCTGCCTTGATTGCTTTATTGGTTGTAAACTTTTTAGCTTAAATCTACATTTTGTAGAAATGATAGTGTAAATACGAGGAGAAGAATCCCCTCGTTATACTGTGAAATTCTTGTTACTAAGATGCGAGTGCATAGGATCTTTCAAAAATAGAATCTATATCTTCAAAGGTGTGATTTCTTGGTATTTCATGATGTACTCGAGCATAGGCATTAATCTCATGTTCAAGTATTTGCAGGAAATTATTATATTGTTCTTCAAAATCAGGCAAATCGAGTAAATCCATTTTTCTCGCAAAATGACATTGATATTTGCCAATGAACTGCAACATCAGTTTTTGAATGGAAGGATTGGTGAAGTAAATTAAATATGTTGCAGCAGAACCACAGTGTGTACAGCCTTTTTCTAAATAGATTTCTTCACTATTGAGCCAACAGCATTGTAATGTGAAAAATGCACGAATAGCCTCTGTACCTAAATTATCCTGATGCATATTGCCCCCCGTAGTCATGAATTCTCAGTTTTAAAACAATTATAAATGATAATTATTCTCATTTATTTTGACATGTTTTTTATGTACTTGTCTAACCTTTATAAGATAAAGATGTTTCAATTGTTTTAAATGACGTCTTTTAAAACAAAACAATCAGCGTAAAATTACATAACTTTTTTAAATTTAATCATTGGATTAGGCATGCTGTCATTGTTTTTGAAATGTGTCATGGGTGCAGCAGTGGTTCTACTGATTTCAATTCTTTCAAAAAGTAAGGCATTTTATATTGCAGGTTTAGTTCCGCTTTTTCCGACTTTTGCGTTAATTGCCCATGTGATTGTGTCGCAAGAAAAAGGTACAGAGGCATTAAAACAAACTGCACTGTTTGGTATGTGGTCGCTCATTCCATATTTTATCTATTTATTGATGGTGTATCTCTTAGCGACACGTATGTCAGTGTTGTCGTGTTTAAGTGTTGCAACACTATGTTGGGTGATTGCAGCAGCAGGTTTAGTTTATGGATGGAATCATTACTTTTCATAAACAGTATTTATCGTTGTTTTAGGTATAAGAATGATTAGGAGATTAAACAAGAATTACATTCTAAGCCCTAAAGCTAAACCAATGAGGAATAAACATGTATATCGTCAATTTGAATTATCAAAAAAGTTTAGATGAAGTAGATCTATTGTTAAAAGCGCATATCGACTGGCTTAAACCCTATATCGCCAATGGTACGTTTATTGCCGCAGGCAGAAAAAACCCTATAACGGGTGGTGTGTTTTTAGTGAAAGATATACCTTTGCCTGAACTCGAACAGATTTTACAAAATGATCCATTTCAGGCGGTGGCACATTATTACATCACCCAACTGAATGTTGGGTTGACGACACAGGGTTTTGAAATTTTAAAAGGAATTTAGAAGAGCAATCTTAATTTTAAAATGACTGCGTTGGTGCTTGGTTACTATTATAAATAAATAAATGAATGAAGATAGATTACTCATCTAAACCGAGCCATTGACGTTGCTGATATGCACCATCCCAAAATAACCATTCCAATTCAGCACCTTTGGTATACGCTTTATGCATTTTCTCAATGGTATTGGCATCGCAACGCTCAGCAATACGATCAATAGTCGCAAGGACATTTTTCACCGCTTCATTAAATTCTTCACCAGAATAGGTGTCTACCCAAGCTTGATACGGATTATTTGAAACTGATTGACTGACAATGTCTTTGCCAACTTCTGCATAAATCCAAAAACAAGGTAAGAGTGATGCAAGTACCACAGGATAACTTTCAGACCAAGCTGTTGCAGTTAAAAATGAAGTGTAATGATGGCAAGCAAGGGTTAAAGGCGTATTTTCAAAGTCTGCTTTACTGATGCCAAAATCGTGCATAAAGCCGTTATGTAAACTGCGTTCAACCACAATGGCTTCTTTCGCTCCTTGGGTAAACTGAATAATGTCATCGGCATCAAAGGCTTTTGCACCACATACAGCTAAAGCACGACCATAAGCCACTAAATAATGTGCATCTTGAATGACATAGTGACAAAAAACATCTTTACTCAACGTGCCTTGAGCCAACTCTTGATTAAAAGGGAGTGCTAAAGTTTTTTGATACAATGCAAGATTACGTTGCCATACATCCTGAGAAAAACTCATATTCAATTTCCGTAAAATAAGGGGGGATTTTGCGAATATCGGGACTATAACAAGACTTTAGGACAGAAGATACTGAACCATAATGACGTTAATGTAGTGCTACAAAAAATCATACGAAGAATTTTGGCTTAAATGTGAAAAAGTCGTCATAATTATGCACAATTATACTTAATCAATTTTAAGTTTTTCGCTAGTTCAAATATTCTTTGAAGGTCGATCTATCATGTGGAAACATTTTGGTTTCTCAATCATTTTTACGGTCGTATGTTTAGGTATATCTGCATATTGGGGACTGAATCACGGTCCAAATGCAGGCGTACAAGCCATGCTGACTGCGCTGACCATTACTGCAATTTT
>CAXYZD010000223.1:0-3195 GCA_964293455.1 uncultured Acinetobacter sp. | reverse complement strand
GCGGTACAGATATGCTTTTATCTGGTCGTCGTGCGCTTGTGATCGGTTATGGTGATGTAGGTAAAGGTTCTGCACAATCACTTCGTCAAGAAGGCATGATTGTACGTGTAACTGAAGTTGATCCAATCTGTGCAATGCAAGCATGTATGGACGGTTATGAAGTTGTTTCTCCATACAAAAATGGCGTACAAACAGGTAAAAAAGAAGACATCAATCTTGACCTTCTTCAAAATACTGACTTGATCGTAACCACAACAGGTAACTACCACGTTTGTGACTCAGCTATGCTTGATTCATTAAAAGCAGGTTCAGTTGTATGTAACATCGGTCACTTCGATACTGAAATCGACACGAATTACTTACGTGGTTACAAATGGGTTGAAGTTAAGCCACAAGTACATCAAGTGTATCGTTCAGAAGACGAGAATAACTACCTGATCCTTCTTTCTGAAGGTCGTTTAGTGAACCTCGGTAATGCAACAGGTCACCCATCACGTATTATGGATGGTTCATTTGCCAACCAAGTATTGGGTCAAATGCATTTATTTGCTGAAAAATTTGCTGATCTTCCAGAATCTGAAAAAACAGCTCAAATCCGTGTAGAACTTATTCCTAAGAAATTAGATGAAGAAGTTGCAGCTGCAATGGTTCTTGGTTTCGGTGGTGTCTTGACTCAATTGACTCAAGTACAAGCAGATTACTTAGGTGTAGCTGTTGAAGGTCCATTCAAATCTGAGACTTATAAATACTAAGTTTTTATCTCCTCATCCTAACCTTCTCCCTAAGGGAGGGGGCTAGGAATAGGTCAAAATAAAAAGTTTTATAAAAGGATTTGAAAAAATGACCAAACGCGTCCCAATTTCGTTTGAATTTTTCCCGACTAAAACAGATATAGGTGCGGAAAAACTTCGTGTTGTTCATCAAGAATTACAACTACTGAACCCTGAATTTTTCTCTGTGACTTATGGTGCGGGTGGTTCAACGCGTGAACGCACACTTGCTGCTATTCATGATTTTAATGGTAAAGGTACACCTGTTGCACCTCACCTTTCTTGTATTGGTGATGACAAAGTACGGATTGCTGAATTACTTGATTTGTATAAATCACAAGGTATTGACCGTATTGTTGCGCTTCGTGGTGACTTACCATCAGGTCAAGTCGGCTTAGGTGAATTACCTTATGCACAAGATTTAGTTCGCTTTATTCGTGAACATTCAGGTGATCATTTCCACATTGAAGTGGCAGCTTACCCTGAAATGCATCCTCAAGCAGATAGCTTTGACAAAGACATTCAACGTTTTTGTGAAAAAGTCCGTGCAGGTGCAAATGCAGCATTAACTCAATTTTTCTTCAATCCAGATGCATATTTCTATTTCATAGATCGCATTCAGAAAGAAGGTATTGATATTCCTGTTGCACCAGGCATTATGCCAATCACCAATGCAAGTAACCTTATTCGCTTTGCTGATGGTACAGGTGCTGAGATTCCACGTTGGATTCGTAAACAACTTGCAACTTATGGCGATGATGCTGCAAGCATTAAAGCATTCGGTCATGAAGTCAATGTCAAATTGTGCGAACGCCTGATTGCTGGTGGTGCGCCAAGTCTACATTTTTACACCATGAACCACATAGAACCAAATCGCCAATTGGTGCTTGACCTCGGTTTAGCCTAATTTATACATCACCCAATTTTGTACATTGAAAGAGTAAGACTGAATGCCTCGTTTTTATATTGAAACTGATTTAGCAGTAAATACCACTATTGAACTGACTGAAACAGTATTTCATCATTGGGTTAAAGTCTTACGTGCCAAATTGGGTGAAACCGCGACCCTATTCAATGGACAAGGTGGTGAATATCAAGCCACATTGACTGAAATTAATAAAAAAACCGCCTCTGTCTCTATTGATCATTTCAATGCAGATGATCGTACCCCTGCAAAAAAGACTCTAATCGGTCAAGTGATGAGTAAGGGCGATCGTATGGATTATGCGATTCAAAAAGCAGTTGAACTTGGTGTTTGGCGTATTCAACTACTGACCTCAGAACGTTGTGAAATGCGCCTCAAATATGATCGAGACCAAAAGAAAATTGAACATTGGCAAGGTATTGCGATTGCTGCTTGTGAACAGTGCGGTATGAACCGTGTACCTGAAATTTTAGCACCGATCTCATTAGAAGCATGGCTACAGAGTGATTTACCTGAAAGCCGCCTTGTCCTCGCCCCGAATAAAAATCAGCAAAATGTCTTACAAAATACAGGTGCATCACTTGCTGTACTCATTGGTCCTGAAGGCGGATTGAGTGAAATTGAAATTGAAACTGCAAATACAGCGGGTTTTATCAACTGGTGTGTGGGTGATCGGATTTTACGTACAGAAACCGCACCTATTGTCGCACTTACATTGATAAACCTTGCTTAATATCACCTTTATTTAAAAATCTGTTAAATTATTTAAAAACATATTGATTTTCAAACCAAATAAAAGTAACGTAATATTGATTAAAAGAATAAATTTAATCAATGATTAAACGTGAATTTATATGGAAAATATTGTTAGAACCTCACTTTCAATATCTTAAATTAAAACAACAACGATAGGTGTACTGCATATGATTGAAGTTCGAGACGAGCCTCTTTCTCCGAGTGTGTATACATCACAAATGAAGAATATTAGCCACCAGATAAGAATATTTCTTCTCTGGGTTTTATTCATTAGTTTTTTCACTCTAAATCTTTTTCAATTAAATTTTATTCATGGCCCAATCACATTAAAGTATTGGTTTTTAGCCTTGTGTTTAATCACGGGGATCGCTTGGTTTAGTATCCATCACGGTATAACACGTCCAAATTTAAACCCACTCAATCTAGATGCATTAAATCAACTGTATTGTTTATTAACAGGCTGTGTGCTTGGTATTGGTGTTTATCTCATTCATCACTATCTTGTGATTAAAAATGATCATCTAACCATTTTACATCTGATGATTATAAGCAATACCATGCTAAGCATGATCTATATCATGGGTATCATTTACATTACAGCACGATTTCGTTATTTTCTTTGGATTTATATTCCATCCTCTTTTCCTGCATTTTGCATCGAATTATTCTTTCAAAGTGACATTCCAACACAATATAGCTAAATTTTTAATAATATATCACAATAGGTCTTATGGGATACTCAAC
>CAXYZD010000222.1:0-3210 GCA_964293455.1 uncultured Acinetobacter sp. | reverse complement strand
GATTTGATTTTACTACTTCGCTATTTTTTTAAGCTAAAAGTGTCAACACACCCTAGAAATTTTTCTTCAATATATAAAAAAGCGCCTTACGGCGCTTTTTAAACACTTATGAGTCGAGTGGCAAACCCGCATCACGGGCAGCACGCGTCCCCCCCATCAGAATCACATAATCTCGTGAATCATCTAAAGTTTCTAGCTTTTCTGCTGCACGAGGCGCTTTACTACCACCACCGCACAAAATGTAAATAGACTGATCCGCCCCAACTTGAGTCAAGCTGTCTGCTGTTAAACCATCTATGGGCTGATGAACAGCACCTTTAATATGGCCTTCAGCGTAGGCTTTTGCGTCACGAACATCCCAGATAACCGCATTTTCTGGGAACTCAAATGTTGTAATTTCTTGCTTACGGATCATTGTGCACTCCTTTGATGTAAACAACACTTGGCAAATGAAGAAAACATCCCTAGCATCTCAGATATTCTTTCACTTTGCAAAGGTCAAAATCATGCCTTCTATGGATATTGTTTCAGAATTGGAAATTTTTGAAGTTAATCACGCGGTTCAAAACACTCAAAAGGAGATTGCAACACGCTTTGACTTCCGTGGTCAGGATGTTTCTATTGATATTAATGAGAAAAATAAAGAAATTAAAATTACCACTGAAAGTGATTTTCAGTGTGAGCAGGTCTATGCCATGCTCGAAAGTAATTTCTTTAAACGTAAAGTTGATATTCAATCGCTTGATCCACAAAAAATGACCGCTTCAGGTAAAAATGTGATTCAAGTCATCAAACTTAAAGATGGTCTTGACTCTGATACCGCAAAAAAAATTAATAAAGCCATTAAAGAAAGCGGCATCAAAGCGCAATCTTCTATCCAAGGTGATAAAATTCGTGTGACTGATAAAAAACGCGATACCTTACAACAAGTAATGGCTTTCTTAAGAGAACAACAATTTGGTGTTCCATTACAGTTCAATAACTTTAAGGACTAAGGTCCTTATGATCGCATAGGTAAAAACATGACTCAGACCAATCGTTTAGCCAAGCTTGTTAAGGCAACTTCAAAATTTCCAAAAGGTGTACGTAGTACGCTGTGGAGTAAAGCGTTTGGTCGAGTCGTGCCTATGGTCGGTTCTGCCAATATTAAATATATCGAAGTCACCTCAACGAACGTAATCGTTGAAATTAAAAATCATCGTGCAATGCAAAACCATATCGGTCAGCTACATGCTGTCGCGATGGCACTGATTGCAGAAACAGCGACAGGGTTTGTGGTGGCAATGAATGTTCCTGACACCTCAATTGTACTGATCAAAAGCCTGCATATGGACTATAAGCGCCCATCTAAAGGTGATATGAAAGCAGTAGCAACACTCACAGCAGAACAAATCAAAGAAATCGAAACAACAGACAAAGGTGAAACGACTGTTGCTGTTACCATTACCGACGAATCAGGGCAAGAACCTGTCAAAGGTGAAATGGTTTGGGCTTGGGTATCAAAAGACCGTTTAAAAAATAAATAAATGTAAATAAAACTTACTTTTAAGTAAGTATAAAAATTACTAAATTACTTAAAATCAGTGACATTTCCTCACTATAGAAACCCATTCGATTCGCTCAAAATGATGTCAAATTCACATCATTTTGAGCATAGTCATGTCAATCAAACATCCTAAAAAATGGCTTACACTTGGTCTAATTCTAAGTCCTGCCCTTACTGTTAATGGCGTGTAGCCAAAACCCTAATCAAGTGGCAACGGCTGTAAGCAACAATACTTTAAATGCGATTTCAGCAATGCAACTGGCTGAACAAAATAAAAAAATAGTTACCGATTTTTATGAAGGTGTATTTATCAAACACCAAGTCAAAGACTATGCTGATCGTTATATTGGTAGTCAATATATTCAACACAATCCTCACGTACCCGATGGTAAAGCACCCTTTGTCGAATATTTTACAGGCTACTTTAAAGAAAACTCTGGAGCCAAAAGTGTCATTAAACGTGCGGTAGCCGAAGGTGATTTGGTTTTCTTGCATGTACATTCAACTCAAAATGCACAAGATCGTGGTGTTGCGGTTGTCGATATTTTTAGAGTTGAAAATGGCAAAATTGTTGAACATTGGGATGTACAACAAGATGTTCCTGAACCAAGTGCCAATAACAATACAATGTTTTGATTCAGATAAAGTACTGACCTTATTTAAATTGAGATATATAAAAAATCCCAAATAATATTGGGATTTTTTATATTTAATAGTCAGCTTTTAAGCACTTTGTGATGCTAAAAATTTTTGTTTCGATTCTTCAGGAATTTGACGTTTATTTCCAGCAACATCGACAGCAACAAAGGTAAACATCCCTGCTGTAACACGTTTTGCAGGGCGAGAATCATCATGACTATCCCAAACTTCAATTTGCATTTGAATTGAAGTATTTCCCACTTTTAAAATTTTGGTATAACAACTAATGACATCGCCAACTTTTACAGGAACCAGAAAAGTCATTTCATTGATTGAAATTGTTGCACAGCGTCCTTTACTAAAACGTTCTGCGTGAATCGCACTCGCCAAGTCCATTTGTGACACAATCCAACCACCAAATACATCACCACTCCAGTTGGTATCTGCTGGCATAGCGATGGTTTGTAAAGATAGTGTACCTTCTGGTTTTTCATGAGAATCTGACACAATAACTCCAAGCCGTGAATTTAATTAAGCAATTTCAATTGTTGATCTAACCATTCTTGTAACTGGTTAGCACGTAATGCACCACTTATTCTAGCAACTTCAGTCGTTTTATTCATTAAAACCAATGTCGGAATGCTACGAATATTAAAAGCACCACTCAAACGAGGATTGGCTTCTGTATCAATTTTAGCAAAAACCACGCTCGGATTGTGCTTAGCAACTTCAGCAAAATGTGGTCCCATCATTTTACATGGACCGCACCATTCTGCCCATAAATCAATGATGACAGGTAAATCACTATTGCTAATAAAGTTACTGAAATTTTGTTCATTAAGTTCAATCGGTGCCAATGGAATGAGGGCTTGATGACATTGTCCACAGGTTGGGCTTGATGCAATTTTATCTTCAGGAATACGATTTTTGGCACCACAAGAAGGACATACAATAATCATTGGCTTACTCTAGTTTGCTGATCTAAAAATTCTAATTGGGTCAAAATTGATTTTTCCAACCATTGC
>CAXYZD010000221.1:0-3250 GCA_964293455.1 uncultured Acinetobacter sp. | reverse complement strand
TGGTTCGTGATATTGATCCTGATAAATTCAAAAACAACGTTTTAGCACTTGCTGCTGCAGCAAAATATTTTAACCTTCCAACAATTTTAACAACAAGTTTTGAAGATGGTCCAAATGGTCCTTTAGTTCCAGAATTAAAAACAATATTCCCAGATGCGCCTTATATTGCTCGTCCTGGTCAAATTAACGCTTGGGATAATGAAGACTTCGTTAAAGCTGTTAAAGCAACAGGTAAAAAACAACTGATCATTGCTGGTGTTGTCACTGAAGTATGTGTTGCATTCCCTACACTTTCTGCACTTGCTGAAGATTTTGATGTGTTCGTGATCACGGATGCTTCTGGTACATTTAACCAATTAACACGTGATTCTGCATTAGACCGTATGTCACAAGCTGGCGCTCAGCTCATGACTTGGTTCGGTGCTTCTTGTGAATTGCACCGTGATTGGCGTAATGACATTGAAGGTTTAGGTGCATTGTTTGGCGCGCACATTCCTGACTACAGCAACCTGATTCAAAGCTATGTGAAAAATACAACAAAGTAATCAGCTCAACTGATGATTTTGGAAAGCGATCTTCGGATCGCTTTTTTGTTTTAAACGAGTCGATTTTAGAATGTAAATTCTACTGATTTCTACATCAATGCTATAATTTAGCTCTGACTGAACGTTTCGGATAAATCAATGCATTCTTTTGATGACTATTATTATTTTTATCTTGTCGTCAAACATGGCGGTTTTAGTGCTGCGAGTGAAGCAAGCAATATTACAAAATCTAAATTAAGTCGTAGAATCTTAGATCTCGAAGCAAAATTTAATATCACATTAATTCAACGCTCTACACGTCACTTCAAAGTCACATCACTTGGACAAGAGTTTTTTGAGGAATGTAATAAAATTATTGAACAAGTCGAAATTGCGCAAAGTGTACTTTTAAAACAAAAAATTGACCCATACGGTTTAATCAAAATTAGTTGTCCTCCTGTGATGATGGAGTATCAGGTTCGTCCATTGCTCAATACATTTTTAAAAAACCATCCAAAAATAAACGTCGAGCTTGAATTGACCAGTCGCCGTGTCGATATTTTACGGGATGACATTGATCTCGCCATTCGTACAAACTTTTCATCAAACGAAGATTCGAGCATTATTGTCCGTGATGTGATTAAAACTACGCATTGTTTGGTTGCAAGCCCAGAGCTTTTACAAGGGAAAATACTTCAACACATTACCGAATTAAATGCTTTCCCAAGTATCGTTTTAGGGGCGCATAAACAACAATACCATTGGCATTTGCACAATCTCACGCACCAAGATGAAATTGATATTCCGCTACAACCACGTATTAAAAGTAATGACCTAGCAGGCACGTACTACGCTGTACTTGATGGTTTAGGCATTGCCGATTTGCCTTATTTAACTGTAAAAGATGATATTGCCGCAGGTCGACTGATTCACTTATTCCCCGATTGGTGCTCAAATGTAGGTACGGTGCAATTGGTCTATGCCTCTCGCAAAGGCCAACGCCCTGTCATGGAAAAATTAATTGAACATTTGATTGAAGGTTTACGAGCGCATGCCCCTGAAAGTGATGGCTATATCGTGTAAATTCGGCTTTAAAATACAGCATAAATATTATATTGAGAACATAAAAAACCCAGCATATTTTGCTGGGTTTTCTTTTATATATGAATCATTTATTCGGTCAATTGCTTAGATTTTACCGACTAGATCAATTGAGGGTGCAAGTGTTGCATCGCCTTCTTTCCATTTTGCAGGACATACTTCACCTGGGTGTGCATAAACATATTGTGCCGCTTTAACTTTACGAAGAAGCTCAGCTGCATCACGACCAATACCGCCTGCGTTGATTTCTACAATTTGAATTTTTCCTTCAGGATCAATTACAAATGTACCACGGTCTGCCATACCATCAGCTTCAATTAAAACATCGAAGTTTTTAGTCAATGTCCATGTTGGATCACCAATCATGGTGTATTGAATTTTTTTAATTTCATCCGAAGAATCATGCCAAGCTTTATGCGTAAAGTGTGTATCTGTAGATACTGAATAAATTTCTACACCCATGCTTTGGAATTCGGCATAGTTGTCTGCAAGATCACCTAACTCTGTTGGGCATACAAAAGTAAAATCAGCAGGATAGAAGAATACAACTGACCATTTACCGAACATATCTTTTTCAGATACTTCAATAAATTGACCGTCTTTATATGCAGTTGCGTTAAATGCTTTAACTTCAGTATTGATTAAGCTCATTTGGTTTTCCTTTAATTCGTTTCAGAGAATGCTTATTTAGTAAAATAAGAATACGTAAAAACATATAACAGGTGAAACAGTAGTTTTTTATAAAAATAATCGTTTTTTTAGATTAAATATTTTCTGTGCATATTAAAAATGACTTAAATATAAATTTAAGTCATTATTTTTATTCATAACCCATTAATTAAATATGATCAAACATCTTGGTAATATTTGAAGGACTTCTATCGTGCCTTAACTCATTCACCATAAATGTCATATAAGGATCGATATGCCTATAAAAAACTTTAAACCCTTCACACAAATAATTTAAATTTGGCTCGCCATCTTTGGTATGCAAAATGCGATTTTTAGGACACTCACCATTACATGCAAATAAAAATTCACATTGTTTACATTGGTTTGGCAAATTGTCTTGCTTATCATTACCAAACTTAATCTGCTCAGCACTATTCAATAACTTAGATAATTTATCGTTACCAATATTTTCCAATTTATATTCATCAAAAACAAAATGATCGCATGAATAAATATCGCCATTATGTTCCATTGCAATTGCATGCCCACATTTTTTGGCAAAAACACAAATTGGTGGCTCTACGCCCATCCAATTGGCAAGCATGGCATCAAAATTGATGACAAAATATTCACCGACATCTTGCTTGACCCACTCATCAAAAATCGTATTTAAAAACTTCCCATAATCTAACGGATTAACCGTCCATTCGGTAATTTTTGCCTGTGTATTTGGAATCAATGGTGACGCAAGATGCAAACCTGTCGATGTCTGATTGGCATCGTTCATTTCACGTTCAACAATTGGGGTAAATTGAATATAACGTGCGCCAATTTCTTTATAGAAGTTATAAATTTTTAATGGGAAATGGACGTTATAACTATTTACTGTCGCAAGAATATTAAACTCGACTTTGTACTTTTTAAGAAACTCTAACCCACGCATCACAGCATCA
>CAXYZD010000220.1:0-3257 GCA_964293455.1 uncultured Acinetobacter sp. | reverse complement strand
TGTTATTTTTTAATTTTTTTATATTTTAATTACATTGAAACCCAAGTACTAGACTTTAGTCTTATCTTATGAATTTTATGCAAAATTTCACCTTTGTTAGAAATATAAGGATTTAAACGTGTAAAAATAAAATAATGAATCTGAATGGATTTCCACGTTATTATTTTCAATTTTATATAATATTGAAACATATAACTTTAAAATGAATGGTCTTAATTTTTTTAAAATGGCTAAATAGAGTTTTTTACTGTCTTTCTTCCATTCTTTTATAGCGATGAGATGAGATTTTTTGGCTAAAAACACAATAAATATACATGCGTATATCTTTATAAAAATCTAATTATTTTATTTATGGTGCGCTCAGCGGGACTCGAACCCACGCCACAGGCTTCGGAGACCTGTACTCTATCCAGTTGAGCTATGAGCGCTTTTTGTAGAATGCGCACATCATAACAAAAAAAACCACAAGGTAAAGCCCATATCAATGCTTTAGCCCAAATAGCAAACATTACTGTTCATACTTTATACAACACCCATCAAACGCAATGCACTATTCCATGTATCAAGCTTGGTTTATTGAACAAGATCACTCACAATATGACTTTATTTCAATCTATGAGAATTTCATGACTGATGCTTTGACGTTAAGAGATTTATCCAAAACCTATAAAAATGGTTTTCAAGCATTAAAAGGCATCGATTTAACAGTTCCTGAAGGTGAGTTTTATGCATTATTGGGGCCAAATGGCGCAGGTAAATCGACGACGATCAGTATCATCAGTTCATTGACCAAAAAAACTTCTGGCACTGTTGAAATTTTCGGGCACAGCTTAGATACACATCCTTCTGCAGCAAAACAAAATTTAGGTGTTGTGCCACAAGAGTTTAACTTTGCTCAGTTTGAAAAAACCTTTGATATTTTGGTGACACAAGCAGGCTATTACGGCATTCCAAAGAAAATTGCTGAACAACGTGCTGAACATTATTTAGAAAAATTAGGCTTATGGGAAAAACGCAATACCCAAGGTCGGATGCTCTCAGGCGGTATGAAACGTCGCCTCATGATTGCCCGTGCCATGATGCATGAACCTAAACTGCTTATTTTAGATGAACCGACTGCAGGTGTAGATATTGAGCTACGTCGTTCAATGTGGGATTTTCTCACCGAAATGAATGAAAATGGCACATCTATTATTTTAACAACGCACTATTTAGAAGAAGCTGAACTATTGGCACGCCGTATTGCGATTATTGACCGTGGTGTAATTAAAGAAGATACCACCATGAAAGCCTTTTTAAATCAGCTCAATGAAGAGTCATTTATTTTTGACTTAGATCACCCGATTGAACCTTTTGAAATTGATATTATTGGGCTGAAATTTAGCTTTATTGATCCTGTTACCCTAGAAGTGAGCATGGATAAAATGCATTCTATGAATGATTTATTCCAACTATTTGAAGCAAAAGGTATTCAAGTCCGTAGTATGCGTAACAAATCCAACCGCCTTGAAGAGCTATTTGTCAAAATGGTGGAAAAAAATCTTGAAGGAGCTGCGCAATGAACTTTAGCCAAATGAGAGTTGCGCTATATACGCTCGTCTACAAAGAAATTCGTCGTTTTATGCGAATTTGGCCACAAACTTTATTACCACCTGCGATCACCATGAGTTTGTACTTTGTGATTTTTGGTAATTTGGTCGGTTCACGTATTGGGCAAATGGGTGGTTTCACCTATATGCAATTTATCGTTCCCGGTCTAATTATGATGGCAGTCATAACCAACAGCTATGCCAATGTCTCTTCAAGTTATTTCAGTGCTAAATTTCAAAAAAGCATTGAAGAACTGATTATGAGCCCTGTGCCTTTGCATTTGGTTTTACTTGGCTTTGTGATTGGTGGTTTAAGTCGAGGCGTTTTAGTCGGTGCAATTGTCACAGCAATGAGTCTATTTTTCACTGACCTTGCCATCCATAATATTTTCATAACTATATATACAGTTGTTATCACTTCCCTATTGTTTTCATTGGGTGGTTTAATTAACGCTGTTTATGCAAAATCTTTTGATGATATTTCCATCATCCCTACCTTTGTACTGACTCCCCTAACTTATTTAGGTGGTGTATTCTATTCAATTAGTGCGCTTAGCCCTTTTTGGCAAAATCTCTCTTTAATTAACCCGATTGTATATATGGTCAATGCCTTCCGTTACGGCATCTTGGGTCATAGTGATGTAAATGTTTCTTTATCGCTTGCTGTTGTGACCTTATGTTGCGGACTACTTTATGGTGTTGCCTACTATTTACTTTCTCGTGGTGCAGGAATGCGTGAATAATGACTGTTGAACTCTCTCTTTTGGGTAAAGAAACCGAATACCCAACCACTTATCAACCCGATATCCTTTTCCCGATTTCACGTGCAGAGCCACGTGAAAAATATGCACATGTCGATGGCATCTATAAAGGTAAAGATTGGTGGCATGTCTTTGAAATTTCATGGCTGAATGTACATGGAATTCCACAAGTGGCAATTGGGCGTATTACCCTACCCGCTTCTTCACCGAACTTAATCGAGTCAAAATCGTTAAAGCTCTACTTTAATAGTATGAACTTTACGCAATTTGATTCAAAAAATGCTTTTATTGCCACTGTTGAAAAAGATTTATCACATGCTGCACAAGCACCTGTGACATTAACTTTATTTCAAGCAGATGAGTTAGATATTACCAAACCATCTGGTACTTGCATTGATGATCAAGTGCCTGAACGCTTATCTAATCATCCTGATGCAACTTTACTTCGTTTTGAGCAAACTGATGCAAATCAGGATAATGCTGAGTCTATCGAAGAAGAGCTGTATTCACACTTACTGAGAAGTAATTGCCCTGTGACAGGTCAACCCGACTGGGGAACAGTTTTTATTCGTTATAGAGGTAAAAAACCTTGTTATCGCAGCCTTTTAGCTTATATTATTTCGTACCGTCAACATAATGGTTTCCATGAACAATGTGTGGAACAAATTTTTGCTGATGTTTGGCAAATACTACAACCAGAAAAGCTGATGGTATATGCAACATATACACGTCGTGGTGGATTGGATATCAACCCTGTACGTGTATCGGATGAATCATGGATGCCAAGCCCAATTCGATTGGCGCGACAATAAAACATTGAGGTTTTTACAATGCCCTTTTTTGGTTTTGTTCCTTCTGAAGAACTGTTAAAGAACATTCAGACTGGAATTGAGAAAAAAAATTCTAA
>CAXYZD010000219.1:0-3284 GCA_964293455.1 uncultured Acinetobacter sp. | reverse complement strand
CAGTGATGTTATGGCTGGTTTTTATACTGTTGCACTTGCCGCTTGAATCCGCCTTGTTAAATAATAAAAAATATTAAAATTTAACAAAATACACTCTCAGGTGTGTCTCAAAAGGGAAGATCATCGTCCAAATCTGCAGGTGCTTGTGCAGGCGCAGATGGAGCAGCAGGTTTAGGTGACTGGAAACCTTGGTTTACAGAAGTTCCGCCATTACCATATCCACCTTGATTGCTCTGATTGTTATAGCCAGCTTGGTTACCACCCTGATTACCGTAACCACCACCTTGGTTATTATTGGTATTACTGTTGTTATGACCGCCTTGCTGATTGTTATTAAAACGAGGTTGCTGATAACCGCCATTATCAGCGTTTTGACCTTGATCGCCTTGCTGACGACTGTCAAGCATTTGCATTTGGTCACCACGAATTTCTGTTGTATAGCGTTCTTGACCATTTTGATCTGTCCACTGGCGTGTACGCAGTGAACCTTCAATATAAACTTTTGAACCTTTACGCAAATATTGCTGTGCAATTTCACCTAAACGATTGTTCAAAACAATACGGTGCCATTCTGTTTGTTCTTTTCTTTCGCCCGAAGTTTTATCTGTCCACGATTCGCTTGTCGCAATCGAAAACTGAGTCAATGAACCACCATTTGGAAATGATTTTGTCTCAGGATCTTTACCCAAAGTACCTACTAATATAACTTTATTTACGCCGCGCATTTGCTCTAATCTTCCTATTCAAATCTATGTTTTACTTTATAAGAGTTATGATTAAATGGCTACCTCTTTACCTAACAAGTGCGTTAAATGTTGTCGCGCAGCATCATCAATTTGCTGTTTATCGACCTTTAAATACGCCACCTGATGTTCTGACATCACCACAACTTCTTCAATACCACGAATTGCCAAGAGTTGAGAAGTCCAATCATCGGTTTGTTTATCTTCAGGTAAACGCAGTACAATAGAGCTTAAATAACGGGGTTGTTCCAAGCCAAAACTAATCAATAACCAAATGATGGCAATCGCTGAAAGAATGCTCCAGCCCATGGTTGTATTATGTAAAAGTAACAATTGCCCGCCCAATGTCCCGCCAAAAAATGCACCAAGGAATTGTGCACTCGCATTAACGCCCATTGCCGTTGCTTTAGACTCAATCGGTGCTACCTTTGAAATCCATGAAGGTAAAAGTGCTTCCATGACATTAAATGCAATGAAAAATAATCCTAAACCTGTGAGCAGAATATATTTTGATTCATAACCAAAAATAAGAATCAGTAAACCTGTGATAATTCCTGTAATAGCAACAAGAAATATTCCACGCATTTTGCGATATTTTTCAGCCAAGATAATACTTGGAAATGCAAAGAACAAACTCACAACCAATAAAGGCAAATACACAATACCGTGTTTAGATAATGGAATTCCTGCATAACCGATTAGCTGTGATGGAACATAAATAAACATTGCGGTTAGCAGTAAATGTAGTGAAAAAACCGAAACATGCAGTCGATTTAAATCGCCCATTTTCAACACTTGTTTAAGCTGTTTCACATAACCATGTCGAAAATTTTGATGATGGCGTGTGGTTTTAGGTACCATAAAGAGCATGAGCATAGCAAGTAAACCCATGATTGTAGTAACCCAAAATAGTCCTGATATTCCAACCAAAGTTGTGAGCCACGGCCCAAGGCTAAATGCCACCACAAAAGACACACCAATACTCATGCCCATGGTTGCCATGGCTTTGGTACGGTTTTCTTCACGGGTCACATCGGCAAGTAGTGCCATCACCACTGCAGACACTGCTCCTGCACCGGCAATCGCTCGACCAATGATTACGCCATAAATGGTTTCAGACATCGCGGCGACTGCACCACCTAAGGCGAATAATAATAAGCCAAAAATAATCAGTGGTTTACGGCTAAAACGATCTGCCAATAAACTAAATGGGATTTGTAATAATGCTTGACTTAAGCCGTATACACCGACTGCCAAACCAAGCAATGCCGGAGTCGCATACTGATATGACTGCCCCGCCACTGCAAATACAGGAATAATCATGAACAAACCTAACATTCGCAAAGCAAAAATACTGCTGAGCGCAAAGGTTGCACGGCGTTCTAAGGCATTCATCATAGCTATAAACTTTTCAATTCAATCAAACAACTTTTGAGATACATCATCGCATATTGGCGTGACTTTGTCGCAATTTCACCCATAAAAAAGAGGATGCATATTGCATCCTCCTCATCATATTTTTCTAAACAGGTCATTAACCCTGTTGTACTGCTCGTTTGTTGTATTGAATAGATGCAAAAATTGCCCAGACAATAAATGCCACACCAATCAGACCCGTTACAACTTCAGGCACATGTACGCCTGTACCACTTGCAAGCATAATAAACGCCAATGCACCAATCGCATAATGTGCACCATGTTCTAGATAGATGTATGCATCCAACGTACCTTTCTCGACTAAATAAATAGTCATAGAACGCACGAACATTGCACCAATTGCTAGACCAAGCATGATAATGACAACATCAGAAGTAATGGCAAATGCACCAATTACACCATCAAAACTGAATGATGCATCAAGCACCTCAAGGTAAATAAAGCCACCAATACCCGCTTTAATTACACCTGTAGGCGCTCCATTGGCATCATGTCCAACAGCATTGCCATCTTCATCAACTTCAGGCTCACCACCAAGCATATGACTGAGTACTTGAACACCCACATAAACCACGATGCCCCAAATACCCGCCATCGTTACGGCTAAACGTGCTGCATCATCAACATTGGCAGCCATAATCAGCAAGCCAATCAGTGCAATAAACACTGAAATTGCAGGAACATTAGCAAGACTCGCTAAACGTTTTTCAAACCATTTAAACCAATGGGTATCTTTACCGTCATCAAGGAAGAAGTTTAAAAATACGAGCAATAAGAATGAACCACCAAATGCCGCAATTTCAGCATGATGTGCCATTAACTTTTCAGAATATTGGATTGGATCATTGAGTGCCATACGCACCACTTCCATCATGCCCATGTCCGCAGTCACGGCAACAATGACCACAGGGAAAACCAAACGCATACCAAAAACAGCAACCAAAATACCCACGGTTAAAAAGATCATTTTCCAAAAATGATCCCAATTACGTAGGACTGAAGCATTTACAACAGCATTATCAAATGAGAGAGAAACTTCCATTACGGCTAAAATTGCAGTAATGGTCAGCGCAGTCAGCATGGCTTGTACGCCTGCATTTGGAC
>CAXYZD010000218.1:0-3460 GCA_964293455.1 uncultured Acinetobacter sp. | reverse complement strand
AGAAAGGCGTAAACATGCTGCTCGCATGGCTTGAGCATCAAGCATTTGCCCTTTTAAACCAAACTCTACACATGAGCGTTTTAAACCATCTTGCTGCCCATCACGCTCAGGACGACCTGATAAACGTGTAACAGTTTCAATGTTGAAACCTTGATTCGATACAATCTGCGTTACTTGTTTTAAATGCTCCGCAGTCAATTCGGGCGCGAGTGCTGTCACGATATAACGTGTACGTCCACCTTCACTCACCCATTGATCGTAATCTGTACCTATGATTGGTTTAAATCGAACAGTTAAACCGATATCATGTGCTAAAATAAGGATATCTTTCATTGCAAGTGCAGTCGCAGTCTGATCATCTGACGAAACAACAATGCCTAACGTCAATTGATTATGAATAACCGCCTGACCAACATCCAATATTTGCAAAGAATGTACGGAAAGTACCTGCATTAACCGAGTAAACTGATTCGGTTGGTCAGGTCCTAAAAAGGATATAAGAATGATTTCTTGCATGAATTGACTCGGGTCTGAGCTACAACTATTGTTAGAATCATAATCGAAATCGAATATTTTTTCTTTGGAAGTTTACGTTGAATGCACCAAGACAAGGGCTTTTTGCTAGCCTACTTACCGTAAGTTTTGTATTACACACATTTTTATTGGTAATCGCAACTACTCACCAACTGAACGAAAACCGTGCGAGTCAGGGACAACTGATCACCAGCCAGTTAGTGACAGACAGTGTTGCTGAGCTTGAACCCGCCAATACAGTGTCCTTAGCTTTGCTTGCCAATCGTTATGCGACCAATCCAAGTGTCGCATCTATTCGCATTCTCGATGCTAAAAATCAAGTGCTTGCAACGAGTGGCATGGCAAAAACCCGTCAAGGTGAAGTCTTTGTCCGTGATGCGCTGCAAAATGAAAAGAAAGTCGGTAGTATTGAAATTACGCTGATTAAACCAAGCATTGGTGAAATCCTACGTACGCAATGGCTCGCGATTTTAGCTTCACTGATCATTCACGGCTTATTGTGGTTGGCTTATCGTGCAATTGCTCGACCAACACGTAGTGAATATTTGGCGCGTGTAAATCATGAGTCACGCTTAAAACATGAAATTATTCAATTAACCGAAGCTTTAGCAGCTGAAAAATCTGCACAAAGTTTAAGTCAAGCCGTTGCAGCACAGAAATCTGAAACATCTAAAGTAGAAATTGCGCAAACCAATCCATCTGAATTGAAAAATGTTTTAGCACTGAATATTCAATTTTATGATCCAAAACAATTGATCAATACCATCAACAATTCTGTGTCTAAACCGTATTTTAATTTGTGCCAAATTTTCTTAAATAAAAGTATTGTTTTTTGCGCACAGCATTACAAATTATCTTCGAACGATTTTACCCGAGAGCAAGAATTTAACAAAAATGGTGCAACCATTAGTATTGCAGCTGATCGCCCGAATGCAGCAGCATGTTTACTGATGATTGGTTCTGTCTTCCAGCTTTTGTCTGAAGTCCTTTACAAACGCTATCGTGAAGAAAAACGTTTTGTCTTGCAAACGCGTGGTGCTGTTGCCTCAGAAGTTGAAGATATGAAAATTAATTCTGTACAAGCAGCAGAGCGTTTATCACAACACCTAATTGCCCGTGAAATGGCACTATACCTTGATAGCAAGCACTTACAAGCGATTACCGATCATTATCAATTGGTGGCATTGCCAAATCCAAGCAATGTACTGACACGCCATGCCTATATGATTAATGGCATGAATAGCGAATCGGCTGAACTTGCTCAAGCCATTCGTACTGAAATTTTACAAAGTAAGAAAAAAGCAGTACAGCTTGAATCTGAATAATTTCATCGTCTAAACCAAATTAAAAAATCTCTGTATAACCGATGTTGTACAGGGATTTTTTTCATCTTGCCCAAAATATAGATAAGGACTGAATAAAATCTGCTGACTGAATGTTCAATGTTTAAACTAAAACCAGTACCTTTCAATTTTTTCTCCCTTTTCATTACCCTACAAGCTTGTGTATAACTATGTATAGCAACGTCACATGATAAGCATAGGCAAAGCATGTGAAAACACGTTAGACTATAGCGCAATGAATTCAATCAAAATGTCCGACAGACAGAACAAAAAGGTGAAGGTTGATGCCGCTCAATACCGTTGAAGAGCTTGTAGCAGATATCCGTGCAGGAAAAATGGTCATCCTCATGGATGATGAAGACCGTGAAAATGAGGGTGATCTGGTGATTGCTGCAACTCACGTTCGCGCTGAAGACATCAACTTTATGATCACCCATGCGCGTGGTTTAGTTTGCCTAACCTTAAGTAAAGAGCGTTGCCAACAATTGAATCTACCTTTAATGGTCGATGCCAATGGTGCACAACATGGCACTAACTTTACGCTTTCTATTGAAGCTGCGAACGGCATTTCAACAGGTATTTCCCCTGCTGAACGTGCGCATACCATTCAAACTGCGGTGGCTGCACATGCAAAACCTGCTGATATTGTACAACCGGGACACATTTTCCCATTGATGGCACAACCTGGCGGCGTATTGCACCGTGCAGGTCATACCGAAGCTGGTTGTGATCTTTCACGTTTAGCGGGACTTGAGCCTGCTTCTGTGATTTGTGAAATCATCAATGAAGATGGCACGATGGCACGTCGCCCAGATTTAGAAGTATTTGCTGAAAAGCATGGCTTAAAAATAGGTACCATTGCTGACCTGATTCATTACCGTATGACCAATGAACAAACGGTTGAACGTATCGATCAACAAAGCATTGATACTGAATATGGTACGTTTGATTTATATCGCTACCGTGAAGTCGGCAATCCTGATATTCATTTGGCTTTGGTCAAAGGTCAGCCTAAAGAAGGCGTAACCACGGTTCGTGTACATGGATTCAATCCTGCACGCGACTTGCTCAAGCTCAATAAAAAAGATGGCGAGCCCGCTTGGAACTTAGATAAAGCACTGAAAACAATCGCTAACAGTGATCGTGGGGTTTTAGTGTGGATCGGTCAACGTCATGTATCCGATTTAGGTCCTGCCTTAGATGCACTGACTCAGTCTAAACCAAGCAAATCAAATTCTGCACTTTCACAACAATATCAAACCATTGGTGTGGGTGCGCAAATTTTACGTGATCTTGGTGTTGAGAAAATGAAATTACTCAGCTCACCTTTACGTTTCAATGCATTATCTGGTTTTAACCTTGAAGTTGTCGAATATATTTCAGCAGATCAAGCTAAAAACTAATAATTTGTAAACAGATTTCTTTTTTCTGTAATCGCATTTTGAGTTTTTTTAAAATACAAAATGAATACATCAAACTAAAGAAGTCTACCAAAAACTCTTGTGAAATCATCGAGGTTGCTATGGCTATTCGCCGAATTGAAGGTTTATTACATCTTGCGAGCGAAGACCGTTACGCAATTT
>CAXYZD010000217.1:0-3500 GCA_964293455.1 uncultured Acinetobacter sp. | reverse complement strand
TGTTGATAATATTCATGAATTTTTTGTTTCGGTAAATGCGCCATAATCACTTTAGGTGAAGACCCCATAAAAACAGGACGAGGGCAGCCACGACCATAAGATAACAAGGTTTCATTACGGAAAACTTCATGATGAATATCAATACAATAATCATCATTTAAATGTGTGAGTAAGCAACAAAGTTCTGTTTTTTCAGAAATTTCTTGCATAAAGGGTTTACTGATTTGAACCAATGGGTCGGTGGTACGAGAGATATAGTCCATCACCGCAATTTTTGGCCCCAAAGTATAGTCACCTGAAGTGCCACTTAAACGTTGCAAAATATCGGCAGATACAAGCTCTTTTAAATAGCGATAACTTGTTGGTTTTGAAAGATTAAGTTCTTCACAAATTACATCGACATTAATTACAGGTCGATTGACCGAAAATAAATCGAGAACTGTAAGAATTTTCCCAAAACTTGAAAGTGCCATTTCTAACCTGCTAAATCGGTGAATGCAAAAAGTAAAAATCAATTGTTATGTTATAACAAAAACTTTAACGCTTGTTGAGTGCTTTATACGTTTAAAGCTACTTTTTTATATGTAATTACTCTGAAATTTTAGATCAGAAAAATTCTGCTATTACTATTTTATTTGATTTATTATCAAAATAAGATATTTTTATTGACTAAATTGTGTTTTTTTGAAAAAATTAAATGTATAAGTATCTAATTGCGAAATTAAATCCTTAATCAAAGGCTTTATTTTCAATTATATATTGCATCACTCTCTACTCAAACGTTGTATTTGAACAAAAAATTATCTTTGTTTGGCTATTCATATTTTTAAATTTCTTTACTAACTTCACTGTTTAAGATTAAACGGTGCGTTTTATTTGCCGTTTTAAAAATAAAAACGTGAAGTATGAACCTAAAGTTATAGATGATCGCTTTATCTTTTTTCGTCATTAAACCGATAAAAGTGAGTCGCAATATCTAAGAGAGAACATCAATACAATTCAATTTATAGCGAGTCGCATCCATGTCATTAATCAAACCGCTATTGGCTTTTAGACCCAATAAATTGGACTGGATTTTTGCGACTAAAACTTTTATTGCGGGCATGTTAGCGTTATACATTGCATTCGAATTGAACCTGAGTTACCCCATTTGGGCGATTGGTACAGTATTTGTGATCGCCAATCCTTATGCAGGTATGGCTGCTTCAAAAAGTATTTATCGTTTATTGGGTACATTATTTGGTGCTATTTTTGCAGTTGCGGTCATGCCGTATTTGATCAATACGCCATGGTTATTTGTCTTAGTTCTTGCCACTTGGGTTGGCTTTTGTCTTTATATTTCACTCATTGATCGTTCACCACGCAGTTATGTGGTGATGTTAGCAGGCTATACTGCTGTTATTATTTGTTTTAACTCAATTTACTATATAGAAACAGTGTCTATATTTGATATGGCACTGGGGCGATTTTTAGAAATTTCGCTTGGTGTGGTTTGTAGTGCGGTCGTCAATGCCATTATTTTCCCCATGCATATTGGCCCTGTCATTCAAATGCGTGTTTCCAAAACTATGCAAGATACGCAGCACGTTTTTGACGCAATTTTATCTGATGAAAAACATCAGAATAATTACACGCAGTTGTTGGCAAATATCACTCGTGATACGAGTGATATTCACACCATGGCTGAGCATTTAGATTATGAAAAATCAAAATTTAAAGGCATGACCAAGCCTTTACAAGAATTGCTGCATCAAATGACCATGCTCGTTGCAAACTTGGTCGCAATGTCTGAACGAATGAAACAACTTGATCGGATTGATTGGAATTACCGCCAATCTTTTCAAGATTTTCATCAGCATATTGATGATTTTTTACAAAATGAAAATGAAATCAAAACGGATGAACTGCTTTATTTACCTGAGCATTTTGAGCAAAAATTTCAGCAGATTGTGGCACAGGCAAAGCCAGAACAGTGGGTGATTTTGGGTAGTTTAAAAATGGATATTCGCCATTTTATTCAAAATATGCGTGCTGTGCAGTTGATTTGGCAACGTATGCAGGCTGGAGACAATAGCTTACCTGAGTCAATAGCACCATTGACGACAAGCTATCCGAGTTTACATCGAGATTATGGGGTGGCTGTACGTGGTGGTCTATCTGCATTTTTGACCACGATTGTCGCCTGTACTTTTTGGATTTTGAGTGGTTGGAAATCGGGTTTTATGATGGCGGAAATGGCAACCATTACGGCATGTATTTTAACTTTCCTTGATGACCCTGTACCCGCACTGAAACTGTTTATTCGTGCGAGTATTTATGCTGCATTTTTTGTTTTTATTTATGCCTATGGCATCTTTCCGCATTTAACTTCTTTTTGGGAAGTGATGGTGGTATTAGCCCCCTTTATTTTATTCTGTTTGATGCTGTATTTACATCCGCCTTTACATGGTTTAGGGCTGCCTTTAATCATGAGTACGGTGATGGGATTAAATTTACAAAACCGTTATTCGATGGATCAAATCACATTTTTTGATATGACGATAGGTACGGTTTTAGGTCCGATTATTTCGGTATTTATGGTGCATGTGGTGCGTTCAATGTCACCCGATATCACCGTACAACGTATGCTTACATTACACTATAAAGAACTGCGTCAAGCCATTCACATGCCGTATGGCACAGGCTTTCGTATTCATTTGCGCGGGATGCTAGATCGTATTGGCATGCTCAATACCAAACAGGTTCAGTCGCAAGTTTTGAAAGATGACATTAATAATGCCCTGATTGAAGTGAGTGCAATGGTTGATTTCACTCGCTTGCAAGAGCTCATTGATAAGTTGCCGCCTGAGTCTGCATTAAAAGCTTTATTGATTGAATTACAAAAGACATTAGATCAATGTTTAGCACAGTGTGAAAGCCATTCAAACAATATTGCTTTTGAAGCGCGATTGAGTCAACAGTTTGCGCAAGTGCTAGAAAATATTGCGTCTGTAGAAAATGATGATATCCGTCATCGTATTGAAATTTCAATTAACAATATTCGAAATAGTATTTGTCATATACCGACAGGCTTAGCGTTGGATACTGCACATGAAGGAGCATCGTATGGGTGAGTTAAATATTTACGGTGTGTATGTTCCTATTTTTTTGATTCAAGCGATTTTGGCTTATCTCATTTTTCGTTTTGTGGTGATGGGAGTTGATCGTTTAGTGGAAAAAAATTGGATTCTTTTTCCTGCCATTTTTAATTTATGTGTGTATCTGATTTTACTTTTTTTGATGCATCGATTGTTTATTTGGGTTGGTTTTTAAATTTTATTTGAATTTGATGAATGAATAGGTTGAAGCATGAAAACATTTGATTTACGTAAAGTAATACGACCGCTCGGTTTTCTTGTGGTGGTGATCATTGCGATACTGTGTATTAAACATGTGTGGGATTATTACAATGCAGAACCGTGGACGCGTGATGGTCGAGTACGTGGCGATGTGATTCAGGT
>CAXYZD010000216.1:0-3515 GCA_964293455.1 uncultured Acinetobacter sp. | reverse complement strand
AAGTTGTTCTTCATATATTCTTAATGATCTTCTTACTACTTCGTCAGTAGCAAGCGCCGGTTCTCAATACACTTAACAACTCAGCACTTCGTGCTTCGTTCGTTTCCGTATATCTCGTCGGTATGGCACGCATTCTATAGCATTTATCTTTCAACGCAACCCCTAAAATGCAGTATTCATGCCAAGCGACTATCTTTTATACCAAATGGCGCATTTATTTGCTTTTTAGGCTGTTTATTCAGCAAATTTGCTTAAAAAAAAATTTGATAGAGTTTTTTTATATCTATTTCATTAAAAAATTAAAAGATAATATTCAATAACTTTTGACATAAGCCACTGTATTTCTACAAAGCCAAAATTATCTTTTCTCGAAAACTGATCAAAAGCTAAAATAAAAGTTATTAAGGGCAATTTGAATCATCACATTCAAATAAGTCATTAACAGAGTCAATGAGTTTAAATTTTACGTATTTATACCTGTCATTTTATTCGTAGACTGATAAGGTATTTACATAATTTAAATTTAAAACTGATTATGAATACTATGCTTCGTTTTTCAATTTTATGCAGTTCAATTTTATTGACCGTGAATCAAGCAAATGCTGAATTAATAATAAATGGCACGCCATCTGCATCAACCTCTGTTGGTCGTTCAAATGTAAGTTCAGAGTTTAGTCCAAAAAATAATTTTCAAAGTTGTTTGGCAAGCTTACGTTCCTCAGCGATTTCTTCGGGAGTCAATGCTTCGACTTATGACCGTTATACGCAAAATTTAACCCCTGATTATTCTGTAATTGAGAAATTGAATTATCAACCTGAATTTTCAACCCCCATTTGGGATTATCTTTCGGGTTTAGTTGATGAAGAGCGTGTCGCAAAAGGTCGTGAAATGTTAGCACAACACCGTGACGTGCTTAATCGTGTGCAAGCGGCTTATGGCGTTCCTGCTGAAACCGTGGTTGCAGTATGGGGCGTAGAAAGCAATTTTGGTGATATTTCGGGTAAATATCCACTTTTACAATCATTAGGAACGCTAAGCTGTGAAGGGCGCAGACAAAGTTATTTCCGTGGAGAATTTTTCTCGACCATGCGCATTTTACAGCGTGGTGATTTAAGGGAAGAGCAGCTGAAAGGCTCATGGGCAGGTGCTTTTGGTCATACGCAATTTATGCCATCGACTTACGAGAGTTTAGCGGTGG
Source organism: uncultured Acinetobacter sp. (assembly GCA_964293455.1). Lineage (GTDB taxonomy): Bacteria > Pseudomonadota > Gammaproteobacteria > Pseudomonadales > Moraxellaceae > Acinetobacter. Next base: position 2,316 of record CAXYZD010000216.1, on the reverse strand, counting down.
ATTTTGATGGTGATGGTCGTCGTGATTTGGTTTCAAGTACAGCAGATGCTTTGGCATCGACTGCAAACTTTTTGAAACGTGGCGGATGGCAAACAGGGATGCCGTGGGGCTTTGAAGTCAACATTCCTCAAAGTGCTTCAGTGGGTGGTGAAAGTCGCCGTAATAAAAAATCGCTCAGTTCGTGGGAAAGTCGTGGCTTTACCCGTATTGATGGTTCACCGATTATTCAAGGCAATTTATCGGGGAGTACATCAGCTGGGTTGATGATGCCTGCGGGTAAAGATGGCCCTGCATTCTTGGTCTTTAAAAACTTTGATGCGATTTATGGCTATAACGCGGCAGAAAGTTATGCACTTGCGATTGCACATTTGTCAGATCGCTTACAAGGTAAAGGTACAATTCAAACCGCTTGGCCAACCAATGATCAGGGGACTTCACGTATGGAACGTCGTGAAATTCAAAATTATTTACTGAAAAGAGGTTATGACATTGGCAATGCCGATGGTTTGATTGGTGATAAAACCCGTCAAGCGATTCAGACGGAACAAGCGCGTTTGGGTTTGAGCCAAACAGGTCGTGCAGGGCAACAAATTTTAAAAGCATTTAGAAATGAAAATGCACAAAGTATGATGAAGTAGTTTTTCATGATAAAATGTTATTGATTGTAAAAGAGGTCTGCACATGCAGACCTCTTTTTACTTTTAGGATAAGTGACTTTTTGATATGAATTCTAAAAATTACTCGATATCAGTTTTGTCTATTTTGACCGCTTCCAATACATCAAAAATAACCGCTGTTACATCTTGAGTATGCATACGATCATTGAAAATTTCATACGCCGATATCGTAATATCGGTATCACTTGGTAATTGTTTTTGCTCTTCTTCAATCAGGTGTTGAATGGGTAAGAGTGTTTGTTTGATAGAAAGATGTAAAATATCTTTAAACTCAATATTTTCATCTTCAAGTTCAATCATCTGTTCATTATAAAATGGCAATAAAATGGCATGGAGATAAGGTTGAAGTTCCGTAATATCAAAAATTTCAATGTCACGGCTTTGTTCAATCGTGCTGATATGATCATTCACTTCAAGAATAATATGATAATAACTCACAGCAATCTCCTTTAAATGGTTAGATTTACAATAACATGAATTGAGCAAAAAATATGTTAAACCCTTATACAAAATATGGGTTTATATGATTCGATTAAAACATTATTTTCTTGAATCCAACATTGCTAAGTCAGCCTTGGTCAGTTTAAATTGATATAAATTTTGTTCTTTCATGACAGGATACATCAACGCTTTAGGGTCATCATTATGTTCTAAGCCAAGTGCATGTCCGAGTTCATGGGCAAGAGTTATGCGTAAATCATTTTCTGACTGAAATTCATAAACATTAATCTCACGCCCATTAAAAACACCTTTATCAAATTGGCGTGGTTTAAACCGCTGATTAAACTGATCAACTGATTGATTAAACTGATGATTAACTGAATTGATTTGATTTACATTTTGATTTAAGTGATCAACTTTACGATTAAATGCATCGGTACTGACTTGTAGTTCTACTTGTTGCTGTTGAAGTTGCTGTTTTTGCTGCTGAACTTGTTGTATTACGCTGTCGCTAGAACGTTGCTGTGATTGATTTAAGGCATTGACCATTTGATTATATTGGCTCAAGCGTTGTTGATAATTCATCTGTTGAATATCAAGTTCGCGCTTTGCTTGTAAGAGCTGTTGTTCAAGTTGTTTTATTTTAAATTGTTCCGCATCGGTGTATTGACGTGTATTTTCTAAAATACGCATTTCTTGACTACGCGCGGAAGATTCTGCCTGACGATCATCATAAATAAGGTTAATGGTCAGTTGGGCATTGGGATCATACACAAAAAAGCTTTGCCCTGTCCCTACATCCCAAATATTGGCCGCTTGCTGTGCAACATATTGTACCTGTTGTTTACTCAGGCTAAAGCGTGGGTCAACTTGCCCAATAGAATAACGTAGGCGAGTGTCGGTTGGATGGATTATTCGATCCATCACAGAGTTATGATTTAACTGCGGATGCTGCATACGTTGAAATGCAAAATAAGCTGTAAATAAGATGACAACAACGAGAATCCAAAAGCGCATGATAATTTTAAACATATTGTTGTTATAAATAATTTATCTGAAAATAGAATATTCGCAAGAATTGTCTTAAAAACATCTTCAACTTTAATTTATTATTTTGATTTATAAATATATTTTTTATTTTTATCACTATAGCTAAATTTTTAATAATATATCACAATAGGTCTTATGGGATACTCAA
>CAXYZD010000215.1:0-3557 GCA_964293455.1 uncultured Acinetobacter sp. | reverse complement strand
GACGCAATACCATTGATGCAGTTCATCACGGTATTTTTCTTGGCTTACTCAGTACCATTCGCCAAGTCATGCAACAGTCACCGCGTAAACTTATACTTACGGGTGGTGATGCACTCTTATTTGCACGGTTTCTTGAAGATTTTGAACCACAAATTGAAGAAGACTTACTACTCAAAGGTTTACGTTTATATATTCAACATGCGGAATAAATTTAAAATGACAAGCCATTTTTAATGTCTTAACGTTTGAAATGAAAAAACTAAAAATTGAGGATGTCTAAGCATCCTCAATTTTACCTCTATCGGGTTGTATTTTTGCTTCGATTCGATTTGTTATGCAGTTACAGCTTGAGCAGTTGGCTGTTCAACCAACAACTGTTCTAACTTTTCCCAAAGTTGTGGAAACTCGCTAAAACCATCTTCCATCATAAAATGACCCGCTTTTTTCACCTCAATCATTTGTGCATTCAATAATTGCCCAAAATGGATACTCAACGGCGCAGGAACGAATGGATCATTACAAGAAAATAATAGATAGCGTTGCTGGATTCTAAATCTGAGCAAAGCATCATTAAGCTTCGCTTGTTGCACAAACTGATTCAACTCAGGCAACGCAGTCAACTTTTCATTAAACCCTGCAACCATAAACATAGCTCTAATTAAGCGACCATTGAGTGCTTCAGAGAGATAATCCAATGCACTAATACAAGCTAAACTATGTGCAATAATAATGGTCTGTTCATTTAAAGGATGGACTTGCTCCACTAAATTTTTACGCCAAATGGCAAAATCAGGCTGATCACTGCCTTCTAAATGAACAATCTCACACCGACTTCCAATTTGTTCAATTTTACGCGCTAACCATGGAAACCAATGTTGCTCAGGTGAAGATTGATACCCATGTATGATAAAAACTTTCATCAGCATTCTTCTAATAATTTACGCACTCACATTTATTTTAATTTAATAATAATTATTATTTGTATAGTTTTTATAAACAAAAAGGCGAACAAGTTCGCCTTTTGAATTTAATTGCTTTTATTTTTTCGGTTCGTTGTTACCAAATAATGGTCCCATACCACCACCGCCTCCAAGTTGCTTTTGCATACCACCAAGTGATTTCAGCATTTTCGCCATGCCCGATGGATTGGCAAATTTCTTCATCATTTTTGCCATTTGTGCATGTTGCTTAATGAGTTTATTCACTTCAACAACTTCCATACCACAACCTGCTGCGATACGTTTTTTACGGCTTGGGTTCATCAAATCAGGATTACGGCGTTCTTTAATGGTCATCGATTGAATAATCGCTTCCATTTTTTTCACTTGCTTTTCAGGGTTCGCTTGCGCAATCGCATCTTGAATGCCTGAATTGCTCATGCCGGGTAACTTATCTAAGAAGCCCATCATGCCGCCCATATTATTCATTTGCTCAAACTGCATTAGCATATCTTCAAAATTGAAGCTTCCGCCCTTTTGCAATTTTTTCGCCATTTTTTCAGCTTTTTCTTTGTCGATTTTACGTTCAACTTCTTCGACTAAAGAAAGTACATCACCCATACCTAAAATACGCTGTGCAACACGCTCAGGATGGAATGGCTCTAAGGCATCGAGTTTTTCACCCATACCTAAGAATTTGATTGGCTTACCTGTGATTGCACGAACTGAAAGTGCCGCACCACCACGGGCATCACCATCAGTTTTGGTCAAGATCACACCCGTTAAAGGCAGTGCATCATTGAATGCTTTTGCAGTATTTGCAGCATCTTGACCGGTCATTGCATCGACAACAAACAGTGTTTCTGTTGGACCAATCGCGGCGTGTAATGCTTTGATCTCGTCCATCATGTCTGCATCAATATGCAAACGACCTGCAGTATCGACAATCAGGACATCATTAAAATTAATTTTTGCCTGACCAATCGCACGTTGTGCAATTTTGATTGGATCTTCTGAAGCATCTGATTCAATAAAATCAGCACCTACTTCAGCTGCCACCATTTGTAGCTGTTTAATCGCTGCTGGACGATAAACATCGGCAGACACCATTGCGACTTTTTTCTTTTGGCGCTCTTTTAAAAAACGTGCAAGTTTTGCAGCCGTTGTCGTTTTACCCGCACCTTGCAAACCTGCAAGCAAAATCACCACAGGTGGCTTAGCCGCCAAATCTAGGGTTTCATTTGCCGCACCCATCATTTTTGTGAGTTCGTCATAGACAATTTTGACAAAAGCTTGTCCAGGAGACAGCTGTGTCATCACTTGCTGACCCAATGCTTCTTCCTTAACTTTCGCGATAAACTCACGGGTTACAGGCAAAGCCACATCGGCTTCAAGCAGTGCCATACGCACTTCACGTAACGTGTCTTTAATATTGTCTTCGGTCAGTTGCCCTGAGCCGGTAACATTTCTTAGACTCTGCGTGAGTCGTTCTGTTAAGGTATCAAACATTGCGAAATCCGCTTAAAATAGTTGTTGCAAAAAATCTTCTGAAAAATAGAACTTTTATGCATAAGATGCTATAGGATACTGTAGTTCACATGGAACTTATATCTTATAACATGATTATTCATCATCCTGAAAAAGGTTTGACATGATTAGCCTACCGTTGGTTTACACGATTTTAGCATTAATTGCCTATACCGCTGTATTTTGGTATTTGGTGATGCATTTAATGTCAAAACGCGCTTATAACCCTTGGTTTATCGGGATCGTGTCAAGTTTGGGACTGATTCTACACGCAAGTGTACTTTATAATGACATGGTTACGCCACAAGGTATTAACTATGATGTTTTCAATTTAATGTCTTTTACAGCAGGGCTTATGCTACTGCTGAGTCTACTTTATAGTACCTACCGCCCCGTATTGTCGCTCAACTTGTTGGGAATTCCTGTTGCAGGCTTTGGTCTCATTTTAGGGTTCAGTTTTAGTCAACCCCATCAGTTCATTGAAGAACATTCTTTAGGTTTAGACATTCATATTATTTTGTCTTTATCTGCCTATGCCGTTCTACTCATGGCAACCATTCATGCTGTGGTATTGTGGCTACAAAATCGTGAACTGAAGAAAAAACAAAAAAAACGCATTTGGGTCAGTTTTTTACCCTCTTTTCAAGCCATGGAATCTTTATTGTTTGATATGTTGATTACAGGATTTATTCTGCTCACTGTCGCTCTCGGTTTTGGCTTTTTCACCATTGATAATTTCTTTGCTCAACATCTTGCCCATAAAACAGCATTTAGTATTGTCTCTTGGTTTGTGTATGGTGCATTGCTGATTGGTCGCTATAAGTTTGGTTGGCGTGGTCAAAAAGCGATTCGTTTTACCATTATTGGATTTTTCTTATTGGCTGTGGGTTTTATTGGCTCTAAGTTTGTATTGGAAATGATTTTAAACCGATGATGCAAACAAAAAATGAAAAAATACACAAAAGCCTAATTTTAATCAATTAGGCTTTTTTAATTTATTTAAATGACTCAATAAAACCACTCAATCTCGTATAAGATATTTAGGGTCTGTTGACAATTGTTGCCTAAAAAAATAGCGAGATAGTAAAATCA
>CAXYZD010000214.1:0-3572 GCA_964293455.1 uncultured Acinetobacter sp. | reverse complement strand
GCAGAATCCTGATAGGATAAGGGTTCTGTGAAATTTGTCGTGTACAGAGATAAATTTTATAAATTTATTAACGAATACCGTGATGTTTATAAAACACACAACCAAGAACTTTCAACAAGTGGTATTCATTCATTTCAAGCTGTACTTGATGGTCAACAACGTTTAACTTCTTTATATCTTGGATTAAAAGGAAGTTATGCATATAAAGATTATAAAAAAAAATGGGAAGATACAGAGTATGCCATCCCTACACGTCAACTTTATCTAAATATAACAAAGCAACTCAAAGATGATGAAGAAGGTAGAATACATGAATTTTGTTTTTTAAAACAAGATGATACAAGTCTAACGGAATTACACTACTTTCAAGAAAGTTATTGGTTTAAAGTCGGTAATATCCTCAATTATTCTTCTGCTGCTGATTTGGATGAATTTATTGATAACATTGATGAAACAATTAAAGATAAAGAACAAATAAAATTTGCAAAAAAGTCTATTCGCCAATTAAGAAAAAGCATTTTAGAAGACAAACTGATTAATTACTTTCTTGAGGAAGAACAATCACTTGATAAAGCATTAAATATTTTCATAAGAATTAATAGTGGAGCTAAACCTCTTAGTTTTTCAGATCTTTTAATGTCTATTGCTGTTGCAAATTGGGAAAAAAAAGATGCTCGCAAAGAAATACATAAACTTGTAGATAATGTTAGAGAAAAAGGTTTTAATATATCAAAAGATCTAATCTTAAAATCTTATTTGTACTTACACAGTAAGGATATTAAATTTAGAGTTACTAATTTTTCAAAAAAAAATGCTCAAAATTTTGAAGCAGAATGGGAAAAAATTCGTAATACTATTCTTGAAACTTTTAATCTTCTAAGAAGCTTTGGATTTAATGATATTACATTAACCTCTAAAAATTCGGTATTACCAATCATTTATTATCTTTATCATAGTGATAAATATGATTCATTTAGTGAGAAAATAAGCTACAAGACTGACAGAGATCATATTAGAAATTGGTTGCATAAGGTACTAATAAAACAGGTATTTGGTGGAACATCTGACAATACACTTTCTCAAATTAGAAAAGCATTTACAGATGATTTCGATCATGAATTTATTAAAGCTGATGTTTTATATTTTCCACATAAAGAAATATTAAATGTAATCAAAAAAGATACTGCTATTAATGAAGAGTTTATAGATGAACTACTAAATACACAAATGGAGAATAAGTACGCTTTTTCTATTTTAAGCTTGTTATACCCTAATTTAGATTACAAAAATAATAATTTTCATAAAGATCACCTTCACGCCGCAACCAACTATGAAAGTCTATCTAACAACGATAAATTACTATATGGATGGACGGCGTACAATAGTATTTGTAATCTTCAAATGCTCGATGCAAATGAAAATATGTCTAAAAATGGGAAAAGCCTTTTAGATTGGGTTAATATCGAAACTAAAAATAAAGATCGAGTTACTTTCTTCAATAATCATCTAATTCCAAATACAGATTTAGAATTAGATAATTTTGATACTTATTATCAAAATAGGAAACAACTACTAGCAACTAAACTTTTAGAAATTTTAGATTAATAAGTTACCAACTTCTGCTCTTTTACTCTAAAAGGGCAGGATAGTTGGAGAAAAATTAGTAAGCTCTCCTAAACATATACGATGAAAAATCACTCCCCTCTCACCACACCCAACTTATTCCAAAGATCAGGAGTTAAAAAAGTCACCACCAACTTATTTAAATCGATATATTTCACCACACCATTTAACTGCTGTTTAATTTCAGGTGTTTTTAAAATTTCTTCACCTGTAATACTACCCAACTCCTGAAAACTATCACCGACAGCTTGCAAACCCTCTGCTTTAATCACCGCTTGCGCTTGTGTAGAACACTGTTCCGTTAAAATCCGCTGTAAAGTCTGCGCTAAATTTTTATCTAAAGCCATTTTTTGCTCAGGCGTTACATTGCTAAAAGCTTTCAATTCAGGATGCTGTGCCAATGCGGTAAACGTCCATTGCAACACCGTGGTTTTATCGGCTGCAGTGGTCGATTTAACCAAACATTCACTGAGCTGATTGACTGTCTGCCCTGCATTGGCAAATTGAGTCGCGCCCAATACACCTGCAACCATCACCACAGATGATGCCAAACGAGAAAATTTAAAACGCATAGATGCAAAAGCTAACATGGGCAAAGCTCCAAATAAAATCAGCTTAGTTGTATCACATTGCGATTTGAGCGCTGTTATAACTCTGTAAAAAAGTATTCATCATTCACTTTTCAAATACAGCATTCGTACAGATCATGCTATTTTTAAATCATGTTATTTCACAGAAGAATAATAATGATCAAGCTCACACGCCTATCTTTCACCAATCCATCTTCAGCTAAGTTAGGTCTAAGCACACTATTTACGCTGTCAGCAACACTATTCAGCACCCATACTTTTGCTGATATCGAAACATTTAAACCCAAGTTCCCACAATTTTCAGAAAATGCTGTTCAACGTAAAAAAAATAACTCTTTCTATGCGTTGGGTGAAGCGACATTTTCAAATGGTATTAAAATTCTTGCCTATGGCGTAACGGTACAAAACCCCATGGAAGATGGCTTACTCAAAGACAGTGAGCCATGTACGAAAAAAACCTGTACGTTTAATTTCACACTCAAAACACAAGATGCAGCACAACTCAAACTGATCGAATTACCGAGTATTGGCTATGTACTTATTCCACGCGATTGGACAGATATTTCTGCGGGTGCTGGAGCAAATGGTACAGGCTCGGCACTCATTATGAGTCCAAATCAAAAAGAAGCGATTACGCTGTATAACTCTTCTTTTTGTGTAGGCTGTGGTTATCCGAATGCAAGTTTATATTTCCCACAATTACTCAAACAAAGCGTGGAATATGAATATGGTGGCATGCAAGATCGTAATAAAAAATTAACATTGGTTTATCCATCAAAAACGACTGCATTTTTTAGTTATCAAATCCCAAATATTAGTGGGAAAACGCATGGTGTTGCCAAGTATATAAATGATGGAGATTTTAATTTTGTGAACATTCACCTGACCTTAGAACAAAAAAATCAGCATTTAGCCACGCCTATTTTAAATTTTTACAATGCAACGCATTAAGCTCACACTCAATATTTGTCATGCCTATTTTGTGTGGTTTTTTTCATAATGCTTAGACCTAAATCAATCATCTCCATGCTGTTACATGAAAAGGCTTAGTTGTATAATTCATTTAAAATCTTAGCTGATTTTATCCCTTTTCATCTGAGTACATCATGTCCAAAAATTTGGCAACGCTGATTGGCTTTAGCGCTATTTTACAATGGTCTGCAATTGTAGGTTTACTGAAAAAAATCAGTTTCAGTATTGGTGCTGATTTGGCAGTCACCTGTATGTATAGCTTCAGTGCTGTCATTTTGTTGTTGATGTTCCGCATTCCCAATTTAAAGCTAATTCCGAAACCTTATCTGATTTTTGCCACGCTTTTATTTGTGGTGTATGAGCTATGTTTTTCTTATGCCATTGCTT
>CAXYZD010000213.1:0-3605 GCA_964293455.1 uncultured Acinetobacter sp. | reverse complement strand
AAAATGCCAATTGATAGGTTTTAGGTACTTGGCTATATTCATTCATATAGGTCATAAAACTGATCAATTGACTCGGTGCTAAATCTTCAGGATCAATAGTCACCATATGTACATATTTCGGTTGCAATGCCAAAGCTAAAGCGTGTTGATCTGCATGATTTAAAATTGCACTACCATTAGGCTGTAAAATCATTTGATCTGAATTTTTTAAATTCCACTGACCATCTTTAACAAACTGTCCTTGCTCAGCATTTAATACATTTTCAAGACGATAATCATCATCAAAATCGACCACCTGAACTTGTTTAAGCTGACCTTGTGAGTTGGCATAGTCAATGTAAATAAACCGCTGACCTTCTCGTGTCCAGTAACCTTTCACTTCACCCAATGCAGCTACAGTACGGTGACTTTTCGCACTTTTTGCTTGTTCGTTGGTATATGGAATAACCCATTCACTCAGTGCAAATGAGAGTAAAACCAAGACGAATGCTGAACGCATGACCCAACCAACAATACGCCATAGGCTAATACCCGCAGCACGCATCACAATCAGTTCACTACTTGATGCCATTGTTCCCAAACCGAGTACCGCACCAATGAGCGCTGAAATCGGTAAAATTTCATAAAGATAACGAGGCGCACCCCACATCACAAATTTAAATGCATCCCAAGCGCTATAAGTATCTTTAAGATCGCCTAATTCAGCCAAGTAAGTAAATAGTACTTGAAGTACAGACAGAACGACTGTTGCACCCAACATGGAAAATAATGTGGTTTTGGTGACGTATTTTGCGACAATTCGACGTGCTAACATTATGATCTCACTCGTTGAATTTGTTTTTTCAACTTAGGCGCTAGTTTTTGTTTACGTGCAAAAAGTGCCGCTGCAATTGCATAGAATACTAAAATCGCAGGATATACCCAGATTCCCATTTCATCTTTACTGATCCGAGTTTTTACTGCCATTAGAGCCACAATCAAGCTGGCAAAAATCAATAATGATGGAAAAAGTTTTAAGTAACGTCCTTGGCGTGGACTCACTTCACATAATGCAATTGCAAGCATTAATGCCACAACCACGGTAAATGGCACAAAAATACGCCATCCCAATTCACTTGCAACTACAGGATCTTCACGCGTTTGCCATAGCTGAGTAAAGGATAGTGCTTCAACATCACTACTTTCAAATTTAGCTTCTTTATTATTTTCTAACCGTAATCGATAAGACTGAAACTCTGTTTGAGAATACTGCGGTGTGCCAGGATAAATTTCATAACGGCGTCCTTGTAACAAATCGACCACACTCGCGGTATCATTATTCATTTGCACACGTGTGGCTTCTTTCGCCAAAATCATCACATCAGGTTTACCGTCTTTGGTTGCACGCTGATAAAAGAAAATATCTTTTAAATTTTTACGATCTTCAGACAATGAACCCGCATAAATTGTATATGAACCTGAAGAAATAAACTCTTTTGGACGTACCAAGTCAAAACCTGTTCGTACTGCTTGAGTCGTGGTTAATTGCTCAAATTGACGATTTCCCCAAGGCGACATCCATACCATCAAAATGGTCTGTATTACCAGATAAACCACAGTCAATGGAATCAGTAAACGTCCAAGTTGTACCCGACTAATACCACTACCATTCAATACTGCCATTTCATGATCAACGTATAAACGTCCAAAAACCAACATCAATGCAATAAAGAACCCAAGTGGTAAAATTAGGGTCAAAAACTCAGGTAAAAGATAACCGACAATACTGAATAGAATACTCGTATCAAGACGACCTTGTGCTGCTACACCAAAATATTTGATCAAACGCCCACCCATCATAATCAGGGTGAGGAGTGAAATCACAACCAGCGAGGTCGATATCACTTGCTTGACGAGATAACGTCTTATAATCAAAGTAATCTTCCAAAATCGGATTAATCGGAACGAAAATCACTGCCCATCTTTTAATCTGGCAGGATCAATAGTTTACCCGAATGTTAAAAATATAAAACCACATTGAAATTCTACCATTGACAGTGGTTCAATGGTTTAATGGTTTACACCCTTGTTCAGGCACGTTACTGCATATGAAACTTACGCTCAATACAACTTATACAACAGCATCAGAGAGTCAGTCATTGTTGATTCTTGTCGATTCAGAACAACAACAAACAGTTAAAACAATATATAAAATCAATGATTTAGATTCTTTAGCGCAAGCAACACAATTTAAAGCGGGTTTCAATGAAGTTTTACCGCTTATCGGGAAAGTTCCAGCTCAAATCAACAGTACACTCATTGGTTTAGATAAAGCGACTGAATTAAAAGCTGCGAAGTTAGCAAAAATCGCACAAACCATTATCAAAGCATCACAAAAAAAATGTGTAAAAATTAGTGTTGATATCTCAGCTGTTCCTACTGAGCTGCATTATTTACTTGCTTTGAACCTGACCCAAGCAGCTTATGCCTATGATGAGTACAAATCGAAGAAGAATGAATTTGCCCTAAACCACATTGAACTCATCGCAACATATTCACCATTAACAGCACAACAACTTAGTCTGATTGAAGCTGTGCAAAATGGTCAGAACTTTGCTCGTGATTTGGGTAACTGCCCGGGTAATATCTGTTTCCCTGAATATTTAGCAGAGCAAGCACTTGCGCTTGCAGAGGAATTCCCTGACCTACTGAAAGTCACTGTACTTGAAGAACAGCAATTGGCTGACTTAGGCATGAATGCTTTCCTTGCAGTAAGCAAAGGTTCAGATCGTCCGGGTCGTGTGATCACACTTGAATATATGTCAAATGTCGATCAAGCCCCTGTTGTTCTTGTCGGTAAAGGCGTGACCTTTGATACCGGTGGTATTTCACTAAAACCGGGTGCAGGCATGGACGAAATGAAATTCGACATGTGTGGTGCAGCATCTGTATTGGGTACGTTACGTGCTTTATGTGAATCTAAATTGCCTATTCATGTGGTGGGTGCTTTGGCTGCGGCTGAAAATATGCCATCAGGCGGTGCAACACGTCCGGGTGATATCGTCACCACAATGAGCGGTCAAACCGTTGAAATTTTAAATACCGATGCTGAAGGTCGTTTGGTACTGTGCGATACATTGACCTATATCAAACGTTTTAATCCTGCACTTGTGATTGATATTGCAACATTAACTGGTGCATGTGTTGTGGCACTCGGCTCAGTCGTTTCAGGTCTATTTACCCCTGATGATGAACTTGCGGCTGAAATTACTGCGGCAGGTCAAACTTCATTTGACCGTGTATGGCGCTTACCAGTATGGGATGATTACCAAGAACAATTGGATTCACCATTTGCAGATATCGCCAATATTGGTGGTCCGAAAGCCGGCGCAGTAACAGCGGCTTGTTTCCTACAACGCTTTACCCGTGATTACCGTTGGGCACATTTAGATATTGCAGGTTCTGCATGGAACTCAGGTGCAAATAAAGGTGCTACAGGTCGTCCTGTGCCACTTTTAATGCAATTGCTTGCCAACCGTGCGCAGTCTAATGGCTAAAATTAGCTTTTATCTGTTTGAAAAAAGCCCTGAACGACAAGTGCAAAGCACTTGTCGTTTATGTCGTAA
>CAXYZD010000212.1:0-3710 GCA_964293455.1 uncultured Acinetobacter sp. | reverse complement strand
GCCCATATTGTCCATTTTTAAATGCAGGCGTAATTTGATTACGAATAATTCGACTCGCAATAATATCGGGCAGCACTCCTTCAAGCCCATAACCTGTCGCAATATGAATACGTCGATCATTTACAGCAACCGCTATAAGTAAGCCATTATCTTGCTTAGCTGAACCCAATTTCCACTTTTCTGCCACACGCATCGCAAAATCAAAAATACCTTCTTGCCCTGTCGTTGACACAATAATAATGCCAATTTGCGCCTTACCCTGATTATAAATTTTTCGAATTTGATCTTCGAGTTGCTTTTTCTCACTTGCAGATAAAATATTTGCCTGATCAATAATCGGAGCATTTAGTGTTGGTAATTGGCTAAAGCTCTCCCCTGCTGCCATGTCATTGGCAACTTGGGGTAGTGGTTGAGTTTGCGTTGTTTCCTGTACAGGTACGGTCGTATTTACTGTCGCTGTCGACTGAGTCTGCCCTGTAACATTCGGAATAGGTAAGTTGTGATTAGGTAATACCTTACCCAACACCACCGCATCTTCAGCCGTTGCCTGATCTGTTGCTGTTGCAACTTCTGCATGTGCAAAGGAGATAAAAATAGACAATATAACGCTTATAAATCCAATAATCATCGCGCTCATTGATTTTCTATCGATCATTCCGTTTTTCAGATCAGACATACACCCTCTCACTCCAAACCATTAAAGATTTAGTTAAAGCTCACTGTTGGTGCTTTTTGTGCTGAACTGTCTGCACTGAAGTTTTCTTTGGTTTTCATACCGATGACTTTTGCTGTCATTGCTTGTGGGAACTGACGAACATAAGTATTGTAATCTTGTACTGTTTCGACATAGCGTGTACGTGCGGTACTAATGCGGTTTTCTGTGCCTTCAAGCTGAACTTGTAAATCACGGAATTGCTCATTTGCTTTTAGATCTGGATAATTTTCAGTCACAGCAAGTAAGCGTGACAATGCACCTGTCATTTGTGCCTGTGCTTCTTGGTATTTTTTAAACAATTCAGGGTTTTCTAAAACTTCTTTATCTACTTTTAAACCTGCAACATTGGCACGTGCTTCGGTTACTTCAGTCAGTACTTTTTCTTCATGTGTCGCATAACCTTTTACGACATTCACTAGATTCGGCACAAGATCGGCACGACGTTGATATTGATTTTGAACTTCTGACCATGCAGCATTTACTGATTCATCTTTGGCTTGCAAAGTATTATAGCCACAGCCTGAGAATAACAATGTACTTGCAAGTGTAAGTACGACAAGACCTTTCTTCATAGAGTTCATCATATAAACCTCAGTTATTTATTTGTATTTGTTGATATAAAATCATTCTAAACAAATTTTTGAGAAATATTGTATCTTTTCTTTAATGACCAAAACTACTTTTGATCGACAGATCACTTACATCATCTCCAAGATCTGTATCTAACAATACTCAAAATATAATTATCTAAAAACAAAAAAGCCACCCAAAGGTGGCTTTTCTATTAAGCATAATAAAACTTATTCATCATCTTTTTTTGCTTCATCAGTAGGAGGTAAGTCCTTGACTGCTTCAGCAATTAAACCAAACATATAGTTACCATATGCATTGGTTTTGTCGTAATGGAAACGTAAACGTGGCGTTATACGTGTCTTAATATTACGACTTAATTCATGACGTAAGAAACCAGAGGCTTTGTTTAAAACTTCAAGTGTTTCTTTGTTTGCAGCTTCACTTTGTTCATCACCTAGTTCACGACCCATAACAGTCACATAAACTTCAGCATAACCTAAGTCTGGGCTGACTTTCACCGCAGAGATGGTCACAAGACCACCTAAGCGTGGATCTTTTAGCTCCTGACGGATCAGTTCAGACAACTCACGTTGTACCGTATCCGCCATACGCTTGAGACGTTGACTACCCGCCATTAAAGACTCCGTTTAACCAATTTAACATCATACACTTCGATCTTATCGAGTGGTTTAATGTCTTTATAACCTTTAACTGCAAGACCACATTCCATGCCTGCACGAACTTCTTCAACCACTTCTTTATAACGACGAAGAGATTCAAGCTCGCCTTGGAACACAACCACGTCATCACGTAATACGCGAATCGGTTTGTTACGATGCAACATTCCTTCAAGTACCATACAGCCCGCAGCTGCACCAAATTTACTTGAGTGGAATACTTCACGTACTTGCGCCACACCCAGAATTGTTTCACGGTGTTCTGGTTCAAGTTTACCGCTCATCGCTGCTTTCACATCATCAATCAATTGATAGATGATTGAATAGTAACGAATGTCAATACCATCAGCATCTGACTTTTGACGTGCAGTGGTGTCCGCACGTACGTTAAAGCCTAACAATACCGCTTCAGAAGATTCCGCAAGCGTTACATCAGATTCAGTAATTGCACCAACGCCTGAACCAATCACACGCACTCGAACTTCATCAGTAGACAAACCATTCAATGCAACTGTAAGCGCTTCCAACGTACCACGTACATCAGTTTTAAGCACAACGTTGACATAAGGAACATCTTTCTTGCCCATTGATGACATGATGTTTTCAAGACGCATTGCAGATTGACGCTCAAGACGTTGTTCACGTTCACGAGCCATACGTGCATCAGCAACTTCACGCGCTTTTTTCTCATCGCTTACAACAAGAACTTCATCACCCGCCATTGGCGCTTCTGGAAGACCTAAAATTTCAACTGGAATTGAAGGACCTGCAGATTGGATACGTTTACCGTTTTCATCTGTCATCGCACGAACACGACCATAAGATGCACCAGCAAGAACCAAATCACCTACTTTCAATGTACCGTTTTGAACAAGGATTGACGTTACAGCACCACGGCTATTGTCAATACGTGCTTCAATAACAACACCTTGCGCAGCACCTTCTTCAGACGCTTTCAATTCTAACAATTCAGCTTGAATTGAAATAAGGTCTAGAAGCTCATCGATACCTTGACCAGAATGTGCTGAAACCATTGCCACTGGAACATCACCGCCCCATTGTTCAGGCACGATTTCTTTTACAGTCAATTCGTTCAATACGCGATCTGGATCAGCAGATTCTTTATCCATTTTGTTGATTGCAACAATGATTGGTGTACCCGCAGCACGTGCATGGTCAATTGCTTCCGCAGTTTGTGGCATAACACCATCATCTGCTGCAACAACTAGAACCACGATATCAGTCGCTTTCGCACCACGTGAACGCATTGCAGTAAATGCAGCATGTCCAGGTGTATCAAGGAAAGTGATCATACCTTTGTCAGTTGTAACGTGGTAAGCACCAATATGCTGAGTGATACCGCCCGCTTCGCCTTGAGCAACTTTTGCACGACGAATACGGTCAAGAAGCGATGTTTTACCATGGTCAACGTGACCCATGATAGTCACCACTGGCGCACGTGTAGATTGAGCACCACGCGCTTCTTCAGCAGCTTCAAGTAGGTTATCTTCAGCTTGTGTATCAGAAACACGAACTGGGTTATGACCCATTTCTTCTACGATTAATGCAGCAATATCTTGCTCAATCGCTTGGTTCTGTGTAACAAGCTCACCCATTTTCATCAATGACTTAATAACTTCACGAACCTTGATTGCCATTTTTGCAGCTAAGTCAGCAACAACAATGGTTTCACCAATTTCAACATCATAAACTTGTTTTTTAACTGGTTTTTCAAAGCCATGCTT
>CAXYZD010000211.1:0-3746 GCA_964293455.1 uncultured Acinetobacter sp. | reverse complement strand
CATGGTCAAGAAGGGCATAGTTGTTCAAGCAAGCCTCAAGTTCAGACCCAAGCAGAACCGAGTAAATTGCCACCTGTAATGGATGCGTCTGCGAAAGCTGAAGAAGCACCTGAAACAGACCCAAATAATCCACCCATTCAAAAAGCTGCACCGCAACAACGTGATATTGCAAAGCATGCACGTATTCAAAATGTGATTGTGGTGTCTTCGGGTAAAGGTGGTGTAGGTAAATCGACCACCACTGTCAATTTGGCTTTAGCATTGCAGCAACTTGGTTTAAAAGTGGGCGTATTAGATGCCGATATTTATGGACCAAGTATCCCAACCATGTTGGGTAACTCAGGCATGACACCGAAAATTGAAGGTGAAAACTTTGTACCACTTGAAGCACATGGTTTGGCTGTATTATCGATTGGGCACTTGATTGGTAAAGAAAATACACCTGTGGCTTGGCGTGGACCAAAAGCGACAGGCGCATTGATGCAACTGTTCAATCAAACGCTTTGGCCTGACTTAGATGTATTGATGATTGATATGCCGCCGGGTACAGGGGACATTCAATTGACACTCGCACAACGCATTCCTGTAACGGGTGCAGTCATTGTGACAACACCACAAAACGTTGCACTGATGGATGCGGTGAAAGGAATTGAGCTGTTTAATAAAGTTAATATTCCTGTGATGGGTGTGGTAGAAAATATGTCTACACACATTTGCTCAAAATGTGGACATGAAGAACAAATTTTCGGTACAGGTGGTGGTGATCAATTATCGGCTCAGTACGATATTCCACTACTTGGGCGTTTACCATTAAATGCTCAAATCCGTGAAAATGCCGATGCAGGAAAGCCTTCGGTGATTGCAGGCGATGCTGCTGCTGCCAATTACCTCGAAATTGCTCAGAAAATTTTAGATAAATTGCCTAAAGTTGAAAAAGATAAAAGTCGAATTTTCTAATTTAAAATTCAAAAAATGAAATGAATAGACCCACTGAAAAAGTGGGTTTTTTCGTATATAAAAACAATATTGATCATCTAAAAAATGAGAGATGGATGTAAAACCATCATCCAAAGAAACCTGTTACAAAGCAGTTACATTTCTTCCATAAGCAGTTCTCAGTTTAAGCGCTTAATCAGCATCAATATGAAATGTGAATAAATTGAGTCAAATGATGAAAAGCTTAATTCAAGCTGCTGTTCTTGCTATTACTACAACTGTTGTTGCTTCAGCTGTAATGGCGAACCCAATAACACCCACTCCGACTTTAAAACAAGTGGCAACTGCAGTAGCTCAACCGCACATTGACAGCAAAAAACAAACATTAATAGCGAAAGAAAAGAAAGCAAAAAAGGCGGCCGATGAAAAAGTTGCTAAAGCAAAAGCTAAAGCAGATCAAGAGGCTGCACGTGCAAAAACTAAAAATGATAAAGCTTTAAAAGTAGCTTCAGAAAAACAGGCTAAACTTGCTAAAGAAAAAGCCCAAGCCGACCAAAAAGTACAGTTTGCAAAAGACGTGAAAAAAACATTTACAGGCCACTAAAGCTAGAGTTGTATCGCATTAAATTTGTGTAAAAAAGCCTGATCTTGTTCAGGCTTTTTATCAATTTCTAGAGATAGATTTCAAAAGCTAGCTGACTTAAACAATAGATTACGCATTTTGACGATTAGACTTTCAAATTTTATTTTTGTGTTTTATAAAAGAGAAATACCTTGAAGGAAATAGAGATGAAAAACGTAAATCTATTGAATAATAAAGTTTTTATGAGTGTATCCAATACTGCCAATGGCGATGTAAATAGAGCCACACGTTTTTATTATAGTCAAAAAGGTACTGTGATTAGCGCACGTTATGAAGGTGGTGTGGTTCAGCTCGGCTCTATTATTGGGAAAATGTTAGATGCTGAGAATTTTACCATCTGCTATCAACATTTAACCGTAAATGGCGAGCTTCGTGCAGGGCAATGCTCGACACGAATTGAACTGCTTGATAATGATGTGATTAAGCTCATTGAGGAATGGCAGTGGCTCAATGGCGATCTGTCGACAGGGCATTCAGAATTAATTGAAGTCGTATTGAACTAAGTGGTTATAAAATATTATTTTAGATAGGGAAACTGAGTTTACTGATGACGATTACGCCATTTTTTGATGACTGTCCAACGCCAATAAAGACGTGTAAGCATAAATAAAGCCGCTGCAAATAGTAGGGCTTCAATGAGTAATCCTGTAGCTAAAATTTTGGCTAGACTAAAATCGATATGCCCATGTCCAAAATTTTGAATCCAATGCACAATTTGATGAAATACACCGAGTAACATATCTTTATTAATCATGTGTACACCATAAATTTGTGTACCAATCCAAAAAGCAATAATTAAAATAGGCACAATGGTGAATGGATTCATGATCCATGCCAACAATAAACTAATCGGTAAATTGGCTTCGAATAATAAAACTGTTAATACAATCAATGCACTGTGTAGAGGGATAGGTAAAATACCCCAAAATGTACCAATGAATACGGCTTTCGAAATGGATTTACGATTGACATACCAAAGCTGAGGATTTGAGGCATATTTTCCAAAAATCTTCATGATTTTCAAATTATTGACTCTTTCAGGCGAAGGAAGCCAGGACTGAAAAAAATGCTTTGCCATAAATACGAAGTACAATGAGAAGAAGAGTATTGTGCATTATTGCATTAAAAAACGACAGTGATTTGCTATAGTTTTAGATAAATTGCAAGAGCTATACGTGAACATTAAGCTATAAAACTGAATAGAATCTTAAATATGGAAATAGACGTATTTAAGATTTGTATAAATTACACTCTAATTAGTTGATTTAGAATAATTAATGTGATTTTTGTCACATTTTATATAGTGTGGTGACCTTTAGGTCAATATGTTGTAATTAATCGTTAATTGTATGTTTTTAAATAATAAATAATTTAAATCAGTCGAAGAAATATCTCATCTTACAATTAAGTTTTTGCTAAGTGACACAAACTAATTTACTCTGCGCTCAATTGAATAATGAGGTCATTTCATGATTTCATGGTTTTTTGTTGGCTTAGTCATCACTATTTTATTGACTCCTGGTCCAACCAATACACTTTTAGCATCTTCCGGTATTCAGTCAGGTATTCGTAATTCTTTACGCTTAATTCCTGCTGAGGCATTGGGCTACCTGATAGCAATTTCAATTTGGGGATTGATTATTGGTACAGTCTCAAAAAAATTTCCAATGATTCCCGTCATTTTGAAACTCTTTAGTGCGGCTTATATTTTTTATTTAGCAGTAAAACTGTGGCGTACTGCAACTGTGCAAGAAGATTTTACTCAACCGAGTATTCGTCCTCGGGAATTATTTTTAGCAACATTGTTAAATCCAAAAGCATTATTGTTTGCAACAGCCATTTTCCCAGTGTTCGTTTGGCAAAGTGCAACGGCATATAGTGCACACATGCTGATATTTTTATTGCTAATTTTACCCATTGCTTTTTTCTGGATTATGATTGGTTCTGTTTTGGCATCCAATAAAATCAGTTGGTTGAATCAATGTAATATGCAACGTACAGCATCATTGGTCTTAATTAGTTTCTCTGTTCCATTGAGTTACTCTGCATTGGCAACACTATAAATTTTATTTTTTAATGATTAATCTTTCTTATATAGATTAATTACTTTAAATCGTCAAAACAGCTCAAAAGACGTGCTCATTTCTTTCAGTGCCGTTTTACGTTA
>CAXYZD010000210.1:0-3831 GCA_964293455.1 uncultured Acinetobacter sp. | reverse complement strand
ATGAAATTATTTTGCGACTTTGTCCTTTAGAAGAGGCAATGGTAGAAACTTTTGCGCAATATCATCAAACTTTAAATCAACTACAAAATATGGCAACACAGGCGGATCAAAATGCTTTTCTCAGGCAGATTTTGCGTCAGTTTGAGCACGCATTAATTGAAGAGTTGGGCTATCCGCTCGATTACAGTCAAGATTCACTGCAAAATCAAATCTTAAATCATCAACATTATCAGTTTCAACTCTCCGATGGCTTTATTCCTGTTTCACATGTCACGCCTACCGTGCTAACAGGGGCGCAAATTCTATGTATGCAGCATTATGAAAAAGGTATGGAATTTAACTTAGAACAGTTACAATTACTGACGAAGCTTTATCGGCAGATGATCAGTGCTTTATTGGGCGATCGTCCATTGAAAAGCCGTCAATTGTGGATTCAAAATGCACAATCAAAAATTGTAAATCGATAACGTCTTATCGATCAAACTTATTAGGGAAATGTTATGGCTGCATTGCTTGGTGTGAACATTGATCATGTTGCGACGCTTAGACAGGCACGTGGTACAACTTATCCTGATCCTGTAAAAGCGGCACTGGTGTGTGAGCAAGCAGGGGCAGAGGGCATTACACTACACTTGCGTGAAGATCGTCGTCATATCCAAGATGATGATGTTCGTCGTATGCGACCTTTACTGAAAACGCATATGAATCTTGAATTGGCTGTGACCGATGAAATGGTTGCCTTTGCCAAAGAAATTCAGCCACAGCATGTTTGCTTTGTGCCTGAAAAACGTCAAGAAATCACTACGGAAGGTGGTTTAGATGTGGTTGGGCATTTTGATGATGTGAAAGCTGCAACACAGGCACTTTCAGCAATCGGTTGTGATGTTTCATTGTTTATTGATGCTGATTTTGCACAAATTAATGCAGCGGTCGCATGTGGTGCGCCTACAATTGAGTTGCACACAGGTGCCTATGCTGATGCTGAGTCTGAAGAAGCACAGCAAGCTGAATTACAGCGTATTGTTCAAGGTGCTGAATATGCAGCATCGAAAGGCTTGGTGGTGAATGCAGGTCATGGTTTAAACTTGCAAAATGTTGCGCCTATTGCTGCAATTCCACAGATTCACGAGTTAAATATTGGTCATTCCATTATTGCTGAAAGTGTGTTTGTTGGACTTGAACAAGCTGTACAAGATATGAAGAAAGCGATTCAAGTAGCACGTTAATTCGTGCTTTTGACGCAAATGTAAAACGGATAGAAAGATCAAGCATGTCAAATTTAAATTATGATGAACTGATACAACCTGTGATTGCTTTTTTGGGTTGTGAAACGCCAAAAGCATGGTTAGATGAGGCATTAAACAATCTTCCATTACTCATGCAAGATCATGCCAATTGTGAAAAAAAAGCTGCAAGTACCGCAATGAACTTGATGTTTCGCTACAGCTTCTTTTCAGATTTGCAAACTAAGCTTGCCCAGCTTGTTCGTGAAGAAATGTTGCATTATGAACAAGTACTTGAGTTTATGAGCAAACGTGGTCAGAAATGGGAAGGCTTGAGTGCAGGGCGTTATGCAGGTGGTTTACGCAAGGAAATACGCACTTATGAGCCAGAAGCACTGATTGATGTGATGGTGATTGGTGCTTTTGTCGAAGCACGTTCATGTGAGCGTTTTTATGCGCTTGCACCGCTTGTCGATGATGAATTAGGTAAGTACTACCGTTATTTACTCAAGTCTGAATCACGCCATTACGAAGACTATTTAACGCTTGCATTGGATGTGGCGAAATCAGCGAAGTTGAAAGATCCTGAAGAGAATATTCAGCAACGCATTGAGTATATTAGAGAAGTGGAAAAAAATCTGATTTTAGAACCAGATACGCTATTTCGCTTTCATAGTGGTGTGCCTGCATCGGTTTAATCAAACCTCCTGCGGGAGGTTTTTTATTATTGGAAATTCATACTTTTACGTAATGATTTGATTTCTTATTCAAATAAAGTTGGGAAATATTAGGCAGAAAAAAGCCCACTTCAAATGAGTGGGCTTTTTAGTATTTGGCTCTCCAACCTGGGCTCGAACCAGGGACCTGCGGATTAACAGTCCGTCGCTCTACCGACTGAGCTATTGGAGAATCTGAGTGCGATTATAAGGGGATTTTAAATTGGGTCAAGCTAAAATTGTCATAACAACGTCACTTTTTTATCGTATGCTTTTTATTTAAGCGAAAAACTCTAAAAATGTAAAAAAATGAATTTCCACCTTGCATCCTGAGTTTTAGCTTGCTAGATTGAATGCATAACTTAATGTTTAAGTGAAAACTTAAACAGTGTGGATTTCAACCAACTTGCCAGCACTAAAATGGCTAAACAGGAGACAGCGAATGAATACGCTTAACATTTCTGATATTTTCCAAAACATCGATTTTTACAAAACCAATTATCTTTCAATTTTAGCAAATCCTGCGCAATATTTTACACCTGTTGAAAATGCTTATATTAATGTGTGGCCTTTGGGGCATATTGATTTATTTTTAGGTGATTTATTGCATTTGTGGTTCAGTGAAAAATGGCTGATCAATGATTCATGCTTACGTTTAGGTGATCATAAAGATGATGGTCGTAAAACACCGTTCCAACGTGAAAATGATTTATATCTGTATCAATTGTCGGGAAGTGCATTGTCGGGGAGTAATCGTTCTCATGTGTGGTCACAGTCTGAAAATAAATCTATACGGACAATATTGAATAGTCCATTTCGTTATTATGCGAATTACAAAGGTGCAGCAGCACACGAGTTAGATCGTAAGCAATTATTGAATGCTTTAAAGTCAGCTGTGTAATGTATTCAAAATACTTAATTTAAAATAGTTCTGTATTTAATGTTAAGTGCAATCGAATGATTGCACTTTTGACGTGATTAGTGCGTATATTTAAAATTATTTATTTGGATAAATAATCATGCATGTTGCCGTTGCATGAGCATAAAGTTTACCATCTTCATCGACTATTTTCCCTTCAGAAATGCCTAAGTTTTTACTCATGTTAATGGTTGTACCAATCGCAGTCAGCTCTTTATCTTTGGGAATAGGGCGGCACATTTTAATATTCAGATCGATTGTACCGTAACCTACACCTGCATCAAGTAGGGTGTGAATCGCACAACCCGTTACAGAATCAAGTACCGTTGCCGCAAAACCACCATGTACACCACCCAAAGGGTTAAGATGTTGTTTACCCGCTTTAACCGTGAAAATGGCTGTGCCTGCTGAAAACTCTTTCATTTCCATTGGAATGGTTTCACTGATGCTTGCACGTGGAATATGACCCGCAGCCATGGCTTGTAAAAACTCAATGCCTGTCATTTCTTTTGGGTGTTTCATTTTTAGATCCTTTATCTTTGTTGGTTATATTTTTATAGTTCCAAAAAGGAACTATAAAGTCAAAATAAAAGTGTGAACCTATGAAGTTAAAAATTTAATAAAATGAGTGTGAATGGTGTACTAAATAAGAAAAAGATGATTTAAGCTGAATAATCAGACTCATAAAATTTATCGAGACTATCTGCACTGTGTATGATATTTAAAGCAATATTTTCACCTGTTGCCCATGATGCATGCATAAGTTGAAGATCAACATCAATAATATCAATTTCTTTACACAATATACGACTGCTGGAAATAATGATGAAACGTGGAGAATGCTGTTTTAGGCATTGAGCAATATATTGTGGTAAATGATTTTGTTGATACACATCAATGATTTTATAGCGCATATTTGAACATTCAGTATATTTAAATTATTGTATAGTTAAATATTAAATAATAAAATTTT
>CAXYZD010000209.1:0-3847 GCA_964293455.1 uncultured Acinetobacter sp. | reverse complement strand
CCATATGTTAGATCAGAACACGACACACAGCACCTCATTTACTCCGTTATCACCTAGTGAGCGTTATGCTCAGGCATTGTCTTCGGGACAGTTTATGCCTGATGATGCACAGGCGCAGGCAGTGCATGAGTTGGAGCGAGTTTGGCAGGAACTCCTTAATCGTTATAAAGCCTCTAAAAAAGCTTTTCGCCGTTTTCGCCGTCAGACTGCGCCACGTGGTGTGTATATGTGGGGTGGGGTTGGTCGTGGTAAAACATGGTTGATGGATCAATTTTATGATTCTGTTCCGTTTCGCCGTAAAACACGCATGCATTTCCATCATTTTATGCAGTATGTGCATCGTGAGTTGAATAAACTTTCAGGTCAGCGTAATCCACTCGATTTAGTGGCAGATCAGATTTACAAAGAAGCTGTGGTTATTTGTTTTGATGAATTTTTTGTTTCTAATGTTACTGATGCCATGATTTTGAGTGATTTATTTCAAAAATTATTTGATCGTGGTATCACACTCATTGCAACATCCAATATTGCGCCAGATGGCTTATATCGAGATGGAATTCATCGTGATCGCTTTATTCCAACCATTGAATTGGTCAAGAAGAATTGTGCAGTTTTAAATGTCGATGCGGGTGTAGATTACCGTTTACGTGTTTTAAAGCAAGCACAACTGTTTAAAACCCCGCTCAGCGATGAGCATAAAGTATGGATGGCACAACGCTTTTCAGCATTAACTGCATCACAAAAAGTGTCTGAAGAACCGATTATGATTAATAATCGTGTGGTTGAAACGTTGGGACACACTGAAGATATTTTGTGGTGTGATTTCCGTGAGCTGTGTATGAAGCCACGTAGTCCATCCGATTTTATTGAAATTGCCAATATTTATAATACGATTTTGGTGAGTAATGTTCCGCATTTGACTGACTTATTGTCAGAAGGTACACGCCGTTTTATTTATATGGTTGATGAATTTTATGACCGAGGCGTTAAGTTATTACTGACTTCGGAAGATTCTATTATTCATATTTATGAGGGAGAGCGACTTGCTTTTGAGATTGAGCGAACGCGTTCTCGACTTTTGGAAATGCAGTCAGATGAATACTTACAAGAAGCACATCGTCTGATTAAAGACAGCAGTGAACTTCAGGTTGAATCATAAAATTTAGATGTAAAAATATAGCACTCTTCGGAGTGCTTTTTTGATTGTAAAATTAAATAGAATAATTCAATAGATTGGTCGACTTTTTGTTATATTCATGGCTTAATCTTTGAGCGTTAAGTGGAAAATGAAATGAAAAAAGCGTGAAAAATATTCATTTCAGCACTTAAGTCTAATATGGACATTTCAAAAACTTTATACACTGTAAAAATATATTTAGCTTAATGATAATGTTACTTTTTTGAGTATTATTTTTTAAATACATATATGTATTTATTTTATTTAAAATGGTCACTATTTAGGAAAGTTATAGTACTGTTCAGCTAAATATAAATCGGTATACTAGAAACTCTTGTTATAAAAAATAGCAATATCAGGAAAGACAATGACTGTACGTATTCAAAAAGGTAAGTTAGCGATTGCTAAAGAACTCTACGATTTCATAGAAAATGAAGCTTTACCGGGTTCAGGTTTAAACAGTGACACCTATTGGACAAACTTTGAACAGGTTGTTGTCGATCTTAGCCCAAAAAACAAGACATTGCTTGCGAAGCGTGATGATCTTCAGGCTAAAATTGATGAATGGCACCGTAATAATAAATTCGAATTAAGTGCTTATAAAGCATTCCTTATCGAAATTGGCTACTTATTACCAGAAGTAGAAGATTTCCAAATCAGCACAGAAAATGTCGATGAAGAAATCGCATTGCTTGCTGGTGCGCAACTTGTAGTGCCTGTGCGTAATGCACGTTATTGCTTGAATGCTGCAAATGCACGTTGGGGCTCACTCTATGATGCACTTTACGGTTTTGACGTGATCCCAGAAGATGGTGGCGCAGAAAAAGGTAAAGGTTATAACCCTGTACGTGGCGAAAAAGTTATTGCGTTTGCAAAGAATTTTTTAAATGAAACATTCCCATTGGCGCAAGGTTCACACGCTGATGCAACAAAATATGCGATTGAAAGCAAAAAATTAGTTGTTAGCCTAAAAGATGGGACTACGACAACATTGGCGCATGAAGCTCAATTTGTTGGCTTTAATGGTGATGAAGCTGCACCTGTTGAAATCGTTCTTTTAAATAATGGCTTGCACGTTATTATTGAAGTTGATGCGACTAGCCCGATTGGTTCAACTGATGCTGCTGGTGTGAAAGACTTGGTTCTTGAAGCGGCTGTAACCACGATTCAGGATTTAGAAGATTCGATCGCAGCAGTAGATGCAGAAGAGAAAGTTGAAGGCTACCGTAACTGGTTAGGCTTAATGAAAGGTGATTTAACTGAATCTATCGTGAAAAACGGTAAAACGGTTACACGTACATTAAACAAAGACCGTACGCACAAAAACTTGATTGGCGGTGAAACCAAACTTCACGGTCGTTCATTGATGCTTCTTCGTAATGTGGGTCATTTGATGACCAATCCAGCGATCCTTGTAGATGGTAAAGAAATCTTCGAAGGTATCATGGATGCGCTCATTACACCGTTATTATCTTTCGCTGACATCAAAGGTCAAAACGAAAACCATAACTCTCGTAAGGGTTCAATGTATATCGTTAAACCGAAAATGCATGGTCCTGAAGAAGTTGCTTTTGCTGTTGAGTTGTTTGAGCGTTCTGAGCAAGCACTTGGTTTACCTGCAAAAACACTTAAAATTGGTATTATGGATGAAGAACGTCGTACATCTGTAAACTTGAAAAACTGTATTGCACAAGCAAAAGACCGCACAATCTTCATCAATACGGGCTTTATGGATCGTACAGGTGATGAAATTCACACCTTTATGGAAGCAGGACCATTTGTTCGTAAAGGCGAAGTAAAAGCGCAAACTTGGTTCCCAGCGTATGAGAACCGTAACGTAATGATCGGTCTTAAAGCAGGTTTACGTGGTAAAGCACAAATTGGTAAAGGCATGTGGCCAAAACCAGACTTGTTGCTTGATATGTATAATACTAAGATTGAACATC
Organism: uncultured Acinetobacter sp.; assembly: GCA_964293455.1. Classification (GTDB taxonomy): domain Bacteria; phylum Pseudomonadota; class Gammaproteobacteria; order Pseudomonadales; family Moraxellaceae; genus Acinetobacter. The sequence goes on along the minus strand of CAXYZD010000209.1, from coordinate 724 downwards.
CTGAAGCAGGCGCAAGCTGTGCATGGGTTCCATCACCATCGGGTGCTGTTATTCATGCAATTCATTACCACCAATGTAATGTTTCTAACCGTCAGCAAGAATTGTTGAAAACTGAAGCATTACCTTTAGATGATTTGTTAACTCCGCCATTGGCAACAGATACAAATTGGACTGAAGAAGAGAAAACCAAAGAGCTTGAAAACAACCTTCAAGGGATCTTGGGTTATGTGGTTCGTTGGGTAGATTTGGGTGTGGGTTGTTCGAAAGTTCCAGATATCAACAACGTAGGTTTGATGGAAGACCGTGCAACATTACGTATTTCTTCACAGCACGTTGCGAACTGGTTACGTCACGGTATTGTGACGAAAGAACAAGTTGAAGAAGTGATGCAGCGCATGGCAACCATCGTTGATGGTCAAAATGCGGATGATCCTTTATACACACCAATGGGCCCAGCATTTAACTGTTGTGCTTATGATGCAGCATACGACCTTGTATTTAAAGGTGCAGAGCAGCCATCAGGTTATACAGAGCCATTGTTGCATGCATACCGTTTAAAATTAAAAGGTTATACAGGCGACTAATTTGAGTTGTTGTATCTTTGATAAGTAAATGTGATGTATAAAAAAACCTCTACGGAGGTTTTTTTTATTTTCGTTATTTCACTGTTTTGATTTGAAATAAAAAACTGCTTTAAATTGATGATAATTTAAAGCAGTTTTTT
>CAXYZD010000208.1:0-3891 GCA_964293455.1 uncultured Acinetobacter sp. | reverse complement strand
ATTATTATGACATTATTTCAATGAGTTATCTATTTTTGTCGTGTACAGAGATATATTAATTAAATTTTTCTAAAAATACGCAATGAAATCATTTAAAAATTCAAATTACCATCACATCAATAAATGATATTTAAAAACATATATTCTCAAATAAATATTAAAACTCTTGTTATTTTTAATTTATAGAATAAAAATGCTCCATTAATTTTTTGAGACTTGAATCACACAATTAAAAATGAAATATATTCCTTTTTAACCTTTACTTATTCAAAGTTCGAGTATAAAAATAGAGGCTATAAGAAATAGATGACGGATCATATTTCTACAATAGGTACATTGGCATAAATCATGCTTAATTTAAAATATAAGCAAATCACCATTTGCCAAAACTAAATAATGATGGAGAAATCAGAATGAAGCAGTATTCGACAAAAATTTTAACCACAGCATTAGGCGTCCTTATTGCGAGTGGAGCATTTTCACAAGTGCAAGCAGCGGATACCATTGCAAAAATCAAACAATCAGGCAAAGTTATTATAGGATATCGTGAATCTTCCGACCCAATCTCCTATGTGGTTGGTGGCAAACCAATGGGTTATGCTGTTGATATTTGTAATAACTTTGCAAATGAGCTTAAAAAATCTTTAAAACTTTCAAACCTAAAAGTCGAATACAAACCTGTAACATCATCGACCCGTATTCCTGAAATGTTAGCGGGCAATATCGATATGGAATGTGGTACAACCACAAACTCTATTTCACGTCAGCAACAAGTTGGTTTCTCAACCAACTACTATGCAACTGAAGTGCGCATGGCTGTAAAAGCAAACTCCCCAATTAAAACCATTGCTGACCTCAATGGCAAAGCTGTTGTGACGACACAAGGGACAACATCTGATAAATACATCAAAATGGGTGAAAAAGGTCAGAAAGTGAATGTTAACAATGTCTATGGTAAAGACCATTCAGACTCATTTGCAATGGTTGCCTCAGGTCGTGCTGCTGCCTTTGTTATGGATGACAATATTCTTGCTGGACTGATTGCTAAATCTTCAAACCCGAAAGATTTTAAAATTGTCGGCCCTGTACTCTCTTCTGAGCCATACGGCATTATGATTCCAAAAGATGATCCTGCATATAAAGCCATTGCTGACCATGTTGTTACAGGCATGTGGAAAAATGGACAAATGGCAGCGCTGTATAAAAAATGGTTCCTATCTCCAATTGCACCAAAAAATATCAACATGAATATGCCAATGAGCCCATCATACAAAGCACTTATGGCAAAACCAACGGATGCAGGAATTAACTGATTAATCAAATGAGCAAATAAATCGCATTTTGTATTTTTTGCACCATATGAGAATAATCATCGGTAGGTCAAAACATTAGCGTGTTTTGACCTCTCATCATTTTAAAAATAAAATTATAAGGAGCACACATGTCTGTTGGCTCACTCAATTGGACGGCATATTGTCTTCCCTCCAACGAATATGCGATGGATAAAGCCGCTTGGGCTGAATCCATCTGCAAAGTCATCGGTGGTGAAAGTTACTCCCCTGTTGCTGAAGCCCCGACTTGGCTACAACTCTTAGGTTCGGGTGTTTGGACCATGATTTGGACAGCACTGATCGCCTTTATCATTGCATTCACACTTGGCTCACTCATTGGTATTCTTCGCACATTACCCAATAAAGGCTTAGCTTTTATTGGCACGTGTTATGTCGAGTTATTTCGGAATATTCCATTGATTGTTCAATTATTTTTCTGGGCATTTGTTTTTCCTGAACTCCTCCCTCTTAGCCTCAGTACGGGTAGTGGGGAAATGGTCAATGGTGGTTGGTGGCAAAATATTTTAAATGACAAGCCTGCCGTAATCGGAGTGTTTGCACTTGGACTCTACACCGCAGCACGTGTTGCAGAGCAAGTTCGTGCGGGGATCAATACCGTCTCGAATGGACAAAAAAATGCAGCCTATGCAATGGGTTTTAGCCAAAGTCAAAGTTATCGCTATGTGATTTTACCTGTTGCCTATCGTATTGTTTGGCCAACGCTGACTTCTGAAGCAATGAACGTTTTCAAGAACTCAGCCATTCTCTATGCCCTCAGTATCTTAAACTTCTTTGCTTATACCAAAACCATGCGAGAAGAAACCTCTCAGGATATTGTCATTCTGATTCTCTCAACCCCCGTTTATTTAGTCATTACCTACTGTATTAAATACTTTATGGCATGGATTGAAAAACGAATGTCCGTACCTGGACTTGGTTCGGGAGGTAAATAATCATGGATTTTAGTATTTTACAAAATCAGGATGTGATCGATACGCTGATCGCAGGTTTCAAATTTACAGCAACTGTGACCATACTTTCCATTATTGGTGGGATCTTAATTGGCACACCACTAGCAATGATGCGTTTATCGAATAATAAAATCGCAAGTAACTTTGCTAAATTTTATGTCGATTTTTTTCGTGGTGTACCCTTAATTCAAGTCATTTTTATTTTTTATTTTCTACTACCCAAGTTTTTCGATTTTCAATCAGATATTTATTATGGACCATTGTTTTCAAGTGTCGTGACTTTTGCCATTTTTGAAGCGGCTTTTTTCTCAGAAATTGTCCGTTCAGGCATTCAATCTGTTTCTAAGGGTCAGGTCAACGCAGGTTATGCACTTGGTTTTACCTATGGTCAAACTATGTCAAATGTAGTTTTACCACAAGCATTTCGCAACATGTTACCCGTTATTTTGACCCAATCTATTGTTTTATTCCAAGATGTTTCATTGGTCTATGTGATCAGCGCACCTGACTTTTTAGGTAATGCCAATACGCTTGCCAATACTTATGGTTCAGAAACTAAAGCGACATTCTATCTGATTGTTGCGATTGTTTATTTCTGTATTTCCTTTGCGCTGTCACGTCTCGTGAAGCATTTACATCAAAAAATCGCAATTATTCGCTAATAGGAGAATCAATATGCCAATGATAGAAATACAACAAATCTCAAAATGGTATGGAGATTTTCAGGTTTTAACTGACTGCACTACATCGATTGAAAAAGGAGAGGTTGTTGTTGTTTGTGGACCATCAGGCTCGGGAAAATCAACACTAATTAAAACAGTCAATGCACTAGAACCATTCCAGCAAGGCAATATTGTTGTCGATGGGACAACGCTTAAAGATCCTCAGACTAATTTAGCGCAGTTTCGCTCACGTGTAGGCATGGTATTTCAACATTTTGAACTCTTTCCACATATGACCGTGATCGACAACTTAATGATTGCACAGGTAAAAGTTCTCAATCGTTCTAAAGAAGAAGCTAAAAGGAAAGCGCTTGAATACCTTGACCGTGTCGGGTTAATTGCCCATAAAGATAAGTTTCCAGGACAACTTTCAGGTGGACAACAACAACGTGTCGCTATTGCACGTGGTTTATGCATGGATCCTGTGTGTATGTTATTTGATGAGCCGACCTCTGCACTTGACCCTGAAATGGTTGGAGAAGTCCTCGAAGTCATGACCCAACTTGCAAAAGAAGGCATGACGATGATGTGTGTAACCCATGAAATGGGCTTTGCTCGAAAAGTTTCAACCCGTGTTATTTTTATGGATCAAGGAAAAATTTTAGAAGATTGTGCAACAGATGACTTTTTTAATAAGCCTGAAGAACGTCATGAGCGTACAAAGTTTTTCTTAGAAAAAATTTCAATAGTGCATTAAGTATTTTATTTCCCAAAGTAATAACCTCGATTCATTCGGGGTTTTTTTTACTTATATTTAATAATACTGCAAAATATGACTTCATCATCACTGTAGGCTTTTCATTTAATAGCATTAAAGTGATAATAAATAAATCATTTATATTCACCCAATCCATAACTTTCTTCAAA
>CAXYZD010000207.1:0-3962 GCA_964293455.1 uncultured Acinetobacter sp. | reverse complement strand
GGACGTGAGTAATCTTTTCGACGTTGAAAGCAGCCATTAAAGGTCTCAATAAATTTTCAAGTTAATACAACTTGCTATTCTAATCTAAAATCATTCTCGATAAACTGAATATATTTTAATGAACTTATCAGAAAAAGTGATTATGACTGAAATTAGTTTGCCAATTATTGGTTATATGCATTCTCCTTATCAGGAAAAATTTGGTATTCCAAGGCAGCCAAATTTGGTTCAGGTGGAATCCTATATTGAAATGTCTGAGCCATATAATGATCTGTTGGCTTTTGATGGTATAGAAGAATTTAGTCATTTATGGCTGGTTTGGCAGTTTCATGACAATAAAAATCAACAACTTAATAAAGGTTTCCGCCCTCAAGTACGTCCACCTCGTTTAGGGGGAAATCAAAAAATAGGTGTATTTGCAACCCGCAGTATGTACAGACCATCACCCCTTGGTTTGTCGGTGGTGCAGTTAAAAAAAGTTGAGAAAGTGGGGTCGTCAGTTCGTGTTTATGTGATGGGAAGTGACTTGCTCGATCAAACTCCAATTGTTGATATAAAACCCTATATTCAATATTCAGATAGTGTTCCAGAGGCAAGAAGTGGTTATGCTCAGTATGAACCTATTCGAAAAATGGTCATTTGGAGTCAGCAGGCGCAACAAAAGCAAGAAAATTTACTGCAATCGGCTCAATTAACATTACAAGAAATTGATGAATTGCAACAGGTTTTATCGCTTGATCCACGACCTGCCTATCAAAATGATGAACAACGGATTTACGGAATGAAATTTGCAAATTTGGATGTGAAATTTACTGTGAATACTTTACAGGTAGAGATTGTTGATCTGTGATTAATATCACATTTTTTGGTTTAATTTATTGTAATGAAAAGATAACAATTGAAAAGTGGCTGAGAAGCCAATAAATTGATCAGGCAATACATAAATACAAAAACTTGCCTGATCAATGTGATTTCTCATGAAAAAAGCCAATTATGGTGCTTTACTGCTGTGCTTAAGTTTTGCGACGACTTCAAATGCCGCCTTAGTGGTCAATGATTTACTTGGTCAATCAATCAACTGCCAAGAACAGAGCGTGACCAATGCATTGCTTTGTGGTCAGGTGAGTGGTCGATTGAATACTTTATATTATTCAACCCATGATGCTTTTTTTGTCCGTGATTTGAACCAAGATACAGCCACAACAGGCGGTTTTTTGAAATATGAAACTGCACCCATTGCAGGGATACAGGCAGGCATAAGTTATGCAGGGCAATGGCGCATTGATGATAAAAATGCTGATCAAGATGAAGTGCCTGAATTGCAAAATGATAAAGATGGTTTAGCTGAGGCATGGCTCGGTTGGAAAAATCACGATTGGAATTTAAAACTTGGGCAACAGGCTTTAGATTTACATTTTGTGGGTTCATATGATTGGCGTGTAATGCCACCATTGTACCGTGCGGCAGATGTGCAATATGGTCAAAAAGACAATTATATTCGTGCAACGTATATTGATCGTTTTAAAAGTTATGCCGATGATCAATTTGATCGAACATCACGTTACAGCTCTGAAATTGAAACGGATGGCATGTGGTCGCTTGGTGTTGCAAAAAGTTTTGATTTGAATGATCAAACATTAAAAACACAGGCATGGTTCCAATCATATGCAGATTATGCAAATGTGGGATATGTTGAAGCACATTTACAATGGATAAAAGAAAAGTATCAGCCTGATGTGGCGTACAAATGATGTATGCACAAGATCAAGGTGCTGCCAAAGCAGGAAAAGTTGATCATCAAGGCATCGGTGTGTCATTGGCACTGAATGTTTGGGATCAAATGACATTAAAAGCAGGTTATAACTATATTAAACCCAATGAAGACAGTTACTTAAATGGTGCTTTATTTGTTCCCTATATGATTTATACTGCTTCGGGACCTTATTTTGCACAGCCATTTTTTACCAGTACCCAAGATTTAGGTGCAGGGAATGCCTTTATGCTCGCACTTGAAGGGGCTCTAAATGAACAAACGTGGGTTGGTGCAAACTATTCATTTATGAATTTAGCTGAGTCAGATGACGTGAAAAATTTGAATCAATCTGAATATGTGATTTATGGAATTTATAATTTTACAGGTGGCTTAAAAGGCTGGAGTGTTGCCAACTTCTTTGGTTTTGCAACCTCACCACGTAGCGATGATGTTTTTGTGCAAAATCGTTTAGGATTGAAATATCAATTTTGATCATTAAATATAAATTGAATATAAAAAAGGTCGGATTATTCTCCGACCTTTTTGATTTATAGATAATTATTTTGCTTAAGATACAGCATCAATCGCATCGCTGGCTTTTTTGTTAAATAAAGTACATTGCTTTGGCAGAGCATCGAGGAAATATTTTTCAATCATTGCTTCTTCGCTATTTGCACCATATTTAGCAACAGCATCTTTATAATCTTGCTCATACTCTTTGCTTTGAGCATCAAGCGTAAAGTTGACGCCTTTCTTTAAATATTCTGATGTGTAGTAATCAGATCCAATTTTTACCAGTGCATCAATACCATAATATGTTGGAATATATGAAGAAATATAGATTGGATAATTGTTTAGGCTTGTTGTGATATAGCGATCATCTTCAAAAAAATATTGATCAGGTGTCGCCTTGATCGAGGAGTAAATTTCAGCATGATTCATATTACTTTCTGATGAAGTTGAAATTAAGCATGTTGAACCTGATGGAAATGTTTTACCTTTAACCTTTGCGACAAAATAGAGTGGGTAGGTGTTATTGATGACCGAAATATTTTTATTCGAGCCTGCATAGTAAGAGAATGGATCAAGATACTCACCAATCTCTTTACTCGATAAATCAACAGTTTTAAAGTTTTCAGTGAGCTTTAAACCTGTACGATTGTCTAAATTGGTTGGATTAAATGTCCACTGGGTTGTAGAAAAACCTGATAATGTTCCTAATTTATAGCCAAGTGCTGTTTTCGTTTCAGATGGGAAATATAAACCATCTTCTGCAAGGTATACATTTAATAAACCGTATTCATCAATATCTGTTGAACCATCGACTGTATGAATCAGATCGGTATAGAGATTATTACCATCAACAGTAAATTTAACTTTATCTGTTAAATATTTATTTGTCGTTGATGATCCTGTCTCGTGTGAATACCATTCTTTTTCAGTCGTTGATCCATTGCTATTGCCATTACCTGAATATGAATCATTTGAAGAAGAGTCACCGCCACACGCAGTTAAGGTCAGTGCTGATAAAATAGTAAAAGAAAGCGCTTTTAATTTCATATAAAACCTTTAATGTCATAGTTGTTAAAATAATTTATTGATTATGATGAGTAATTTTCCCTCAGGAAATATCATATTTTTAGTTTAAAAAATACGCAATATTATTTTGTGATTAATTTAACTTTTATTTTTAAAATATTGAAAAAATATACAATTTTTTATGGGTTGAGGTGTAATGCTTAAGTCAAATGAGACACACGGACATTCACCTGAAAAATATTATCTACTTCTTTAAATGAAATTTCACAATCCAAAAACTTTTGAATCATTTCTGCTTGGGTTTTTGTGTGTTTACTCAAAACTTGTGCTGTAAACTCACCACCTTGACCCAATGCCAAAGGCAAAAGTAGTTGATCAGTGAGGTATTCGTCTGCGACAGTATCGGTTTTCAAATACGTTTTCACGTCCTTTGCTAAATCTTGAGCGACTTTTTCAGCACTTTTCTTCATTTCGCCTAAAGTTGAAAATACTTGCTGATGATGCTCAAAATTTACTACAACAAATGCAGTATTACCCTGACTAATGCCTTTAAAATTCAAACTCTTTCGAGTACTTAAATCGAATTGATTGTTTAAAACTTCAAGCTCACGATCTGCAATATAGCTAATTATCAAATAAATTAGCACAGTGAATTCTAAATAACTCATCG
>CAXYZD010000206.1:0-3992 GCA_964293455.1 uncultured Acinetobacter sp. | reverse complement strand
CATTACATGGTGGCGTTTGTTCAGCTGGCCTGCACGAATTTTACTGTCTAAATTTTTTGATTAAATGATCGTGTTATACCTTCGCCCTTGGGCAAAGGTACAAATTAAATAAGATCAATACATCATGTTAAATCACTTCAACCACAACTTTTCCAATATGTTCGCCTGTATCCATACATGCATGCGCCGCTTGAATTTGATCAAATTTAAAAGTTTGATAAATCATTGGCAGGCATTCACCTTTTGCCCATAGTGGTGCAACGTGTGTTTGTAAACCTTGCGCAATTTCAGCTTTTTCGGCTGTGGTACGTGCACGCATAGTCGAACCTGTAATGGTTAAACGCTTCATCATAATTTGACCAAGTTTCACGTCTTTGGCTTTTGCACCACCTAAAAATGCGATATAAACCAAACGTCCATCACGGCGTAGCAAGTTTAGATTCTGTTCCAAATATGGTGCACCAACCATATCTAAAATGATATCGACACCGCCATTTTCAGTTTTGTCATTAATGACTTGTTCAAAATTTTGCGTCTTATAATTAATTGCATCGGTTAAATGACCAATCGCTTGAGCTTTTTCATCTGAGCCAACCGTTGCAAATGATTTTAAACCCAATGATTTCGCAAGCATTAATGCAGTCGTACCAATACCACTTGTACCGCCATGAACTAACAATGTTTCCCCGGCTTGGGCTTTGCCCATTTGAAATACATTTGCCCATACAGTAAAGAATGTTTCAGGAATAGCTGCTGCTTGCACAAAACTTACGCCTTGTGGAATAGTCAAGGTTTGGCTTTCAGGCACAACACAATATTCTGCATAACCACCACCATTGGTCAGCCCACAGACTTGATCACCGACTTTAAACTGTGTGACTGCTTCACCGACAGCAACAATTTCCCCTGCAACTTCAAGCCCCGGAACAGGTGTTACGCCTTTAGGCATTGGGTATAAACCTTGTCGCTGTAAGATATCCGGACGATTAATTCCAAATGCATGCACTTTGACCAAGACTTCATCCGCTTTAGCAGTAGGAATGCTTACTGTTTCATACGCTAATTTTTCCACGCCACCCGGTTCAGTAATAATCACCTGTTGCATACTTGTTGCGATTACTTGATTTGACATCATTCTTTTCCTGTTTGACTCAGCACTTTTCAAATTTTATGTATTTGAACATAAAGCTGCTCAGAAATGAATAATAGTGGACTTATGTATAAACCAATCAATTCAAAAATATGATCAATCTAAGTTTACATTTTAAGACTGTGCTATTTTTGATAATGACTTATTTCTATCTCTTAATAAATTCAAACAGACCCATTGATAATCTTACCAATGGGTCTATTGTTACCCAATAAATAAAATAATTTAAAATTTATAACGTAACGTCAATGTTGCATTTCTAGGTGCTGCATAATTCATACTATTTGCACCAATCCCATCAAAATATTCTTTATCAAATAGATTATCAATATTTAACTGCATACCAAAGTTTTGATCAATTTTGTAACCGACCATCAAGCTTGCAAGCCACAGATCATCTTGTTCAATTCGATTAACACCAGTACCACTATAGGTTTTGCTACGATAATTTAATCCTGTACCCAAATTCCACTGATCATTGATGTTGTATTTAACAAATAAATTGGATGTGGTGCGTGAACTAGTCGTTACAACTTTTTCACCTTTTCCATCTTTAGCTTCAAAATTTGCAACACCAAAATTGATACCCCAATCTTCATTAATTTCACCATCAACTTCAAACTCAAAACCTTTACTTGTAACACCATCCACCGATCTATACGCTTGTTCACTTGTTGCAATGCCATTAACATTCACAAATGCACCTTGAATTGCTTCAGCAAAATTCGTTTGTTCTATTCTAAATACAGATAATGCTGTATTTAAATGTCCATCAAAAAATTCACTTTTAATACCCGTTTCGTAATTTTTCCCTTCCATAGGATCCAAATAACTCCCCTGCTCATCACGACGATTTTGTGGTTTAAAAATACTTGTATAACTCGCATATAATGAGTGATCTTTTGCAAAGTCATATACGACACCAACATATGGTGTAAATTCATCCTTAAACTCACGATCACCAATATTATCTGATGCTTCAAATTCCCAATTAGATAAACGAGCACCCATAATAATTTTCACAGGGTCCAAAACTTGAAACTTACCTGAAAGATATACTGCATTTTGTATAGTTTCATTTAGCGCTAAGCTCTTAGGATTTGTTATAGGAGTCAGCAACTGCGTGTTCATATTGGAAAAATCTAATTGATTCGGATTATTAATATTTAAATCTGGATTTGGCTTTTGTATTGTTCCATAATCGTTTTTAAGAAGTTCCTTTTTATTCCAAGAACCACCCACCACAATTTCCTGCTCACGCCCGCTAGAGTAAATGGAGCTGAAAGATAGACATCTACATTATTTTCATCATTACGTACATCAGATGAATAAACTGAAACAGCGCCAACGCTCTTATTTGTTGCTTTATCAACTTTACCAGCAACATAAAGCAATGCGGTTTCAGTATCATCACGGCGATAAGTGTAAGCAACATTCAAAGCAATATCGTTATAAAGTTTTTGCTTGATTGTTGCAAATAACGCTGTTGAATCTACATTCCAATATGTCCAATCAGAACTGACTGTTAATGAATTACTAAAGTCAGTACGCGTTCCATCTGTATAAAATGCAGGTAACCCACCCCAACGAATTCCATCTCTCTCTAATTGCTGATAGTTTGCAGCAAATGATAAAGTTGTGCTATCAGACAAGTCATAATCAATAGCTGCATAAGCAATATTACGTTCTCTTGAATAAAAATCCATGAATGAATCTTCATTCGAATGCTTCACATATGCACGTCCACGCAATGAACCATCTTCATTTAATGGCGCAGAAATATCAACTGATGATGAATAACTATTCCATGAACCACCAGATGCAGAAACATTTCCTGTTAACTCTTTCGAATTTGCATGTTTACGCACAAAATTCAGCCCAATTGCAGGGTTCCCTGCTCCAGTCATTAGACCATTAGCCCCTTTTACAACCTCAACTCGATCAAAAATTCCTAAATCAAAATCGCCTTCGGCAAGAGAAAGTGTACTTGGAATTCCATCAACCAAATAATAGTCTATTTGGAAACCACGAGCATAATAGCTTTGTCTTTCATCAGTTCGTGTTGCTGTTACACCAGTAATAATGTTCATTAAATCTTGGAATGATTCAATATTTCTATCGTCTAGGTACTCACGTGTATAAACTTTTACTGCCTGTGGTGTTTCTCGTAAAGACAGCCCCATTTTTGTGACTGTACTCGTACTTTTAGTTGTATAACTTCCTGTTCCTTCTGTTACTGCTGAGTTCTGATTTGTTGCTGCTGTAATCGTAATTGTTGGAAGCTTCTGATCATTTGCTTGACCACTATCAGGCTGCTCGTCAATCGCCCAAATCATTTGTGAGAAAATAGAAGTCGATGTAATAATTGCTATTTTTACGGCTAAATACAATGGCTTAACTTTAGAATGAATAGAACGAGGCATAACAATCAACCGAATATATGATGGGTTTATAGCAATAAATTTAAAATAAAAGCTAAGTACTAAAACTAATTTTTGGAAAAACTATGACTTAAAGCATTTAAAAGATGATGCCCGAAATCTCATATGTACTAGACAATTTCAAAACAGCATAACTTTAACACAATAATAATACAAACAATACTCATTATCATTTAGATTTAAAATATTTATAACTCACAATCAATTTAACGCTAGGCATACATTTTATATAATTGTTTTTATTTATCTTTTATTATTTAAGCTTGCTTTAAATTTCAAACTCTATCTGGGTTATAAAAATCAATAAATATTTTTAATTAAAAAAAAACCCACTTACGTGGGCTTCATTCAATCAACTCATCTCTTACAGACGAACTGTTTCTATAATTTTATCAGCCAAT
>CAXYZD010000205.1:0-4029 GCA_964293455.1 uncultured Acinetobacter sp. | reverse complement strand
GTTTGAAAGCATCGATATCCTTGATTTTAGTGGGTCGACCTGCATTGATTTTAGGTTGTTTCAATTCTCCAGTAGTGTTCAGAAGAAGAATCCAGTCATCCAAAGTAGTTCTTGATATTTTAAAAGTTTTACATGTATATGATTTGTTATTGTTTTCTTCATAAAACTGCATGACTTTTTCACGTAAATCCACTGAATATATTTTAGGCATAATCTTGATGAAATGAATTTTTTATCATTGTATCCTAAAATAAGATTGCAGCTATATAAAGTGCTCATAAAGACATCTGCCATAAATTTTCAAGTGAGATCATAAGCCATTTTGAAAATATTATGCCTTCATTTCTTTTTTCATTTTTTGCAAAAACTTAGGCTTCCATTCACTGATCATCACACCCATTACCACGAGTAGACCACCAACTAAAGCAAGCATTGGTAAACGCTCACCTGCAATTCGTCCAAAAATTGCTGCCCACACAGGTTCACCTGCATAAATAATCGCTGCTTGTGATGGATCAACGACACGTTGTGCCCAATTCATTGCCAGTTGAATGCCTGCACTCGCACAGCCAAGTCCAATGAGAACCGCTAATAATCGCCAATCAAACATGGGTAATTGTGTTTCACCGATGCAAGGTGCAAGTAAAAAACAAAATAATGATGCAAAAATTAGTTGTAGAACCGTGACACGCCGGACATTGACAGAGCCTGCAAAATGACCGATCAAGATAATCTCAAAGGCAATGGCAATTGAGCCAAGTAGTGTCAAAATTTGCCCATCATTCAGTTGAATAGAGCCAAAACCATTGCCTGTTAAAAAGACTAAACCAAGAAAAGCCAAACCTGCACCGAGCCATGTCATTAGATGGGTTTTGGTTTTAAAAATAATCCAAACAAAAATAGGCACAAGTGGCACATAAAGCGCAGTTAGAAATGCAGACTCACTACTACTAATAGTTTGTAACCCAATGGTTTGCGTGCCATAGCCAATTGCAATGACAGCACCAATACACGCACCTGCAACAATCTCTTTTAAATTGATGCCTTTAAAATGTCGCCATGAAATGATACTCACGGCAATGGCCGCCGCTGCAAAACGTAAAGCGACAAATAAAATCGGGCTGCTAAAGTTCAAACCATATTGCACTGTCAGGAAACTACCACCCCAAATAATGGTGATAAAAATCAGAACTAGTTGAGGCGCTTTGGATTGCATCGAAGGGCTTAAAAATGTAGACATGGGAGTTAAAATGAATCTTTCGGTAAAATAATAAGGCTAGATAACAATGAAAATAAAAAATGATCACAAAGAAAAAAGAGGTCATATCGACCTCTTTTTTTGGTTTAAATACGGAGTGGCTTAAAGCGACTGCGTATCTAGAAGTAATTGTGCTTCACGTAAATTCAAAGTGTTTTCATAAATGGCACGACCAGTAATCGCACCTAAAATACCCGGTTGACCTTTTAGGTTGCGAACATCATCAAGATTGGTTACGCCACCTGAAGCAATCACAGGTAAACCTGAATATTGAGCAAGATGAACTGTTTGTTCAACGTTTACACCTTGCATCATGCCATCACGAGCAATATCGGTATACACAATGCTTGATACGCCTGCATCTGCAAAACGTTTCGCAAGATCGGTGGCTTTCACGTCAGTGACATTCGCCCAACCATCAGTTGCAACCATGCCATTAATGGCATCAATACCAACAATGATATGACCTGCAAATTTCTTACATGCTTCTTCTACAAATGTCGGGTCTTGAACTGCTTTTGTACCAATGATGACAAAAGACACACCTGCATCTAAGTAGTGTTCGATGGTTTCAAATGAACGAATACCACCACCAATTTGAATAGGTAGTTCAGGCTGTGCTTTACAAATCGCTTCAACCACAGGTTTATGAATAGGCGTACCTGCGAAAGCACCATTTAAATCAACAAGATGTAGACGGCGTGCGCCTTCATTGACCCAATGCTGTGCAGTGGCTACAGGATCATCAGAAAATACAGTATCGTCTTCCATACGACCTTGTTTTAAACGAACACATTTGCCATCTTTCAGGTCAATTGCAGGAATGATCAGCATGCTTTCGCTCCTTGCTTCATTTCATAAGGAATTTATTGGCGCTAATCTTAGCAAAGTATTGATCAATTTCTAAGTCTTAGTCATGGATTTTATGACTAAGATGGCTTTATTTTTCAAATGTTGAAGCCAAATTTTCTATCGTTGTGGCGGCATTAAGCCTCTAGCTTGTAATTCTTGATAGACCAAAAGCGCAGCATAGGCATCTGCTGCGGCATATTCAATTTGTTGTTGAGTTAAAGTTTTACGTGCCCAATTGGAGGTGCTGACACTTTTACTTTTAGGAAAATTTTGTCTAAATAATAGGGCAATCGCATTTTTAATACCGACCGTATTTTTCAATCCAAAAGATGAAAAGCATTTTGATAATTCGACAACATTGTTTAACAAGATACCGTGCTTACGAAATAAATGCGTATCATTTTTCAATCCAAAACCCACTTTAATTTGTGCTTTATTTTCAAAAATAGGTTTTAAAAATTCAAGAATTTCATTTGAAACTTGAAATAAATAAGCTTTTTCAGCTGAGGAAAATTGAATTAGATGTGGGCCTGTCGAGACTTTACCTTTGGTAAAAGTTGGTTTAGATTCGGTATCAAAACCAAGTACAGGGCAGTTGTATAATTCATCAGCAATGGCATGGCATTGCGCTAAATTTTGAATCACCACAATTTGAGCGAGAGGTAAATTTTTAAATTTTGGAAAGTGCAAGATTTGCAATTTATCCGGAAGTTGGTTTTCAAGTGCTGACACAGGCAATGATCACGATGAAGAATTAGAATGTTTATAACAAATTTTGCTGAAAAAATGATAGTTTTAACACATTGAAAAATGGAGACAGTTTTATGTCAGATAAGGACGATGATTTATTTGTTGAAGGCGCAAAGCGTTTGAAACAACTCATTCAAGATAAAAATATTAAAGCATCTGATCTCGTGAGCGTTTTAGAGTCATCAAAAGGCACGATGAGTAAGTGGTTACAAAACTCCACACCATCAAGTGCACAAAGTTTGGTGGAGTTGGTCAAGCTTGTAGGTATGACTGAGCGTAGAAGCAGCGAGAGTAAGCAAGACAGTCGTGCTGATTTGGTTGCCAAAGCCTATGCGGAGTCTGAGCTTGATTTGAGCCATGTAACGATGGAACAGTTGATGGGAGAAATTAAAGACCGTTATGCGGCTTTAAATTTAAAGGCTGATATTAAAATTAGTGTACAGCCAATAGAGGGCGGTTTTGTTATGCGTGATGAATCTGAAAAGTGATGTTGTAATCACATTTCAGATTGATTTGGCCATCATGGCGTTTATTCGAAATAGCTAAATTTATGAGTTTTTATAAAAATTTAAAAATTTGAACTAAAGCGATAATCAGACCGATTCCAATCAGACTGGTGAAAATAATTGAAACCCAAGCGAGGGCATATTCCCAACCTTTTGTTGGGCGTGGGTCACCAAAACTATTTCTACCTTCATCACCAATATTCATAGAGAGCCATGCGATAAAAAATAAATTTACAATCGGGATGAGGTTGAATAAGGAAAACCAACCTGATTTATTGAAATCATGTAAACGCTTGATGGAAAAAACAAACATAAAATACATAAAAACAAAATTAATTAAAGAGCCAAAAGCATTGATCGGAGCGATGGCATTCATAATTTGATCTGCTGTTTCAGGTGTGGCTTCATTTATAGTAAACAGTACGCTAATACTGCTCCAATAGATTGCAATCACAATGGCAAAACAGACAAACATGATGAAAGTAATCAGAAAGTTCCAAGCAATATAGGTCGCGCGACCACAACGACCATCGGCAACATAAACAGAAGGTTGATTGGTTTTATTTCTATTTTTCATAAATACTCTTTATTATTTTAGATGATATATGGGGTGGTGTTTCAAAAAGTATGCTGAAAAAAAGCAGGTTGAATTTTGATAAAATA
>CAXYZD010000204.1:0-4050 GCA_964293455.1 uncultured Acinetobacter sp. | reverse complement strand
ACGAAGTTCAGGACGTTTACCGTCTACAAGGTGTAAAAATCAACGATAAACACATTGAAGTGATCGTGCGTCAGATGTTACGTAAAGTCGACATCACTGATGGCGGCGATACAAGCTTCATCAAAGGTGAACAAGTTGAGTACATTCGTGTAACTCAAGAGAACGAAGCTGTTCTTGCGCAAAACAAGTTCCCTGCGAAGTTTGAACGTTTGTTGATGGGTATTACCAAAGCATCACTTTCTACTGACTCGTTTATTTCTGCTGCATCGTTCCAGGAAACAACACGTGTGTTAACTGAAGCGGCTGTAACAGGCAAAGAAGATCAATTACGTGGCTTGAAAGAGAACGTGGTTGTAGGTCGTCTGATCCCAGCGGGTACAGGTTTGGCTTACCATTTAGAGCGTCGTCGTCAGGAAGCAGAAGCTGCTGAACATGAGCTTGTAAATGACTTCTCTGAAGTAGACCAAGCATTTTCTCAAGCATTAAATGAAAATTCTTTCTAAGAAAATCGTTTAAGGTTTGAAATGAAGAAAGACGCCTAAGGGCGTCTTTTTTTATGTTTAAAATTAAATCAAATCAATGATTGTTAGAAAGAATTTTTTTAAATATATAAAGAGCATTTTAAAAAAATACAAATGGGTATGAAAAATAACACAATGTAATCAATCGATAATATGAAAAAGAGTATGCTGAGTAGAGCAATATTTAAGGGAATTTAATCATGAAAAAATCAGTTTTAGTTTTATGTTCTGCAATGCTTCCAGTGATGTTGTTGGCAGGCTGTCAAAATATGTCGGCAGATGATAAGCGTATCGGTGCAGCCGCATTGGGTGGCGCAGTTGGTGGCGGCGTGGGTAATCATGCAGGTGGTGGTGTGGGTGGTGCACTTGGGGCAGGTGGTGGTGCAGCTGTAGGAAGTAAAGTTGAAAATGGTTCTAACCGCAATGCAACCTATAGTGGTATTGGTGCAGGTGTAGGTGCTGCAATTGGCAAAGGTATTTTGGGCGGTGATGCAGGTGCAGCCATTGGTGGTGCACTTGGTGGTGGTGCAGGTGCAGCCATTGAACAGAAGAAATAAATCATTAATGTTTTATAAAAAAGCGCTTAAAGCGCTTTTTTATATTTAGCTCATCATCGATAAAATATAAAAATATAGTGTCGATCATGCGATTTTAATTCTAGATCGGGTCAATACGCATCGACAGTATTTAATACATACTGAACTCAATAGATAAAATGATGAACATGATAAATAGAGATATTCTTCATTGATCATATCCATAGATGAAAAAGAATAGGGTGTCGTATGCAAGCAGAATTAAATTGGGTAGAAACCCAAGATAAACAAAAATTACGTGCAAAAACATGGGGTAATAAAGATAAACCTGCGATGGTTTTAGTACATGGCTATCCTGACAATCAAGAAGTATGGGAGCCGATCATTCAGCATCTTTTGAATGACTACTATGTTATTACTTACGATGTTCGAGGGGCAGGTGAGTCATCTGTACCCAAACGTATTCGTGATTATGCTTTGCCTCGTTTATCGCTTGATTTGGAATGTGTGGTGAATCAACTTTTGCCTGATCGTACATTTCATTTGGCAGCACATGATTGGGGCTCAATTCAGTCGTGGGAATCGGTGACTGAACCCAAATTTAAAAACAAAATTTTATCGTATACCACTATTTCAGGACCATGTTTAGACCATGCTGCTTTTTGGATGCGTGATCAATTTGCACATGAAAAAAATAAGTTTTTTAAACAATTGTTTAAGTCATGGTATATCGTGGCATTTCAATTGCCTGTATTGGCACCGAGTGTGTGGACTTTCCTCAATACCGAGCGTTGGGGAAAAATTGTCGAGCGCTTAGAACATCAAAAAGGTTTGCCGAAAAATGAAAATATTACCCATGATGGTAAACAGGGAATTTCATTGTATCGTGCCAATTTTCTGCCAAGATTAACCATGCCACGTCAGCGTCATGCTGTTTGCCCTGTACAGGCGGTGGTACTGAAACGTGATAACTTTGTCAGCCCTGAACTGATTGATGAAATTCCAAAATGGGCAACCGATTTTAGTAAAGTTGAAGTGGATGCAAATCATTGGGCAGTGCTGAGCCGACCTGAGGAAATAGCAGGTTATATCACCTCATTTGCAGCTCAAAAGGCTGCTGGTTAATTAAAATAATGCAATATTTTTGCACTGATCGAGTTGCTTTGAATTGGAAAAAACTCGATCAGTGAATGTACAATTTGACTAAATTACAGCTTACTTGTATTGAATCTGTTAAAATCTCGACTTTCAAATTTTTGTAATTTACGCCATGAATGCTGTCGTTATAGCGATTGCAGTGATGTTTATTCTCTCACTGTTACGCGTTTCTGTTGTTTTAACTTTAGTCATTTCAGCAATTATAGGTGGTTTAGTTGCTGGTTTAAGTCTGTCTGATACAGTCGCTGCTTTTAATGATGGTCTTGGCGATGGTGCTGAGGTTGCTTTAGCGTATGCAGTACTCGGTGCATTTGCATTGGCTTTGGCAAAATCGGGACTTCCAGATTTGCTTGCACATAAGCTGATTGGCTTATTGGGCATGGAAACAACCCAGAAACAAGCAACAAAAGTAAAATATTTACTGCTCATTATTTTACTGGTTTCTGCGATTTTTTCTCAAAATTTAATTCCTGTACATATTGCCTTTATTCCTGTACTTGTTCCGCCATTATTGAAGGTGATGAACCACTTAAAACTTGACCGTCGTGCGGCAGCATGTGTACTTACGCTTGGTTTGGTGGCAACTTATATTTTCTTACCTGTGGGCTTTGGTAAAATTTTCCTTGAACAAATTTTAATGGGAAATATCAATAAAATTGGTGCTACTTATAACTTACATGTTGAAAGTTATATGTTACCGATGGGTATGGCAATTCCTGTACTGGGTATGGTGATTGGTACTCTGGTTGCGGTATTTATTAGCTACCGTAAACCCCGTATTTATGTCGATCGCAATGTATCGCCTGTGACGACAATTGATCTTGATAAACCACTTCGTGCGATTAATCCTGATCAACTGAAAGCAGATGGTGAAGAGCTTGTTCAAGAAGCCCAAAAAGCGCCTGTGATTGCGAAAAAAACCATCTACATGGCATTGCTTGCGATTGTTTTGACACTCGTTGCACAGTTGTATTCTGACTCGATGATTTTGGGCGGTTTAGTTGGATTTGCAGTGTTATCAGCAGCCGGTATTTTCAAATGGCAGGAAGCCGATGATGTCTTTGTACAAGGTATGCGTATGATGGCATTGGTGGGTTTTATTATGATTTCTGCTGCAGGTTTTGCATCAGTTATGACCCACACAGGTGATATCAATCAGTTGGTGAATGGCGTTGTTCATACCATTGGTGATAATAAAGCGCTTGCCGCATTTCTTATGTTGTTCATTGGTTTATTTGTGACCATTGGTATCGGTTCATCCTTTTCTAGTGTTCCTGTCCTTGCTGTAATTTATGTACCTTTATGTGTTCAATTTGGTTTTTCACCACTTGCAACTATTGCCTTAATTGGTACAGCCGCAGCACTGGGTGATGCTGGTTCGCCTGCATCAGATTCGACTTTAGGTCCTACAGCTGGTCTTGGGGTTGATGGTCAGCATGATCATATTTGGGATACTGTTGTTCCTACCTTTATTCACTTTAATATTCCCTTGCTTATTTTTGGTTGGATTGCCGCAATGGTTTTATAAAACCTTTATAATCTGAATGGATTAGCATTTTCTATTAAATAATATTGAATAATAAATTTTGTAGAATAGTGGAAAAATAAAGTTTATTAATTAGGTTGGATTTAAAAACCAACCTAATTGATAAGATTAAATAAATCAATATAAATATCAATGGTTTAAAAATAACATTTCAAAATATTAATTAATGCATATTGCATCACGTTTAATGTTGTGTGTAATATGTCCGAAAACAACACTAAGGTATTAAAAATGTTCTCTGTACACGACAAAAATAGATAACTCATTGAAATAATGTCACAATAATTGT
>CAXYZD010000203.1:0-4057 GCA_964293455.1 uncultured Acinetobacter sp. | reverse complement strand
GTCTTAGTCTTTCAAAACATCACGAATAGATTCATCTTTATCAAAAACTGATTTTGAAAATGGGCAAAGTGGAATGACTTTGACATTTTTACGACGTGCCATTTCAACCAATTGATCAAGTAGTTTACGTCCAACACTTTGCCCACGTAATTCATCAGATACATCGGTATGGTCAATAATCAACATACTTTCACCAGCCCATGTATATGCCATTTCAGCAAGATGGTGATTATCTTCACCAACAAAAAACTCGCCTTTTTTACCATTATCTTTATGTTTGATTTCTAACATTTTTATTCTCACTTAGATGAAGATTTTGAATAAAATGCCATAAATGACACCTTAGTTTTGTTATATTTTGTCTAACAGTTCAAATTTTCTTATTCCATGACAACTTAACATTCACTTCATTTCAGCTTAAAATTTAAAAACTCCCATCAAATATTTTGACCATGTCAACTCAAATACAGCAAAACACGCCCAATGAAACACAGCAATGGGTGAGTGTAATTAGCTTGGCTTTTGCCGCCTTTATTTTTAACACCACAGAATTTGTACCTGTTGCACTCCTCAGCGATATTGGCAAAAGTTTTGCTATGCCTGCAACTGATGTTGGCATCATGATTACGCTGTATGCATGGGTTGTTGCACCTATTTCACTACCGATTATGCTTTTAACCAAAAATATCGAACGGCGTTTTCTGCTGATCGCATTATTTGTAGTGTTTATTGTTAGTCATATCCTGTCTTATTTTGCTTCGAGTTTTAATTTTTTACTTGCGAGTCGTATTGGTATTGCATTTTCACATGCCTTATTTTGGTCAATTACAGCCTCACTCGCTGTCCGAGTTGCACCCAAAGGCAAAGAATTTCAGGCGCTTGGATTGCTTGCCACAGGTACAGCGTTGGCAATGGTTTTAGGGATTCCATTGGGGCGTATAATTGATGAAGCTTATGGATGGCGCAATACCTTTGCATTAATTGCTGTCGGTGCAGCTTTGGTGTGCCTGATTTTAGCGAAAACCTTACCGCGTTTACCAAGTGTCAATTCAGGCTCACTCAGTAGTCTAAAAACATTCTTTAAACGCCCAAGCTTGATGATTGTTTTTGCACTCACTATTATTGTGATCACGGCGCAATTTACCGCATACAGTTATATCGAACCTTTTGCTTTAAATGTAGCGCATTTCAGCTCATCACAAACCACCATGTTATTGTTGATCTATGGTGCTGCAGGCTTTATTGGGTCTTATTTATTTGGCAAATTTGGGCAAAAATATCCCAAACTTCCTATTCCAATCAGCAGTGCAGTTTTGGCTGTGTCGATGTTATTACTCATGCCACTTGCAACTGACTTTATGAGCTTTAGCATTTTAAGTTTATTTTGGGGAATGGCAATCATCTGTTTTAGCCTTGCTCAACAAGCCAAGACCTTAAATCTCGCATCGGATGCCACCGATGTTGCGATGGCAATTTACTCAGGCTTATACAATGTCGGTATTGGTGGTGGTGCATTGCTTGGTGCATACGTCACAACACATTCTGGTTTACACAGTATCGGAATTGTTGGCGGTATTTTGGCGATACTCGGAACTGTACTTGCAATTGTATTAATACAAAGACGAGACTTTCATTTGAAAAATTAAGTATTGAATACTTAATTTTTAAATCTGGAAGTAACAAACAAAATTTGCACAATGATTTTAAATGTGCGATTCTTTCATCATATTTAGAAGTGGCAACATTTCTATAGCAAAATTTATTCGAACAAGGGGAGTAGCCTCCTTCAAATG
This sequence comes from uncultured Acinetobacter sp., assembly GCA_964293455.1. Taxonomy (GTDB): domain Bacteria; phylum Pseudomonadota; class Gammaproteobacteria; order Pseudomonadales; family Moraxellaceae; genus Acinetobacter. The sequence continues at coordinate 2,264 of CAXYZD010000203.1, read as the reverse complement.
GTACAAAGATGTTTTTTTGTATCATGTCAGAATATCGTCATTACGCATTTTTATTTTTTTAAATAAAAAAGCCGGTATCTGAGCATTTTAGAATTACCTTTTGTAAATTTCTAAAATGTAGGCAAGACCTTGATCATGTTGACACAGATGTTTAATCATCTGGCAGCTGATCAAGGTCTTTTTTTATGCCTGATTACTTGCCAGATCAGGAGAATTTTATGGAAACCATCGGTAATCCATGGCTATATTTGGCGTTCTTTGCCATTGTTGCAGTCATGCTCCTCATCGACTTTATGGGCTTTAAACAAAAAGAAGTTCAAGAAGTCAAACTTAAAACAGCTGCCTATTGGAGTATTGCTTGGGTCACTGTTGCATCACTCTTTGGTGGCGGTTTATGGCTTTACTTGCAACAAACAGCTGGTGTAACAATCGCAAATGCAAAAACCATGGAGTATTTCGCAGGTTATTTACTTGAGAAATCACTCGCAATTGACAACGTTTTTGTTTGGTTAATGATCTTTGCCGCATTTGCAATTCCACAAGGCTTACAGCGTAAAATTTTACTGTATGGCGTAATTGGTGCGATTGTCTTACGTACTATATTTATTTTTATTGGTGCTTGGTTCGTACAAGAGTTTTCTTGGATTCTGTATATTTTCGGTGCATTCCTCTTATATATGGGCTTTAAACTCCTGAAAGGGCAGGATGAAGAAGACAGCAATATTGAAGATATGAAAATCTTAAAGTGGTTACGTAAGCACATGCGTATTACCCCGACAATGCAAGGTGAAAAATTCTTTGTCCGTCAAAATGGTGTACTTTGGGCAACCCCACTATTTTTAGTATTGATCTTAGTTGAAGCATCTGACGTGATTTTTGCAGTCGATTCTATTCCTGCAATCTTCGCCGTGACAAGTGATCCGTTCATTGTATTAACTGCAAACCTAATGGCAATTTTAGGTCTACGTGCAATGTTCTTCTTGTTATCGGGTGCTGCAACAAAAATGCATTACTTACCGTATGGTCTAGGTATTATCCTCATGTTCATTGGTACAAAAATGCTGTTACTTGATGTATTCCACATGCCAATTTGGATTTCGTTAGGTTTCATCATTATTACTTTAGCCATTACTGCTGTGCTATCGATTCGCCATAGTAAAAAATACAATGAAACGACCTTGTAACTCATTTTAATCGCGAATATGACATGAAATAAAATGAAAGCCTTCCAATTGGAGGGCTTTTCATTATCTATTTTGGACTTTTATACATTTCTATTTAAATCATCTTTTAATCGAGTGTTTGTACACCACCACCATTCACAAATAACACCTGTCCACTGACCCATTTTGAAATGGGTGCAGCAAAATACAACACTGCTCCAGCAATGTCATCGGCTTCTCCTAAACGTTGTAATGGCGTGTGTGCTAACATTCGTTTCTCAATTTCAGGTGTTAACACTGAAGCTAAAGCATCTGTACGAATAGCTCCTGGTCCAACAGCATTAATGCGTATTTCAGGGCCATAATCAAAGGCTAAATTGGCCGTCATATGATTAATTGCAGCTTTAGATGATGCATATGCACTAATTGCAGGGCTTTTATTAATTGAACTCATTGAGGAAATATTAATAATAGAACCTAAACCAGCTTGTTTCATATAAGGTGCACATAGCTGAGACAAACGCCAACCACTAAAAACATTAAGCTGAAAAGTACGTGCAAACTGTTCAACGCTCAGATGTTCTGGACTTTCTCGACCTGCGCCGCCACCACCAGCATTATTTACTAAAATATTAATTTTATGATATTGCTTGACCGTCGTTTCAACTAAACGAACCAAATCGTCATCATTCAAGACATTACACTCAACAGCGATTGCTTGAAAACCTTGAGTCTTTATTTCATTTACAACTTTTTGAGCTGCATCCAACTTTAAATCTGCAACAACGACAATTGCACCATGTTGGGCTAATAGCTTACAGCTTGCTGCTCCAATACCATTGCCACCTCCAGTTACAATAGCGACATAGTGATCTAAATTTAATAATGAAGAAGACGTTTTCATATGCAACACCTTTTGATAGGTTTTAAGTCAGTCTACCCTTTAGAATGAAATTCTTATTGATAAAAAATGTAATTTAAATAATCTGTTAAGTTTTATAAAAGGAAAATTAAATTTATTTAATAACAATCATTTTTATAAAAATATTCTCTGTACACGACAAATTTCACAGAACTCTTATCCTATCAGGCATCTGCCTT
>CAXYZD010000202.1:0-4133 GCA_964293455.1 uncultured Acinetobacter sp. | reverse complement strand
AAGGCAGAATCCTGATAGGATAAGGGTTCTGTGAAATTTGTCGTGTACAGAGTAATTATTTATATGGTAGCAACTCAGCATATTCTGTTGTCGATAATCATATTGAGCAAAATGAATTTACTGCTGTTCAAGTCGGTGCAACGTATAAAGTTCTACCAAAATTACGTTCAACTTTAGCGTATGGCGGAATGTTTGCGGATAATGGTACTGATTATGCGAAGGCGAATCAGGGATCAAATGAAAAAGTACAACAAGCATGGTTAAACATGATTTATTCACCTGCAAAACCACTTGATCTTGGTGTTGAATATGTTAATGGTAAGCGTGAAACTTTTGCGGGTAAATCGTTTAAAGATAACCGTTTTGGTTTGATGGCGAAGTATAACTTCTAATCGATTATCTAATCTTTAAAAACCAGAACTTAATGTTCTGGTTTTTTTATGCTAAATATTTTTTAGAAAAATGGATATAGGATTAGTATCAATTATCTTGATCTAGGAAATTGTAAAATAATAAGCAACTTAGCTTAAAAAAAGGCATAATAAAGCCATCTTTAAGTCTTATTTTAATTTGGTTTGAATAAGATATTTGCAAATATAAAAAACTGATCGTTTTTTATATGATGTGGTGACAATGCAGGGTTAAATTCAATGCAGAGGCTCCATTTTTATTGAATCGTTCGAATGATCTTTTGCGACTCAATGAAAATTTGATTTTAGATCACATGATAAATTTCTCTATGAAAGTTCCTTGTATTCTCTCTATTCACATCTTTTTTGCACTATATGGCAGCTGATGATTCAGCGGAAAAATCCTTTTTCGAATTACTTTTTGTTGTACGGTTTTGTACTTAAGCTGAAATATAAGCTCAATAGGTATGGGAATAGATATTCCTTTTTGAATGAACTGTAGAACAAAAAGTATCCCATCATAGGGTAGTAAGCATGGAATTTACTTTTAACGCATTTTATACGCTCATTGCAGCAGTAATTGTGTTATTACTTGGTCGTTTTTTAGTCAATAATATTGATTTTCTACGCAGATATAATATTCCCGAACCTGTTGCAGGTGGTCTTGTTGCAGCTGTTGTTTCATTGCTCGTGCATCAATTTTTTGGTTACAGCATGACCACAAGCAGTGAACTACAAACCAGTTTTATGTTGGTTTTCTTTTCATCGATTGGTTTAAGTGCGAACTTTGCTAAGTTGAAAGAAGGTGGTGTGGGCTTGGTGATTTTCCTTGTCTGTGTTGCATCTTTTATTGTGGTACAAAACTTTGTCGGTATCAGTCTTGCGACATTAATGGGACTTGATCCTTTGATTGGTCTGATTGCAGGCTCTATTACACTTACTGGTGGTCATGGTACGGCAGGTGCTTGGGGCACAATTCTTGAAACTGAGCATGGCATTCAAGGTGCGCTGGCACTGGGTATGGCATCTGCAACATTTGGTTTGATTATTGGCGGTATTATTGGTGGTCCATTGGCAAAATTGCTGATCAACCGTTACCAATTATCTGATCCGAAAACAGATCAAGATAATAATGCTCAGAATCAACATGAAAGCAATGAGCTAGGCGAATATGTACCTTTTGAATATCCGCATAAAGTTCGTTTAATTACAGCCGATAATGCCATTACCACATTGGGTTTATTTGCAGCCTGTCTTGCATTTGCAGACTTTATGACTGGTTATAGCAAAGGTCAGTGGTATGAGTTGCCGACATTCGTTTGGGCACTCGGTGGTGGTGTAATTTTACGTAATATTCTTGAAAGTGTATTGCGTGTGAAAATGTTTGATCGTGCGATTGATGTTTTCGGAAATGCAGCCTTATCGTTGTATTTGGCAATGGCGTTGTTGTCGTTGAAATTGTGGCAACTTGCCGATCTTGCTGGTCCGTTGGTGGTGATTTTAAGCGCACAGACTTTAACAATGGCATTGTATGCAGCCTTTGTGACTTTCCGTGTTATGGGGAAAAACTATGATGCAGCAGTGCTAGCAGCGGGTCATTGTGGTTTTGGTATGGGGGCGACACCAACGGCAGTTGCGAACATGCAAGCCATTACCAATATGTATGGACCATCGCATAAAGCATTTTTGATTGTTCCGCTTTGTGGCGCATTCTTTGTCGACATCATCAATGCTACTGTGATTCAGATGATTTTGAAATTTATGGCTTAATTGAGGTTTTAAACGTTTAGTTTGAAATATTGAAGTTTATTTAATGTCAGTCTGAAAAATGTGTATATAAGAAGCCCTATCATCTATAGGGCTTTTTTATATACTTTGGTTTTTGAATGAATCACATGAAAATTTGGGATACTTTAAAAGGATCTATTTTGATTAAATAAGCCTCATTGTAATCATTTAATATGGTTATTTAAATAAAACTAACAATCGCTTAAATAAATAAAAATAACAACAGCTCAAAACAAATTATGTTTAGATACCGTCAGAATTTGAACCTACGAGCGATACATGCAATTGCTAAAAATACTGATGCTGATCTGCGGCTTATTTTGGTCAGTGAGTCAGTATGCTGCTGTCCCAAAAACATTAGAGATTACGCCGATTGAGCCACAAAGTCCGCAAGAGGCGACATCTAAGCTTGATCAGCGTTTTAAGCATTCTGAACAGGGTGGCAAACCCATTGTGGCATTGGTGCTTGGCAGTGGTGGCGCACGTGGTTACGCACATATTGGTGTCATTCAGGTTTTGGAAAAACAAGGTATTCATCCTGATTTTATTGTGGGTACCAGTGCAGGTAGTATTGTGGGTTCACTGTATGCAAGTGGGATGTCTGCAAGTAAACTGCGCAAAGTTGCTTTAGATTTGAAAGTTGCCGATGTACGTGAATTTAAAATTGGTTTAAAAGGCTTTTTTGATGGCGGTAAAGTGGAAAATTACGTCAATCAACAGGTTAAACAGCAACCTTTAGACAAATTAAAAATTCCAATGTATGTCGTAGCTACAGAGCTTAAAAGCGGTAAAAAAACCATTTTTAACTATGGTAATACAGGGCAAGCCGTTCGTGCTTCGGTATCTATTCCAAGTATGTTTGTACCTACGGTGATTGATGGTGAAGAATATGTCGATGGTGGTTTAGTGAGCCCCGTGCCTGTCAATATTGCCCGAGATTTGGGTGCAGATATTATTATTGCAGTGAATATTTTGGCGCAACCTGCATATACTGAAACCAGCAATATTTGGGGATTATTCAATCAAAATATCAATATTATGCAAAATCGTTTAGCTGAAGAAGAAATGAAAAATGCAGATATTGTGATTCAACCTGATTTACGTGAAAAAGCACATATTTTTGATGTCAAAGGCCGTCAAGATACCATTCAGGCAGGTATAGATGCCACCCAGCAAAGATTACCTGTAATTGAGGCAGTAATAATGCAGAAAAAAAATCAGCTCAATGATCAACATGTCCATATTGCTCAATAATAAGCCTTTATGAATCGTTCATTTTAGTGTTGATGCATTTTGATACAGGTGAGGTCTTTGAAGTCTAAAGTTTATAGATTGAGTAGCCTGTTGATTTTTATATTTTAAAAATAAAATACTCTGCTTAACTATTAAAATAGTCATGCAAAATTATAATTTTAGTTTTAACTTTTGTTTAAATACGGTTTAATAAAAAGTGTAGATACATGATGTATATGGCATCTGTATGAAAAATATTCGCTTTAAGTGAGGGCATATCATGACTACTTTTGAAATTGGTCATAAAGTAAAACTTGCAACTCATCCCGAACTTGTTTTTGATGTGGTTAAGATTAATCAAGACCAATCTTATGAATTACAAATACGTTTGTCGGAAACCAAGATTTTAAGTTATGACAATATTTCTGCTGAAATGTTAAAAAAAATCGATGTGGGTGAAAGTTAAGCAATATAATCAGACCACTATGTAAAATAAAAAATGACAAAGTGGTCTGCTATCATTTTGAATAATGAAGAATTACGCAATAAATCATGTTTTTTATGTCAAAAGCTATATAATAAGTCGGTAAATCTCCTGTTTTAAACCGAGCTGAGAACGATGCCTCAATTAGATCACGTGACGCCTGCGACTGAAGATCAGTCTGAATTAAGCATGTCTGTATTAATGACGCCTGATATGGC
>CAXYZD010000201.1:0-4217 GCA_964293455.1 uncultured Acinetobacter sp. | reverse complement strand
TATAGCTCTCATCTTATTGCTTTCTTTTCCTATTGGTACACTCATTTCAATATGTTTACTCTATAAAAGTTATCAAAATATTTGGCAATTTGAGTAGAAAGCTAAAATTTACCCTTTAAAATTTTAAGAATGCCCATATAGTAATTGAAAGATGTAAATATTGATCACGTATGTGTGCAATGTTGTATCAAAATTTATTGAATTATTTGAGATTAGATTAATTTTCATGAAAATTGCATTGGTGGTTCTTATCGGTTTGGTCCTCGAAATCCTCGTTTGGATTGGCGTGGGTGATCTTGTCGGCAGTATGTGGTACGTCTTTTTTTGGTTTATTGCGGCATTTTTTATTGGCGGAAGTATTATCCGTAAAAATTCGCAGGGTTTAATGCCTCAGATGCAACAAATGCAGATGGGACAAATGGCAGATCCATCATTGGCAGGAAATTTACCTAAATTGATTGCAGGTTTCTTGTTATTGATTCCGGGTTTAATTACGGATGTATTTGCTGTTTTATTATTGATTCCGGCTGTGCAAAATGCCCTTAAAGCAGCCATGATGAAAGTAATGATGAAAAAACAACAAGCCATGATGAATAATATGATGGGTGGTATGATGGGCGATTTAAATGGTATGGGCGGTGCAGGTGCACAAGGTCAAAACCCATTTGCGGACATGATGCGCCAAATGCAAGATATGCAGAATCAACAAAATGGTGGTGCAGGGCGTTATAATGATTCTTCAGTGATTGATGGTGAAGCACATGAAGTTCAGCCTCAACGTCAACAAATTGAATTGAAAGATGTGAAGAAAAATTAATCTCTGATCAGTACTGAGGTGTAATAAGGTGCTGAGAAAGTATTAATAAAAAAAGCCAAGTCGGATCTGTGATCCGACTTTTTTATTTTAAATTTACATATTTAAAATAAAAGCATTTCATTTAAAGGTCGGTTCTTTTAATTTTTGGTACATTTTTTAAGTATAATTTAGCGCTCTGCGATTCAGATTTTTGATCCATGTCTTTGTTAGTCACCATTTGTTTATTACATTTTATTGCTCAGTTAAGTCCAGGGCCTGATGTGTTGCTTGTTGCCAAAAGTGCAGCATCGAACAGCCGAATCAATACATTAAAAATAGTTTTGGGCATTAGTGTTGGTATTGTGGTGTGGGTGGTGTTGACCTTATTGGGTTTTACGGTATTGATTGAACAATGGCCATGGATTCAACAAGTGCTGATGTTAATTGGCGGGGTTTTTCTTGCCAAAATGGGTTATGGTATGCTGAAAGGTGGCTTGGCAAGTTTAAAGCAACAGGCTTCACTTGAAGGTGTTATGGAGCAAAAACCACAAAATTATTTTATGTTGGGTTTATTGACCAATTTATCCAATCCAAAAACCCTCATTTATTTTAGCAGTGTGTTTTCTTTGGCACTGAGTTCCAGTGCAGGGGAAAGTATTAAACCGCAACTTGCGATTATTATTCCCATCCAAACCTTTATTGTCTTTTCACTGCTGACGTTCATCATGTCTATGCCAAAAATGAAAGCTATGTATCAACAAGCAGGCAGTTATATTGATATTATTTCGGGTGCTTTTTTCCTCATATTCGCCGTGTTTTTATGGATCGATGCGATTCATTTATTCGGTTGATCAATGTCTAGAGGTTGTGAATGCTCAGGCTGAGATGATTTTTCTAGCTGTGAGTTTGTCGTATGCTCAGCTCGATATTGTGTTGGCTCAAGTACTGTTTGTTGATTTTCAGACTGTTGATATTTACGGCTACGATTAGCACGTTCCCGAAAACCACCTTTATTGATGAGTTGTACCATGTTAAAGCTCATTGTGCGAATGATGGTCATTTTAACATAGAGAAGTATTTTGTAATATTCAGATAAGTTCTTGATGTGGATAATTTACACTTGCAAAAAATCTATACATATAAATAGATAATTTGTTACATTCATGTTCTATGTTTTAACGAATTGAAATATATTCAAATTTTATTTTTTGACACAAATATCGATTTATTTAAGGGAACTGAAACACTTTTCATTTAATTTAGGCTTGAAATTATTGATTGTGTTCCTTAGTATGAATTTTATAAATATAAAACAAAGTATATGCAAATGGATGGTATATACCAAAACTGAAGGAGTTTAAAATGTATACTTATAACTGTGCATGCTGTAATTCAGTTGTCACACAACAAGCGAAAGAATGTAATCACTGTGGTTCACACCATATTCGCAGCCCAATTAATAGTTGGATTTTCTGTATTTTTGCATGTCTTGCTGTTGTCATAACATTGAAACTTGTACACGTCTATACGCAAAGCCACCCTGAAGTTCCTGTACAACAGTCATTATTGGAAATTCTAAATAAAAATAAATAATTTAGAATTTATCAAGATGATTGATTAAATCGAACTATTAAAAAACCCCACATAATGTGGGGTTTTTAGAATACTAGGTTGGAAAGCAAACCAATGGGCTTATAGACCAGCAGAAGCTTTTAATGCTTCAACTTTATCTGTTTTTTCCCATGTAAATGCAGTGTCAGAACCTTCACGACCAAAGTGACCATAAGCAGCTGTTTGTTGATACATCGGCTGAATGAGGTCAAGCATACGCGTAATACCGTATGGACGTAGATCAAAGTGTTCACGAACTAAAGCAATAATCAAATCTTCAGATACTTTTGCAGTGTTAAACGTATTGATTGAAATTGAAGTTGGCTCTGCAACACCAATTGCATAAGACACTTGGATTTCACATTTGTCTGCAAGACCTGCGGCAACAATATTTTTTGCTACATAACGACCTGCATAAGCAGCAGAACGGTCAACTTTCGATGGATCTTTACCAGAGAAAGCACCACCACCGTGACGTGCCATACCACCATAAGTATCTACAATGATTTTACGACCTGTTAAGCCACAATCACCTACAGGACCACCAATCACAAACATACCTGTTGGATTAATATGGAATTGTGTTGCTGCATGGAACATTTCAGCAGGAATCACTTTTTTCACGATTTCTTCAATCACAGCTTCTTTCAGATTTGCTTGTGAAATTTCAGGATCGTGCTGTGTTGAAAGCACAACTGCATCTAAGCGAACAGGTTTGCCATTTTCATAAGCAAAGGTGACTTGGCTTTTCGCATCTGGGCGTAACCAAGCAAGTGTACCTTGTTTGCGAAGTTCAGCTTGTTTTTCCATTAAACGGTGCGCATAAGAAATAGGCGCAGGCATGAGTACATCCGTTTCACGGCTTGCATAACCAAACATTAAACCTTGGTCGCCAGCACCTTGATCTTCAGGTTTTTGACGGTCAACACCTTGAGCAATCTCTGGAGATTGTTTACCAATCATATTTAGGACAGCACATGTCGAGCCATCAAAACCAAGATCAGAGTGGTGATAGCCAATACCATTTACGGTATTACGAACAATCGCTTCGAAGTCCACATTTGCAGTTGTAGTAATTTCACCGGCAAGAACAACAACCCCTGTTTTTACAAGCGTTTCACAAGCAACCCGTGCATATGGATCTTCTTTTAAGATCGCATCTAGAATGGCATCACTGATTTGGTCAGCCATTTTGTCTGGATGACCTTCGCTTACAGATTCCGAAGTAAAAACAGCATACTCTCGCATGAAAGTCCTATTGCATTAAATTTTAAAAGACGCAATATGGTACATCGACTTCAACATAAGAACCACCATTACTCGATTAAAAAGTATAAATTTATTTCATTTCAATGATGTTTTTACCGATATGTATATTAGAATTGCTGATAATTGAAGGCCTTTGTCTGTTTTAAACGATATAAAAAGAAAGCGTGCTTAGAAAATAGTAGGATTGATGAGATTAAAATTTAAGGTATTCGGTTTAATTTAACTGAGAACACGCTGATATAATTCAAACTAAGTTTCAAGCTTTATCATCAAAAGTATTTGAATTTTGTCAACTTTTTGATTTTTTTAAAACCCAATTGTATAAATATGCAGTTATGCCTTTACCCCGTCAGCTTTTTTTAAGACAATAGCACTAGTTTTTGAATTTTTATTCATCTTCCTTTATTTTCGAACTTATTGGACTCTGATCTATGACAACCCCGCTAAATGAACGTCGTGTTGCAAATGCAATTCGTGTATTGGCTATGGATGCTGTGCAAAAAGCAAACTCTGGACATCCAGGTGCGCCAATGGGGATGGC
>CAXYZD010000200.1:0-4262 GCA_964293455.1 uncultured Acinetobacter sp. | reverse complement strand
CAAATAGAATATCACCTTTAATGGCAGGCGTTTCATAGTTGCGAATTCCATCTACAGTTGCAGTTGGTAGACCACATAAGATCATCTGTACAGGTTTGAGTTCATCTTGTAGCGCATGGTAGGCTTTTGCCATAACATGTGCGCCAAAACTAAAACCACCTGCATAGAAGGGTAGACCTTTGTGTAATTGTCTAACATGCTTTATGACTGTTAGAATATCATCAGTTTCGCCAAAACCTTCGTCGTGCACACCTTCGCATTGACCTGAGCCACGAAAACTTGGACGATAAACAATACATCCCTGTTCAGCAAAAATCTGAGCGAGTAACGCGGGAACTTTATGTTGAGGTGTACCACCCTGAAGAGGATGTGGATGACAAACGACAGCAAATCCTTTTACTTCGCCCGCAGGATAGTCAGCAAAAACTTCAATTTTGCCAGCTGAACCTTGTATGAACAGTTGTTCGGACATAATTTAAACAATAAAGAGCAGGGAAAGGTTCTATTTTACCGATTTTGTTCACAGAAAACACGAATTGGAATTAAAATATTCTGACTGTTATAGTTTGATTTGTTATTTTTTGATCAGGAAAACCATGCTCGCCTTAATTTCCCCTGCTAAGACGCTCGATTACGAAACTGCGTTACCTACAGATACTCACACTTTACCCAGACTACTTGCTCAATCACAACAGCTTATCGACGTAAGTCGTAAATTATCTGCTTCACAAATCGCCAACTTGATGAGCGTTAGTGAAAAAATTGCAAACTTAAATGTGGAGCGTTTTCGTGATTGGAATGCTGATTTTAGTTTTGCCAATGCACGTCAAGCCATTTTTGCATTTAAAGGTGATGTTTATACAGGCTTAGATGGGTACAGTTTGTCGCAAGATCATCTCAACTTTGCACAAAATCATTTACGTAGCTTATCAGGCTTATATGGCTTGTTGCGTCCACTCGATTTAATGATGCCGTATCGTTTGGAAATGGGTACAAAACTTGCCAATGAGCATGGTTCGAATTTATATCAATTTTGGGGTGATCACATTACTCAATTGATTAATGAAGATTTGGAACAAGTAGGTGCTAAAATCTTGCTCAATATTGCTTCTGATGAATATTATAAATCGGTGAAAGAAGCCAAAATTCAGGCAGAAATCATCAAACCTGTATTTTTAGATCAGAAAAAAGGCAAATATAAAGTCATTAGTTTTTATGCGAAAAAAGCGCGTGGTCTGATGGCACGTTATATGATTGAGCATCAAATTGATCAAGTGGATGGTATTAAATCCTTCAATACAGATGGTTATTATTTTGATGCAGAAAGTTCCTTGAAAGGTGAACTTGTGTTTAAGCGTGATGAAAAAGCAGCTTAAATGAGTTAATTCAAAAATGAGGTGTCCAATGCAAAATGATCATGAAAAATTTCAGCAGTATTGGACGCAATTTTCAGCTGAGTTGATTTTAGATAAAAAGCAAGCTGAAGTATTATATTCATTGCTTGAAAATGCCTATACTGAGTCACAGCGTTACTATCATACGATTCAGCATATTATTGAATGTCTTGATTTATTTCATCAAATTAAAGCACAGTTCAATGATCCTATTACCGTCGAACTTGCAATTTGGTTCCATGATATTATTTATGATCCCAAAGCATCAAATAATGAAGAACAAAGTGCGGCGTTGATGCAAAAGTATTGTTCAAATTTATTGGTATCTGATCAAATTCAAAAAGTCTATGACTGTATTATTGCGACAAAAAAGCATCAAGCATCAATCGATCAAGATTTAAATTATTTACTCGATATTGATTTAGCAATATTAGGAAGTTCGACAGTTCGCTTTGCAGAATATGAGCAACAAATTCAGCAGGAATATGCTTGGGTCGAGCCTGAGTTGTATAAGCTGAAAAGGGCAGAAGTTTTACAGTATTTTTTTCAAATGAAACCATTGTATCAAACAGAATATTTTCGTCAGTTATTTGAAGATCAGGCAAAGCAAAATCTATTGAAAATAATACTCTAAGCACACAAGACCTCGTCAATGAGTGTAGATGGAGGTCTATTTAGTTATTATTTTATGTGGATACAGTTAAAAACTCACATACTAGGCATCATTTAAAAACAATAAAATGACCAATCCTATACCAATTCGAATAAACCATTGTGTGCCATCTAAAGCTTGTTTTTGCTGACGGCGTGGACGTGTGGTTGATATATTATTTTGTGGAGTTACAGTATCAAAGGAAGGCTTTTCTTGTGTCGCATGATCATAACGTGCAGCTAAATCGAGTAGCCAACTTTCTGCTTCTTTATCTTCTGCATGGATACCATTTTCAGGTGCTGCAAAAAAGCCCATTGCGGTATCAAAGGATTCTTCATCTAGTTTTACTTTGGCAATTTCAATCAAATAGTACAAAGCTTGTTTAGGATGACGCTCTATATATTTACCATAGGCATAGAAATACGCCATGACTTGCATCGCATCTATATCATGTTGTAAAGCTTTGGTTTTCAGCAAAGCAACCGCTTCTTGTTTTTGTTGTGGAGTACTAGCAGCATCATTTAAGACAGCTAGAATATCTTGGGTAGCTGTGTGACTTGCTAATGTCGCTTGTGTACTTTGTGGTGAAGGCGTTGCTGTTTTTGGGGGAATTGATTGATCCGATTGAAGGTGAGTTGAAGTTACAGATGCATAAGTGTGTTGAGTAGATTGTTGTTTTTGATGTGTATTGAGTGTTGCAATAATTTGTATTTTAAATTTATGCAAATGATCTTCTGTGGCTAGGTCTTCGAGCGGTTTCAGTAAAATATGCTCTTCAAATATTTCTTCCCACAACTTTTTATGCGTAAATGCATTCGTAAATTCAAAAGCCTGTTTATAGAATTCAGCCATGGCAGGGTTAAGTAAAGATTCAGGAATATTTGATTCAGCATAGCGAATTGCCGAAAATACTTTTTCAGTTTGCGTTGCTGTTTTTAGTTGATAGGGAATAATGAGTGTTAAATCAACAGGTATTTCTCCATATACCCGAATTTTCATATAGATTGCATCTGTACGACCAGAGGGTGGATAAGCGTGAATATCTTCACAATAGATAAGAAAAGGATGATTTTTTAGATTTTCATTTAGCTCTTTCAGTGCTTCTTGTTGAGGATTATCATAAATTAAGTGAACAAGGTTGATCTTCTCTCCATGAGGAACCAACATAGTTGGCTGTAAAGTAGAGTTACCTTGCGTCATAAAGCTAGCATACGCTGCTAAAAATCCTGCTTGAGCAAAAGTAGTTTGTACATTCGGTGGTAGTGACGAATCGGTTGCAAAACGTAAAGAGGAAGGGAAATAACGAATAGGTCGCGATTGTAAACCCAAGATCTGCTTTTGAATATATGCGACACAGCTTTGATTATTGGCTGATGAATCAAAAAGTAAAGCCGTGAGTACTGTCATTGGAAATGAAATACGATCTTCCGTTACACAGACTTGATCATATTCATGGCGAAATTCCAAATTAGGCTCATTACTAAAACGAGCTTTATATTCGGCAAAGTCAAACCACTTTAGCGAGTTTTGTCCCAAATGTGCGATGACTGTACCCAAATAATAGGTCATACCAATGAGGAAATTAAGTTTCTCTTTATTTTGAAAAAAGGCTGAAAAATCCTGTTTGGTGAGTAGTTCAGTTTCTCTAATACTTTGCAGTAAGACATCGAGCTCAGCGACACTACGCATAGAAAAATCAAAATCAATCAGATTGGTACTCTCTCGGTAATAGTTCCCCCCAGGCATAAAACTATTATTTTGCAATGCCGAAAGATATTGTTTCGCCATTTCATTGATGTCACGCTTTTTACTTTGATTGATGGTATTACAGCGGTTTTCTACGTAATTTTTACAATTTCTTTCTGATTCAGCAACTTGGTAGAGTAAATCTTGTAAAACACCTAAAGGCAGACACACTTGCTTTTCAACGATTGCGACCATTGAGGAAAAGAAATCGAGGGGCAGATTATAATCAGAAGGTAAAATTTTTACGGCTTCATGATAGTTATACCATTCGGTGTCTGTCGATGTTCTTTGATTGATGGTTTCACATAAGTAGCCTGAAATACTCATCAAAAATTTCAGACCATCAAACTCTGCAACAAGATCATTGGGGCGAATATGTTGATGATGTAAGTCGATAAGTAACTGATCTAATTGTTCTAGGGTCTGTTGACAATTGTTGCCTAAAAAAATAGCGAGATAGTAAAATCAAA
>CAXYZD010000199.1:0-4341 GCA_964293455.1 uncultured Acinetobacter sp. | reverse complement strand
AGCGATAAAAGAAATAAAGTGATTGCTACGCCGAGCGCGAGTATATCTCAACCCTATATACAGTGAGATTGGTTTAAACATACCATCCAGTCCGAGGTGTTTTTATGGAAACGTTACAGCATCAAAATGATGGAAACGAGCGTCGTGTTATGTCTCGAATCGATGCTGCATTAAGAATCAACTATCAGGTTATTGCTGAGGAAGTTGCACTTAACGATCCATACGATCCTAATTTTGTATTACCGCGCTATTTTCTACTACTTGCAGAATTAGATCAATTTGATCATGCGATTCAATACGAATTGGAACAATTAAGTGAAAAAGATCAACAAATTGCTCGAATCTTATCCTTATTTAATCAAAAATCAAACTTAATCACAGGTTCTTTGTACGATTCGATTGTACAAAGTATGTTACCTAGTCCTCAAGATGTTAATTTTTCAGAGAGTGGTTTTAGTTTTCACAGTAATACGCCACTTAAACAAGGCTCTTATTTACATGTAACACTGAGTCATCCTGAAAACTTTTTTCATATTGCAGTCATTGCACAAGTGGCTTACTCAGAACCACACAATGAAGGGGGTTATCGTATTGGTGCATATTTTATTACGCTACATCCACAAGACAAAGTTAAACTGTCAGAATGCATTCAACTTCAACAATTTAAACCGATTTAAGTCTATTCGTTTGGGAAATTATTTTAAAAATTTGATTTAGAAATAAATGCCTGAGGCAACAATTTAAATATCTAAATATCTAAAAAACCACAGAACAGATTGCATAAGACCTCAATACGTTGTCAAATCTGAGTCTGTTCTGTAGTTTTATTCATTCAAGCCATCTTTTTTTATTATTTATTTTCAAGTTGTTTCAGTTTTTGCGCCAAAACTCGATTGGCTTTAAAGTCTTTATAGAAATATAAAAATAAACCTGATAACAAAATACCCGCCCCAACAAATACCATTTTTGAGGGTTTTTCATTATTCAACACTGCACCAAATAACATTGCCAACATAGGCGTCATCACTGTGGTCAATGATAATGTCGTGGCCTTAATATTTTGTACCAATTTAAAATAACAGAACATCGCAAGCAATGAAGCCATAATCACCGTGTAAAATAATGCGAGTAATGATTTCATTTCGGGAATATGTGTCGGTGCATACTGCCAAATAAATGGCAATAATATAATTGCGCCCCCTGTTGAGACTAAAATTGAACCCGTTGCTTGAGCCATTGGTTCAACTATTGCATTGACTTTTTTCACCCAAAAAATGGATAAACAATAGGTAAATACACTCATCAACATCAAAGCAATACCAATCGGATGTACATGCTGTCCTACACCACTACTCATACAAATCACAGCAAGACCACAAACAGAAACCAACATACCCAACCATTGCAAACGATGTATTTTCTGTTGAAAGCCAAAATATCCAATTAGCCCAGCCATAATGGGTGACAAACCAAACATCAGTGCAATGATGCCTGAACTTAAATAATGGGTTGCAAGATAAGTAAAAAATTGTGATCCCATTAAGCTAAAAGAACCTGCCACATAACTATGCAAAGCAATTTTATCGAAAGGAAAATGAATTTTTAGCAACCACAGCAAGGCAAGTGCAATCGGTAACGCAAGAAAAAAACGAATAACCAATGCCCACATTAAATGTAAATCTTGCACACTCCACACAATAGCGAGTGGCGTTGTTGCCCAAATAAACACCAACAAACCATAAGTCAGCATGATATTGCTTTGTGAAACAGGATTTTGCGCAGACATTTTCTTTCCAATGACAAAATCAGCACCGAAACGATGCTGATTTTTTTACATATAAATTAATTGGCGAATGGCTCTTTAAGAAAAACCTACAGTGGGCATTATGCTGTTTTACGTTTCTGCTTCATGATTGTCTGATCAAGACTACTTGAAAATTCACGTTTATCACGTTCAGAAATCGGTGGTGGTCCACCTGTTTGTACACCCGCACCACGAAGCGTTTCCATAAAATCACGCAAATGCAAACGTGCTTTAATATTAGCGTCAGTATAGATCTCACCACGAGGGTGAATCGCAATCCCGCCCTTTTCAATCACTTGAGCCGCAAGCGGAATATCTTGTGTCATAACAATATCATTCGCTTTCATTCGCTCAATAATTTCTTTATCTGCCTGATCTGCGCCCTGCATCACTTGTAAAGAATTAATCCGTACCGATGGTGTGATACCTACGGGTTGATTGGCAACAAACGTGACTTCCAATTGGTAGCGATCTGAGGCACGAATAATGACCTCACGAAGAATTTTTGGCAATGCATCAGCATCGACCCAAAGTTTAAATGGCAACACGTGCTATTCCAACAATTCACTTACAAGTAGTCTAACAAATACTGTTCGATTTAAAATGCCTTTTCAAATTTTATTCTGATTTCTCACACATTGATAAAATATTCAAATGTATTTGTGAAGTATTTTGTGAAAAATCACATTTTATTCTAAACTGTATTTTTAAAATTATTTCCACAACTCTTATGCAATCTTCAGATCCATCTCAGCATATACCTGCTGACGGCTCATCAATGTCTCTGAAAAGAACAATGACCAAACGTCATCTGATTATGCTTTCACTTGGTGGTGCCATTGGTACTGGTCTTTTTCTCAGTTCAGGACAAGTGATCTCGCAAGCAGGCCCGATCGGTGCAATTATTTCCTATATTATTGGCGGTCTAATCGCCTATATGGTGATGCTGTGTCTCGGCGAACTTGCCGTAAATAATCCGGTTACTGGCTCATTTGGTGCATTTGCAACCAAAAACATTGGGCCTGGCACAGGCTATATGGTGTCTTGGATGTATTGGCTAGGTTGGTCAGCGACCCTCGGTACGGAATTTACCGCAGCCGCTTTACTGATGCAGGAATGGTTCCCAACCACCTCCATTTGGTTATGGACACTCGTTTTTATTATTGCAGTTTTAGTTTCCAATCTCTCATCAACACGGTTTTTTGCTGAATCTGAGTTTTGGCTCTCCTTTATCAAAGTCAGTACTGTTCTGATCTTTATTCTTATTGGACTTGCTGCTATTTTCGGATTGGTCGGTTTTGAAGGTTACACTTCTGCACCTCTGTTTAGTAATTTAACCTCTCATGGTTGGTTTCCTAACGGTCTATTCCCTATTTTTGCCACTATGCTGATTGTAAATTTTGCATTTAATGGCACAGAAATGATTGGTATTGCCGCAGGAGAAACTGAAAATCCTGAAAAAGATGTACCTAAAGCGATTCATGCTGCGGTATGGCGTTTAATGATTTTCTTTGTCGGTACCATTATTGTCATTAGTGCTCTACTACCTTACCAAGATGCAGGGCTCAATGCCTCTCATGGCACTGGTTTAAGTAGCAGTCCATTTGTTTCTGTATTTAATCTGATTGGTATTCCTTATGCAGAAGATATTATTCGCTTTGTAATTATCACAGCACTACTTTCTACAGCGAACTCAGGACTTTATGCTGCATCACGCATGATGTGGGCACTCTCAATACAAAAACAACTCCCTCGTATTTTCTCCAAGCTAACCAAATCAGGTACACCTGTGATTGCTATTTTGGTGACCATGATTGGCGGTTTACCAGGTCTGCTCTCTGAACAATTTGGTGCAGATGTTATCTTCAAAAATTTATTGGGTGTCGCTGCATTTACCATGGTGATTGTATGGATGAGTATTTGCTGGAGCCAATTTAATTTTCGTCGTAAATGGTTGCGTGAAGGTCACACCCTTGCCGAATTGAAATTTAAAACACCGTGGTTCCCACTTGTGCCCATCCTCGGTTTTATTGCCTGTACAATCACTGGCCTAAGTATGGCAGCAGATCCTGAAATGCTTTCAGGCTTTATTGGTTGTTTAATTTTTATGGCAGCCTGTTATGCAAGCTATTATTGGTTATATCATCCGAAAAAATAATTTGAATATTTATAAATATAAAATACAGATACGCTAAAAAACTGTACATAGAACGTCTATTCAATTATTCAGGGGTAAATATTTACCCCTGTTTTGTATAAAAATATGTGCTTTTTACCATAATTTACTATTTTTTATCCAATCGATTCACTTCACTGTAGAAAATGCCATTTCTTATTTGACAGTCCCATCAAATATCCATATTATAGCGCCATCTTCTAAACGTCCCTATCGTCTAGAGGCCTAGGACATCGCCCTTTCACGGCGGTAACCGGGGTTCGAATCCCCGTAGGGACGCCATATTCTGCTCAATCTTTTATTATAAAAATTCTCTGTACACGACAAATTTCACAGAACCCTTATCCTATCAGGATTCTGC
>CAXYZD010000198.1:0-4376 GCA_964293455.1 uncultured Acinetobacter sp. | reverse complement strand
GGATTTTTCTTCAGTTTGTACTTCAACATTTAACTCATACAAATGTGCCAATGCTGAAATGAAACGCATTTTATCATCAGCTACATTCACATGAAGTTGATCACCTTCAATGCTAATAACTTGTTCCGAAAGAAAGACATCAAGAATTTGTTGGAAGATGGGTTCAAGGTTTTCAATATTCCATTTCAAGAAATATTGTTTGGCAAAGTCAGGGTAAGCCTGTTTAAAATTTGCAAATAATTGCACTTTAGACAGGCTTTGATGTTGTTTAAGGGTATAAGCCACATAGGCAGGCAAAATAAAGGTGTGCAAAATATTATTGCTGAAATATTTAAGCAAGCCAACTTGACTGTCACTGACTTTGACCCAACGCTCATTATCATGTTCAATAAATTCAACTTGTTTTAATTTAATGGCGTATTGAATAATTTCATGGGCGGAGAGCGCTGTGATTTTCATTCGTTCATCATAATGTACGGTGTTCAATAAATGGCGGTATTGTTCTAGGCGCAAGATCACATCACGTTCTGCAAGCTCAAATGTCGGTGCATTGAGTAAAACAATCGCCAATAAATCAACAGGATTAATCACCACGGCTTTATTGATGTTTTGTAAGATTTCATTGGCAACATCGGTCACGGTGGCTTTGACTGAATCGGGTAAGTCTGCATGTAAATCTAAATGTGTCGGTGCAGAATGACGTTGCAGCGCAGGTTCAAGGAATACTGGCTCACCAAAATTGACATGTACCATGCCAAAAACTTTTTCAATTTTTTGCATCGACTTGAGTAAGCCAAACAACGATTCAGACTGTTTTTTCTGCCCACCAAGCTCTTTAATATAAGATGAACCTTCAAGTAATTTTTCATAGCCAAAATAGGTTGGAATAAAGGCAATAGGTTTACTGTCGCCTCGTAAATAGCTTTGAATGGTCATTGCCAACATGCCTTTTTTTGGCTGTAACAATAAACCTGTGCGAGAACGGCCACCTTCAATAAAATACTCAAGCGGGGTATTTCGACTGAGTAAGCTGTGCAAATATTCTTTAAATACCGCTGTATATAGTGCATTGCCATTGAAACTACGACGAATAAAGTATGCACCTGCGCCACGCATCAGCTGACCTACAACAGGCATGTTTAGGTTAATCCCTGCGGCAATATGTGGCACCATCAAACCACGTTTATAAATCACATAAGACAATAACAAATAGTCGATATGACTGCGGTGACACGGCGTATAGACAATTTCATAATCTTTTGCCAGTTCACGCACCATATCGAAATGATGGACTTCAATACCATCATATAGCTGTGTCCATAACTTGGTCAGTGCAATTTCGGCAAAACGTAAGGTTGAATAGGAAAAATCAGAAACAATTTCATTAAGATAGCCACGAGCTAATTTATCGGCCTCATTTAAACTGATTTTTTTATGAATGCTTTCTTGGCGAACGGCGTCTCTCACCGCTTCAGTGGTCATTAAGGTATTGATCACATTACGGCGGTCAGAAAGGTCAGGTCCTAAAACTGCTTCTTTATACTGATTAAACCCTTGGTTTAATGTTGTCGTTACATAATGTGCAGGTGAGAAGTTCGGACTGCGTTCTTGAGCAACCCGAATCATTTCTTGCAATGATGTGGCTTGATGAAACTCGATATAATTTTCACGACCATAGAGGGCAATATTCAGCGCTTGTTTAATGCCCGTTGGCTTTGTCCAAGCGTCAGCAAATAACGCTTTGTACCACGTATCTTCAGTTTCAGGCGCACGTCCCCATAAAATAGACACAGGCACCAATAAAATATCTTGTTCGGGATGACGTAACAAAAATTCAATCATCCGAATGAGTTTGTCTGGGTAATATGCTGAAATATTACCTTTATGATTGTCATGTAGCGTTAAAAATGAATCATCTTCCGAAAGTTCATCGAGCTGTAATGGCATAAATGCAGATTGTAATTTTTGTTTTTCCGTTTCATTGTCAATGAGAACTTTATTCGACACAGAGTCATCTTGAATGACATAACACACGGGGAATGGTGTCGCTTCTTGACTTGTCGATGTTTGCTCAAGTGCTTGAGGGTTTCCTAACACTTGAGGGCTGACAATTTTATCTAACACTTTTTTTGTAAATTGACGATAAAATTTTTGATAAGCGTTATTCGCCATAATCTTCCCGATTTTTTTCCAATACGACTATTATGCTCGAAAACAATAAGATGATGGCAATCGAATTTTAACCATTCAAGTATGAATTTGGTCTAAATTTTCTAAGTAAATGATTTATAAAAGCAAACAAATTCTAAAATAGAATAATTAAATCTCTTTTATGCATATAACATTCTATGTAAAAAGCGATATGATAAAAGCAGATAACATGAATCATTTATATCTAAATTTGAGGAAAGCACATGTCTACAGAACCTAATTTCCCGAAAATTGAAAATGCAGGGATTGCTGTTTATAACAACAACGCTGAAGCGATTGGTAATACGCCTTTAGTTCGTATTAACCGAGTGATTCAAAGTCAAGCGACTGTTTTGGCAAAAGTTGAAAGCCGTAATCCTGCATTTTCAGTGAAAGATCGTATTGGCGCAGCACTGATTGCAGATGCTGAAGAAAAAGGTCTACTCAAAAAAGGCATGCATATTGTTGAGCCAACGAGTGGTAATACAGGTATTGGTTTAGCTTTTGTTGCAGCAGCAAAAGGTTATGACATTACTCTAACTATGCCTGCAAGCATGAGTATTGAGCGCCGTAAAGTATTAAAAGCATTGGGTGCAAATCTTGTACTGACTGATCCAGCAAAAGGCATGAAAGGTGCGGTCGATGAGGCGGTACGTTTAGCCACAGAACAGCCTGAAACGTATTATTTGCCGCAACAATTTGAAAACCCTGCCAATCCTAAAATTCATGAAACCACGACAGGTCCTGAAATTTGGGCTGCAACAGGTGGTAAAGTTGATATTTTAGTTGCTGGCGTGGGAACAGGTGGTACGATCTCTGGTATTTCACGCTATTTTGAACAAGTACAAAATCAACCGATTTATTCTGTCGCTGTTGAACCCGCTGAATCACCAATTATTGGTCAGGCAAAACGTGGTGAAACTTTAACACCAGGTCCACATAAAATTCAGGGCATTGGCGCAAACTTTATTCCAGGTAATCTAGATTTAGATTTGGTCGATGAAGTGATTGCAATTACAAGCCCTGAAGCAATTGATTTTGCACGTAAGATTGCAACGCAAGAAGGTATTTTTGTGGGAATTTCAAGTGGGGCTGCACTTGCCGCAGCAGCACAGTTGGCTGCTCGTCCTGAAAATGCAGGAAAAACCATTGTCGTGATTTTCCCTGATGCAGGTGAGCGTTATTTATCTTCAGTTTTGTTTGAAGATATTTCTGTTGAATAAATTGTGTAGTGCATAAAAATTATTGATAAACAAATCACGGAGATTACGCCGTGGTTTTTTATTGCTGCTAATTAAAGTCCAGTTTCAGCAGGTATTCCTTCAATCATCATTTTTCCTTTACCATTTTTATCATAAACTCTCATAATATAATTAACTTCACTTGAGTCATTAAGTGTGAGTTTCACACTACATTTTAATTCATAAGGGTTTGGTTCATACGAAATTTCTTGTATGTAGTCAGTGTCTATATCTATAACTTTAATGTTATTACTCAGTGCACTTGGGCTATTGTTCATCGTATCTGTAAATTCTGAAATCATCGTAGAATCTTTACAATCTAATTTTTCAAAGTAGGGGTTAGTTGGCTCAGCCACTCGGTTAACGCTACTATTAGATTCACTTTCAAGTGAATTCGTATCTGTATTGTTAGTTTCAGTTGTTGTATCTGATGATTCAATAAAGTCATTGTTCGATTGATTATCTCTAGTTGAAAAATTTTGAGAATTTTGATGATTTATCTCATTTTTATTCAAAAATTTAGCACCAATCATGATAACAAAAAGGATACTTGATAGCGTTGAAAACCATGCTTTGTAATTTCCATTTAAATCATATCTAGTGTTCGTTGAGTTAATATACTGATTTGCTTGCGCACCTAATAACAATATAAGTGTATAGATATCCAAACCAATAGCGCTTAATTCAAAAATGATTTGTGCTATTGAATAATTTTCTGTAATTAATGAAAATATGGATGCTAAAATGCCTAAAATTAAAAGGATAACAAAAACTATTCGAGCAGCATTTTTCTTTTTATAATATAAGTAGATAAATAAAAAGTAAATGAGACCAATGAAACAAAAACCTATGAAAATAATTAAAATTGTTGATCCCTGTGACATTCCCTCTATAGGACTAAGATCAAATAATGTAGATAAAAATGAAAAGAATAATGAAAATATA
>CAXYZD010000197.1:0-4399 GCA_964293455.1 uncultured Acinetobacter sp. | reverse complement strand
TTAATGATCGCAATGAAACGTCTGTAAAAGGTGTGTTTGCTGCGGGTGACTGTACAACTGTACCGTACAAGCAAATCATTATTGCATCAGGTGAAGGTGCGAAAGCAGCACTTTCTGCATTCGATTATATGATGCGCGATGGGCAGTAAGCATTCAAACAGAATGTAGTCAATCTCATTTTACTTCAATAAAATTAGCCTAAATCTAGCCTCCCATTTGAAATTATGGGAGGTTTTATCATATCAAAAACGTTAATTTAAATATGTCATTCAATCGTCATTATTTTTGCTTTTTAACAATCAAAACTAAATAAAAAAACTCTATTTTTCAAATAAACAAAGTATTAACAAATCTTAATTTTTATTATTGCACAATTTGTTTATATTAAATTATCCATGTGTTGTGGATAACAATAACAGTTTAACTCAATAAAGGTAAAATAAATGAATAAGTTACTTGTTGCTTTAGGTCTTGCTGCTACTGTTGCTCTTGTAGGTTGTAACAAAGAAAAAACACCTGAAACAGGTGCAACAACGGGCGAACATCTAGAAAATGCTGCAACTCAAGCGGGTCAAGATCTTCAAAATGCTGCAAGCAATGCGGCTAATGCCACTGCAACTGCTGTAGATAATACAGCTGCTGCAACTGAAAAAGCCGCCGATCATGTTGCAACTGCTACTGATCATGCAGCAACAGCGACTGTAGATGCTGCTAAAAATGCAACAGCGACGGCTGCAGGTGCAGTTGAACAAGGTGCTGCCAATGTAAAAGAAGCAGCTAAGAATTAATTTTTATTCAGCCCAATAAAAAAGGCAAATCTTGATGATTTGCCTTTTTTAATCCATTCAATTTTTCATCAATTCATTTACATTAACCCAGTCAAAACTCTAATCGAAATTTATTATTCAGATTATAGTTTTGGGTCACGCATTTGCACCAATGATGCATTGGCTTTTGCCAAGCTATCAATCACTTTATTTAGCATAGACGGAATCAACGTATCTGCCATTTGTGCAGCTTGTAGACCTAACTTTTCACCTAGAGTTGGTTTACGGCGTGTTTGAATTACATACACATCATGTTGCGCCAATAAACCCAATATATATTCATCAGATGTTTTTAATTGGTCAACAAGATTCAAGCCTTTCGCATCTTGTCCATACCAATGTTCACCTGTTGCCACTTTTTCAACATTCAATTGTGGACGATATTTTTCAATAAAATGTTTAAATAAGACATGCGTTTGCTGCAATTCTTCTTCAAACTTAGCTTTACCTTCTTCGGTATTTTCACCAAACATGGTCACTGTACGTTTAAATTGCCCTGCTGTATACAGTTCAAAATCAACATGATGTTCTTTCAATAAACGATTAAAATTGGGTACTTGTGCAACTACACCAATAGACCCAACGACTGCAAATGGTGCAGAAACAATTTCATTGGCAATACATGCCATCATATAACCACCACTCGCAGCGACTTTATCAACACAAATGGTTAAATTAAAACCTGCATCACGTAAACGCACCAATTGTGCAGCCGCTAAACCATAGCCATGCACTGCCCCACCCGGACTTTCTAAGCGCACAACGACACGATCCTTACCCGCTTTCGCAGTGGCTAAAATTAAGGTGATTTCTTCACGTAAATTTTCTACAGCTGATGCTTGGATATCACCTTTAAAATCTAAAACATAGATTTTTTGATTGTTCTTTTTACGTGCACGCGCTTCTTTCGAAAACTGCTGGTTTAATTGTAATAGTTCAAATTTAGAAGCCGTTGTTTGTGCAATTCTTTTGCGTTGCTCATTAATACGTTCATTCAAATGACTGATGCGAATTTCTGCAGGAACTTTAGGTAAATGAAATAACATAGCGTTTAATATCTCAATCAATAATACGTTTTATATTTTTAAGATGCGGTCTAATGGAAAAAATTTCAACATACATTTTGCAATTTAAATAAAATGATTGCTAATCATTGACTAAATTCACAACACAATTGAATAGATCTCCGCCAATAAAAAAAGAGCGCTAATTAAACACTCTTTCTTTATTTTGGAAATTTGAATAGACGGTAAGCTTTATGATCAGAAAAATTAACCAAAACGACCTGTAATATACGCCTCTGTCAATTGATGATCAGGTGAAGTAAAGACTTTTTCTGTTGCATTAACTTCAATTAAATCACCCAAATGGAAGTATGCTGTACGGTCTGAAACACGTGCTGCCTGTTGCATTGAATGTGTCACAATGGCAATGGTATATTGTTTTGAAAGTTCAGAAATCAATTCCTCCACTTTTGCCGTTGCAATTGGGTCAAGTGCCGAACAAGGCTCGTCCATCAAAATCACATCGGGGCTAACTGCAATCGTTCGTGCAATACACAAACGTTGTTGTTGACCACCTGATAAACCTGTGCCCGGCTGATTCAAACGGTCTTTCACTTCATCCCACAAACCAGCTTTACGCAAACTATTTTCAACAATCTCTTCCATGTCATATTTGTCACGAGCAAGACCATGCAGTTTTGGACCATAAGCAACATTATCAAAAATTGATTTTGGAAATGGATTTGGCTTTTGGAAAACCATACCCACTTGTGCCCGTAATAAAACAACATCCAAATTTGGATCATAAATATCTTGCTGATCTAACAATACTTTACCCGTCACACGACATGAGTCAATCGTATCATTCATACGGTTCAAGGTCCGCAGGAAAGTCGATTTCCCGCAACCTGAGGGACCAATAAATGCGATCACTTCATTTTCATAAATTTGCAGATCAATCCCTTTAATCGCTTCGGCTTCATCATAATAGACATGCACATTATCTGCGCTAAGTTTTACCGTCTGTTGTTTTGCAGGCTGTGGTACAGGTGCATCAAACTGTGAAGCCAAAGATACACTTGCTTGTTTTTGTCTTGTTTCCACCGAAGTCAATTGCGATAGGTCTGAATTCACGTTTTTATCCTGCTCTAGGGGATTTTTAATATTGATACTATTCATAATATGCTCCCATTTACCAGCGAACTTCAAATTTCTTACGTAACAAAACTGCAAGGCTATTCAGCCCCACCATCAGTGCAAGTAAGACAATAATTGCAGCAGCAGTACGCCCTTCAAAAAAGTTACGTAGCTCATTACCCTGCCATAAATACACCTGAACAGGTAATGCCGTTGCCTGATCCATTGGAGATACAGGAATATTGGCAACAAAAGCACTCATACCAATCAGTAACAATGGTGCAGTTTCACCCAATGCATGCGCGATACCAATAATTGCACCCGTCATAATCCCCGGCATTGCCAAAGGTAATACATGATGAAAAATGGTTTGAATACGTGATGCACCAATACCCAACGCCGCTTGGCGAATGGAGGGTGGAACAGCTTTTAATGATGCTCGTGTCGTAATAATCACCGTTGGTAAAGTCATTAAACTTAAGACTAAACCTCCGACTAAAGGTGCTGAAATCGGTAAATGCATCCAACCAATAAAGATCGCAGCACCTAGTAAACCAAACACAATAGAGGGTACAGCCGCAAGGTTATTAATATTGACTTCAATAATGTCGGTAATAAAGTTTTTAGGAGCAAACTCTTCAAGATAAATCGCACTTGCCACACCGAGTGGAATCGCAATCGCAATCACGATGAGCATCATAAACAGTGAGCCCATAAATGCACCTGCCAAACCAGCGGTTGCAGGAGAACTACGAGAATCAGGATTGGTAAACAATTGGGTGTTAAATGTACGCTCAATAATACCTTTGGCAGCTAAATCATCTGAAAGTTTACGAATTTCAGGGCTCAATTGTTGCTGGTAATCGGGTAAAGTACGATCAATATTCCCAGCAAGCCAAACATCAATATTGGCATCGGTAAGGAAGTTGATATCAATTTTTTTGCCAATCATCGCAGGATCTTTCATCACCATATCACGTACACGATAGGCTTCTGAACTGGTATAGATATTACTCAGTTCATCACGTTGCTTTTCAAGTGCAGGATCTTTGGCAATTATGCCATTTACAATCAAAGCATCCCAATCGACCATCCCCATTTTGGTTTGCCAATCGATAAAGCGTGCTTCAAACTGTGCAGGACTTTCACCTACTTTCTGTGTCGGTCGTGGTCCAACATCAATTACAGCAGGATCAAAATAGACAGGAACAGTCATGCTTGCTTGCCAAAATGCAGGCATACCTTTGTACATAATACTTGAAAATAATATTGCGACAAATGCCAAGCCAATAATGACCGAACTCAACCCTGCAATGCGGAATATTTTTTCTGTACGATGACGCTTCGCCAAAGAAGATGCAATTTTAGCTTTACGTTTTTCTCGTTGCTCTGCCGCAACACGTGGGTCAAATACCTGATCCACGGAAGATG
>CAXYZD010000196.1:0-4402 GCA_964293455.1 uncultured Acinetobacter sp. | reverse complement strand
ATTTTATTGATACAAAGCCTGCTGATACATTTGCATATAATTCGAACTTCAAGCTATCTTCATGGCTAATTTTCATGAAAAATCGACTTGAAGTTGCAAAAGAACTTTTAAAAGAAAACGGTATTATTTTCATCACCATTTCAGATGATGGAGCACATTACCTCAAGGTCTTAGCAGATGATATTTTTGGGCGGGAAAATTTCATTGCGGATGTAATTTGGCAATCAAGAAAATCCATTTCTAGTGATGGCCTACTATCTGTTTCAAGTACACATGTTCTTACTTATGCTAAGGACAAAACAGCGGTCAATAAAGCCGATTTTAAATTAGCTTTAGATATAGAGGGTTTTGATCTACAAGATGAACTAGGTAAATACAAAATTGAGCCATTTGATGCTCCTAATGTCCGTGAAAATTTAGAATATAAGATTACCAATCCTAATAATGGAGATGTTTATACGCCACCTAAAGGTCGTCATTGGCGTACAACAGAAAAAGAATACCTCAGTTTACTTGAAAGAAATCGCATTCAATTTGGTTCAAAGGGCTTAACTAAACCACAATTAAAAGTATATTTAGAAGATGCTATTGAAGCAGGTAAAGGAAAAGCTGCATCAACACTTTGGTCTGATGTAACACCTGATACAATTTTATGGACTTCTACTGATACCACTACAAACGCAACAAAGCACCAACAAGCCATGTTTGGTGATGTTGTATTTGAGAACCCAAAACCTGAAAATCTAATTCAACGTGCTATAGAATTATCGACAGACGAAAACGACATCGTTCTCGACTACCATCTAGGTTCAGGCACGACTTGCGCTGTCGCTCATAAAATGGGACGCAGATGGATTGGTATTGAACAAATGGACTATATCGAAGATATTACTAAAGAACGCTTAAAGAAAGTGATAGAGGGCGAACAAGGTGGTATTTCTAAGGCGGTGAATTGGCAAGGTGGTGGTTCATTTATTTATTTTGAGCTTAAAAAATATAACCAAGACTTTTTAGATAAAATCATGATTGCCAATAGTAAAGGTGAGCTAGATAAAGTCTACAATGAAATGGCTAAAAATGCCTTCTTGAAGTTTTGGTTCGAGAAAAACGAATTTGAAAAAGATGAAAACTTCCGTTCACTAGATTTAGATCAACGCAAAGAATTACTGATTGGAATTTTGGATGAAAACCAACTTTATCTGAATCATGCAGATATGCGTGATAGTCGTTACCATGTCACAGATGAAGAAATGGCTTTAACCGATCTATTCTATGGGGCGAACAATGACTAAAAGCACAAAAACCAAAGTCAAGGATACATTGTCGCAGTTCTTGTTTAATCAAATTGAATCGAATCCTGAATATCAGGAGTGGGTCAGAGATTATCAACTCCCGACTTACATCACCGATAATCTTTCAAAGACATTACGAGATTATCAGGAAGTTGCCATCAAGCACTTTATTTGGCTATTTGAGCAAGACCCAAGTCAAGCTAAGCATTTGTTGTTTAATATGGCGACAGGTACAGGTAAAACGCTCACAATGGCTGCTGCTATCCTGTATCTATATCAAAAAGGCTACCGCAATTTTGTGTTCTTGGTACACCAGTTGCAAATTAAAAATCAGGCGGTAAAAAACTTCACAGATTATAAGTTTGCCAAATATCTATTTAATCCTAAAGGGGTTAAATTAAACGGTAAAACCATTAATATTCGTGCGATTGATCGGTTTCAAGATGCCCAAAAAGATGCGATTAACTTCATGTTTTTCAGCACGGCACTTTTATATAATCGCCTGACAGAAGACAAGGAAAATAGCTTAACTTCCCAAGATTTTGCGGACAATGCTGTTGTTGTTATTGCCGATGAAGCACACCGTTTAAATGTGGATACCCGTAAAAAACTCAAGAAAACCGAAGAAGAAGATATTCGCAATTGGGAAACGGCTGTTCAATCTGCAATCTATGCTCGTCCCGATAATTTACTGTTAGAGTTTACCGCTACCGTAGATTTAGAAAATCCACTCATTCATAAAAAATACCGTGATAAGTTGATTCATCGTTACGATTTTCTGCAATTCAATAAGGATGGATACAGCAAAGAAGTCGGCTTCCTCTATAACGAAGAAACACAGATTGAAGATCAAAAGCGTTTATTGGTTATCAATGCAGTCGTGATGAGCGAATACCGTAGATTACTAGCTGAACGAGAAATGAATGTTCAGGTTAATCCTATTATTTTGATTAAATCAACCAAAATTGCCAAGAGTGAGGAAGATCGAGAGTTTTTCCATAAAGTGATTAGTTCACTCAAAGTAATTGATTTAGATCATTTAAAAAACTTAAGTTCAGGCACACAGCAATCACTCATAGAAGAAGATCGAAACCGATTTATATCTCAAATGTTTAGTTGGCTTGGTTCACGAAAATCAGGGTTGCTATCCTCCCAAGACCCTGATGGCTTAAATGCGTTTATTGCTGAAATTAAAATGCGTTTTCGTGAAGATAACAGTATGACGTATAACAGCCAGAAAAAAGAAAAGGCGGATTTACTTCCTCTACTCGATAGTCCAAGAAATGTGATTCGAGCAATTTTTTCTGTTAATGCGCTCAACGAGGGATGGGATGTACTCAGCCTATTTGACATTATTCATTTTGATATTTCAGAATCTAAAAAAGTATCACTACAAGATATTCAGTTGATTGGTCGTGGCGCAAGATTGTGTCCATACAAACTGCCAAGAGCTTATAAGATTTCTCAAAGTGGGGGGCTATTTGATGAAGAACATAGTTATGAGTTCGACCCATTCAAACGTAAATTTGATAATGCACCTCATGAGCATGGGCGTATTTTAGAAACTTTTTTTTACCACTTTGTAAAAACAGGTACGTTCTTAGATAACCTGCAATATGCCTTACTTGATGAGGGGATTGTCAATAAAAGTATGGAAAAACGGACTATTAAGCTCAAGTCCGAATTTCTCAATAGTGAAACCTATAAAAAAGGTTTTGTATTGGTGAATCAGCAACTATACCGCAGTAAAACAACGGATACAGAAATTGATGCCACTTTTAAAAGGGAAATCAAAGCCAGTACCTACCGACTTCACACAAGAAGTTTAACGGACAAAGAGCAAAATAAAATTCAGGCAGGGATTCAGTATAAAACCATTCATTTAACCGATGAATACTTTTCACCGTTGATTATCCGTAAGGCATTAATGTCATCAGAAAACAATTTCTTTCGATTTAATCATCTGAAAAATCATATTGTTGGGATAAAAAGCATTGATGAATTGATCGAAAAGTACCTACCTTTATATGAAATTAAATATTCGTATTCAGAAGGCAAGGATATTAACCAACTTGAAGCGCATGAAAAACTGCAATTATTGGTCGGTGTGATTCTACCCGAAGTGCGTAAAGCCATAGATCGGCACATGCCAAAGATTACAGGAAGTCATATTTTTAAACCAAAATCACTATCGTCCATCTTTCAGCAAGAAAAGAACATCTACTTGGTTTCATTCCCTATCCAAGATTTAGATGGTGAAACAAGTGATCATGCACCTGATGAACGTGCAAAACCACAGTCAAGCCATGACAACCCCGATCTACAGTTTGATGTTGAAACGGCCGATTGGTATGCCTACAGTGAAAACTATGGCACAAGTGAAGAAAAACGCTTTGTTAAGTTTGTTGCAACTCAAATTGATGAGCTTAAATCACGCTACAAGGGTGCAGAGATTTACCTTATTCGCAATGAACTCGATTATTGGTTGTTTAGTCCTAAAGACGGTCGAAGATTCAGCCCTGACTACATGCTGATCATTAATGATGCTGAAAATTGCGAAATATACTATCAATGCTTAATTGAGCCTAAAGGTGGTCATTTACTTGAAAAGGATACTTGGAAAGAGGAAGTATTAATTAGCTTGGATGATGAAAGCCAAATTATTTTTGATGCAGATCAAGACGACACTAAAAACTATGTTGAGTTCTTAAATGAAGTTAAAGAGCATGGTTACAAGGAAGTTAAATGTTTAGGCTTTAAATTCTACAATACTGAACCACGATCTGAATCAGATTTTGCTATTGATTTTCACAACAGAATGCCGAGTTAATCTCGGCTTTTTCACTTCACAACCATTTGATTTATATATTTTTATTATCAAATAGATCAATTATCTTCTTTACTTTAAGATGTTTCACACCGTTGGAAACCCGATCCCCGCTCAAACATAGCGATGGGGTTCAGCGTATGCTTACGATAATACCCTTTTTACTCAAATTTATAAGTCAAAGAAAAAGTCATCGTCTCATAACTATTTTCACGGCACAAGAATAAAAGGTGGTGTTTTAAAAAGTATGCTGACATTAAATGAAGCCATTATTGATGTAAAA
>CAXYZD010000195.1:0-4512 GCA_964293455.1 uncultured Acinetobacter sp. | reverse complement strand
GCAGAATCCTGATAGGATAAGGGTTCTGTGAAATTTGTCGTGTACAGAGAAAGTTCTGTATAAACCGCGTATGAAAAATCGAGACCATCCACTTTAATTAAACCTAGGCTCTAAGTCAGGAGATGAACATTAGACATCTTCTGACGATTTTTTTCTTAGGCTATTATCTAAAATAATTTAATCAATTACTGAATTTACAATCTGTTCAAAATATCTCAAAAAATTATAAAAAAATTAAATCTATACCATTAACGATTCTTTTTCAGCCAACCTTTCACCTACCTTTTGCTTTATATGCTCATATTTCTAGATCGCACTAAAATAGGAACATTCATAATAAAGAATTCAAAATAATCATTGAAAAATATATGCGCCTTGCCTTATTTGGCACCTAATTTGCTTTTCCAAATAAGATCAAATATAAGTAAATTGGAGTCTATTATGTCAATACTCGATCAAGATTCAGTAGTAAATGTCTCCCCGACTTCCTCCCAAAACTCATCTCAACAAGAATATTTTGAAAAACGACAACTCAAACAAGGCACTGTAGGCTGGTTACTACTGGTTGGACTTGGTGTGGCTTATGTTATTTCCGGTGACTTTGCAGGCTGGAACTTCGGGCTTGCTCAAGGCGGCTGGGGTGGTATGTTTATTGCCACAGTTGTCGTTGCAATTATGTACTTATGTATGTGTCTATCTATGTCAGAAATGGCAACCATGCTGCCCACCGCAGGCGGTGGCTACAGCTTTGCACGCACCGCATTTGGTCCTGTGGGTGGCTACTTGACAGGAACAGCAATTCTCATTGAATATGCCATTGCTCCCGCTGCAATTGCCTGTTTTATTGGTGCTTATTGTGAATCCTTATTTGGTATTGGCGGTTGGATGGTTTACTTAATCTGCTATATTTTATTTATGGGGATTCACTTAAAAGGTGCTGGTGAAGCGCTCAAAATCATGTTTGTTATTACCGCGATTGCGGCTGCGGCGTTATTTGTATTTATCATTGCGATGATTCCTCACTTTAATAGTGCCAATCTGTTCAATATCGCAGTGTCTACTGATAAAGCAGGTGCAAGCCCACTGCTCCCTTTCGGTTATTTAGGTATTTGGGCAGCGGTTCCCTATGCGATTTGGTTCTTTCTAGCCGTTGAAGGTGTACCACTTGCCGCAGAAGAAGCCAAAGACCCAACAAAATCATTGCCTCGTGGCTTAATCGGTTCAATGCTCATTTTGGCAGCATTTGCACTACTCATTTTAATTTTAGGTGTCGGGGCAGCAGGTGCAGACCTACTCAAAGATTCAGGCGCACCCCTTGTTGATGCTTTAGTCGCTGTATATGGCAAAAATACATGGTTGGCAGGTTTCGTAAATTTCGTAGGTTTAGCCGGTTTAGTTGCGAGTTTTTTCTCCATCATTTATGCCTACTCTCGTCAAATTTTTGCCTTATCTCGTGCAGGCTATTTACCCACATCATTGTCATTGACCAATAAAAATAAAACACCCTACTTAGCCATTATTATTCCCGGCATTATCGGTTTTGGCTTATCACTCACAGGTGAAGGTGATCTACTCATTCTCATGGCAGTATTTGGTGCAACCATCTCTTATGTGCTAATGATGATGTCACATATCAAATTACGGATTAGCCGCCCTGAAATGCACCGTCCTTATAAAACACCGGGTGGTATTGTGACTTCAAGTATTGCGCTCGTACTTGCATTGATTGCGGTGATTGCAGGTTTTGTGGTGAATCCTAAAGTATGGTTTATTGCAGCAGGTATTTATGCGCTATTTATCGCTTACTTCTTCTTGTATAGTCGCCACCGCCTTGTTCAAGGTACACCTGAAGAAGAGTTTGAAAATATTCGTAAAGCCGAACAAGAGCTTTAAAAAATAAGGAACGATAGATAAGGAATAAAGTCATGACCTATAAAATTTTAATTGCTCATCAAAATTATGTCTTTGCCAATTTAAAAACCCTCATGGCAAAGGCAACACCCTTACGTTCAGGTGATGAATTGGCGGGACTAGCTGCCGAAAATGCCACTGAACGTGTGGCTGCCCAAATGGCTTTAGCTGATGTACCACTAAAAACATTTTTGAATGAAGTCCTCATTGATTATGACAAAGATGAAGTGACACGTTTAATTATCGATGAGCATCGTGCAGATTTATTTGCGCCAATTTCCCATTTTACAGTGGGTGATTTTAGAAACTGGCTACTCAGTGCAGATGCCACAACTGCAAAATTACAAAATTTAGCCATGGGCTTAACCCCTGAAATGGTTGCAGCCGTGAGTAAAATCATGCGTAACCAAGATCTAATTTTAGTGGCAAGTAAATGTGAAGTCGTAACTAAATTTCGCAATACTATTGGACTAAAAGGTCATTTATCCACGCGCTTACAACCCAACCATCCTACCGATGACTTACTGGGTATTTCAGCCAGCATTTTAGATGGCTTGATGTATGGCAATGGCGATGCTGTCATTGGTATTAACCCTGCAATGGATAATTTACATAATTTAACTGAGCTGTTAAAGCTGATGGATCACGTTATTCAAACCCATGACATTCCGACACAATCCTGTGTATTGACGCATATTAGTTCAGGTATTCAATTGGCTGAAAAAAATGTCCCGATTGATTTAATGTTCCAATCGATTGCAGGTACACAACTCGCCAATGAGGGTTTTGGCATCAGCCTTGAACTATTACAAGAAGGTTATGATGCCACGCTGGCACTCAAACGAGGTACAATTGGGCAAAATGTGATGTATTTTGAAACCGGACAAGGTAGTGCTCTATCGAGTAATGCGCATTATGGTGTCGATCAACAAACCATTGAAGCACGTGCCTATGCTGTTGCCCGAAAATATAACCCCTTACTGGTCAATACTGTGGTTGGCTTTATCGGCCCTGAATATTTATACAATGGAAAACAAATTATTCGTGCTGGTTTAGAAGATCATTTTTGTGGAAAATTATTAAGCTTACCGATGGGTTGTGACATTTGCTATACCAACCATGCCGATGCCGATCAGAATGATATGGATGTATTACTGACACTTTTTGGTACAGCAGGCTTAAATTTCATTATGGGCATTCCCGGTTCCGATGATGTCATGCTGAATTATCAAACCACGTCTTTTCATGATGCATTATATATTCGGCAACTGCTCGGTTTAAAAGCTGCCCCCGAATTTGATGCGTGGTTAACACAACAAGATATATTCAAACAACACAATAACCAAATCCGTTGGGCAGATTCGATGCCGAACCAATTTGCACAGCTTTTGGTATAGGAAATTGAATCATGAATCTCATCAAAAATGATCTTTATCACGATACAACGCATATCGATGAATGGGAAAAACTGAAACAGTTTACCGATGCTCGTATTGCGATTGGTCGAGCAGGATGCAGTATTCCAACCCAAGCCATGCTTGAATTTCAATTGGCGCATGCGCAAGCCCGTGATGCGGTCTATCAAGTCCTTGATACAACGAACATTCAAAAAAATCTCAAAAAAATCGGACTAGAAAGTTTAGCCGTACATAGCCAAGCTTTGGACAAGGAAGAATATTTAAAACGACCTGATTTGGGGCGTGTCATCAATAATGAAGCAAAGCAAATACTTCAGCACTATCAAGAGAAAAATAATCAACCATTTGATGTTTGTATTGTCATAGGAGATGGACTTTCTGCACTCGCTATTGAAGAAAATGCTGTTTCATTTATTTCTGCATTAAAAATGTACATTGAACAAGAAAAATGGTCACTTGCACCTATTATCATTGCATCCGGAAGTCGTGTCGCACTCGGTGATCAAGTTGCTGAAATTTTTAATGCAAAAATGCTGATTATGTTAATTGGAGAACGCCCCGGTTTAAGCTCTCCTGACAGTATGGGGATTTATTATACTTGGGAAGCCAAAACAGGATTTTTAGATGCGAAACGCAATTGTATTTCCAATGTTCGTCCTGCGGGATTGAGTATTGCTATTGCAGTGCAACGACTGATGAATCTCATGAAAAAATCCAATGAATTAGGTTATTCAGGCGTAAACTTAAAAGATGAACATGAGGTCGTATCTATTGAGCAATATACTGAAATAAAAAGACTTTTTTAAAATATTAATTTACTATCAGCTCTCTAATGACTACTCAATAACAAATAAAAAAGATATCCAATAAAATTCATCAAGCGTTGGTTTAAAATAATTATTACTTTTAGACAGTCTTTTAAAGACCGACCATTACTTGATATGTTTGATAGCAATAGAAGAGGGTTTTTCTGACTGAGTTGAGTCCGTCTTGAGAAAGTTGGGATAATTCGTTATTTTGTGCTTTCCAATCACGAGTTGAAAAAATCAAAAGGATTGTAATTCATCTAATTTTCTCAACCCATTACAAATATGTTGTACTTCAGTTTTGAATCTACAAAATTAAAATAGGGTGGTGTTTCAAAAAGTATGCTGAAAAAAAGCAGGTTGAATTTTGATAAAAT
>CAXYZD010000194.1:0-4592 GCA_964293455.1 uncultured Acinetobacter sp. | reverse complement strand
TCGATGAGTTATTTAGAATTCACTGTGCTAATTTATTTGATAATTAGCTATATATTTTAATGCAGGATATTTGGTTTGTGATGATTTTTATGGGCGCTTTTATTTCTTATAAAAATCATCAAAAACTCGATAACATGAATATTAAAAATATTAAACTTTTTAATAGATCGCAAAAACATCTAGAAGAATCACAACAGCTACAAATACAATTACAAGCTGAAGTCACTGTAACGGAAGCAATGAAAAAAGAATTGCAGGTTAATAATCAACTTCTTGAACAAAAAATTAAAGAACGAACACAAGATATTAAAGAGGTCTATGACCATCTGAAAGATCATCAAGCAAACTTAGATTTTGCCCATGAAACAGCAGGAATTAATTCTTGGCTATGGAATATTGAAAAACGGGTCTTTTCAATCTCAAATAATAAATCTGAGAAAAATTTTAGTCAGACACTTTCATCTATTACGGTAAATGAACTCAATATCCATCCTGATGATTTAGAATATTACCGATACAACATGCGCCAACATTTACGCGGTCATACAGAGCGTTTTGAAACGATTTATCGTATCAAAAACAACGATGATTGGACATGGATTCAAGATATTGGCAAAGTTATTTTAAGACACTCAAACAACAATAAGCCTCTTCGTATGGTTGGTATACACCGCAATGTACAAAAAGAAATGAAAGATGAGAAAAAAATTCGATTAGCCACCAATGTCTTTGATCATGTTGCTCAAGGTGTATTCGTTCTTGATAAAAATTTGTGTTATTTAGATGCCAATCCATTTTTTCAAAAACTTTTAGGCTTCTCATTACATGAAATCATTGGTAAACATATTTTTGACATCACGGTTAACGATGATCCTCATGTTTATCAACTTCATACAGAATTTGCCCAACAGCTTATTACTCATGGTGAATATGAAACTGAAATCAGTGAAGAATTTATTTCAGGCAAGAAACTCACTCTTTGGGCACATCTTAATGCCATTAGAGATGATAAAAATAAAGTCATCAATTATGTGGGCATTATTAGTGATTTAACTGAACGTATTGAACGTGAGCAACGTTTGTCTTATTTAGAAAATTTTGATTTATTGACAGATCTAACGAATCGCTTCTATTTCAATCAGCAGTTACATCATTATGTCACGAGTAAAAATCAGGCTTTAAAATACTTTGCACTTATTCGCATTAATATTGATCGTTTTAGAGCATTCAATGAATCTTTAAGTCACGATGCAGGCGATGAACTATTAAAACAAGTGTCTGAACGTCTACGACAATCATGCTCTGATGCCCTGCTAATTTCTTACTTAAATAATGATGATTTTGCAATTATTTACAATCTAAATCACAATAATTTCTCTATTCACAAACGTGCCAAAATTATTTTAGATGCTTTTCAATTACCTTTCACTATTTTTAGAAAAGAACAGACCATTTCTATTTCCATGGGAATTGCGCTTTACCCAGAACATGGTCGTCAAATTGATAGTCTACACAGCAATGCTGAACTTGCATTAGAAGCCGCAAAAAATGTTGGGGGCAATACCATACATTTTTATGCCAATACATCAGGGCAATTACTTAATCATGGCGTAAACCTTGAGAGTGAACTAAGAAAAGCCATTAAAAATAATGAATTTATCGTCTACTATCAGCCCAAAGTCTGTATTAAGACCAATCGAATCTTTGGTTTTGAGGCATTGGTTCGATGGAAACACCCTGAGTTAGGATTAGTCCGTCCAGATATGTTTATCCCCCTTGCAGAGGAAACGAGTTTAATCAATGAAATTGGACAATTTGTACTGTTCGAAACCTGTAAACAACTAAAAAAATGGCAAAATGCAGGCTTCAATGATATTCGTGTTTCCGTCAACATTGTGGCACAACAAATTCACCGTGGTCATTTACTTGATGACATTGATCATGCACTCAAAAGTAATCAGCTTTCAGGTAAAATGCTTGAGATTGAATTGACTGAATCATCATTACTCGATAAATCTGATCATGTCATTGAATTATTAGAAAAAGTTAAAGAACGCCATATTTCTATTTCTTTAGATGATTTTGGTACAGGTTATTCTTCACTTGCCTATTTGACCAATTACCCTATTGACACATTGAAGATTGATAAAGCTTTTATTAACCGTATTGGTAAAGAAAAAGATGAAGCAATCATCAATGCTATTATTGTTTTAGGACAAACTATTGGCATGACGTTGGTGGCTGAAGGTGTAGAAACTATTGAACAAATTGAATTTTTAAAAAATCGTGGCTGTTATATTTTCCAAGGTTTTTATTATTCAAAACCACTCACCGCCGTTCAAAGTACTCAATATCTTGAGCAAAATAAACTGATTGCTAATTTATCTTAGAAATGACTATTTAAATCTAAGTTGTTCTAAAAACGGGCTGAATGACTGTCCGTATTGCTCAACTAATGTTATATTCGATTGAATTTAGCCAAAACTACCAGCCTCGCTGGAACATTGTAACAATAGAGATTCAGATGGACGATCAATCATTAAAACAGCAAGCCCTTTATTATCATGAATTTCCTACGCCAGGAAAAATCAGTGTGACACCAAGCAAACAGCTTGTTAATCAACACGATTTAGCTTTAGCGTACTCACCAGGTGTTGCCGCACCTTGTCTTGAAATTGAAAAAGACCCATCCAAAGCAGCACTTTATACAGCACGTGGTAACTTGGTTGCCGTAATTACCAATGGTACTGCTGTATTGGGTTTGGGAAATATTGGCCCACTTGCATCTAAACCTGTCATGGAAGGCAAAGGCGTTTTATTCAAAAAATTCGCAGGTGTCGATGTATTTGACATCGAAATTGCCGAAAATGATCCTGACAAAATTGTCGAAATTATTGCTGCACTCGAACCTACTTTTGGCGGTATCAATTTAGAAGACATTAAAGCACCAGAATGCTTTTATATTGAACAAAAACTTCGTGAACGCATGAATATCCCTGTGTTCCACGATGATCAGCATGGTACATCCATTATCGTTGGGTCTGCTTTACTGAATGCATTGCAATTGAATGGCAAAAAAATTGACGAAATTAAAATCGTTGCTTCAGGTGCAGGTGCTGCTGCACTGTCTTGCCTCGATTTATTGTGTGCGATTGGTGCGAAGAAAGAAAATATTTTTGTTGCGGACTCACGTGGTCTACTAACAACAAAACGTGTAGGTCTAGATGACTCTAAAAAACGTTATGTACAAGATATTGAAGGCACACAACTTGCTGACGTAATGACAGATGCAGACATGTTCCTCGGTCTTTCTGCCGCAGGTATTTTAACCAAAGAAATGGTTAAACTCATGGCGAAAGATCCAATCATCTTTGCGCTTGCCAATCCTGATCCTGAAATTTTACCTGAACATGCACATGAAGCACGTCCTGATGTCATTATGGCAACGGGTCGTTCGGACTATCCGAACCAAGTGAACAATGCACTTTGCTTCCCTTACATTTTCCGTGGTGCTTTAGATGTTGGTGCAACCACCATTAATGAAGAAATGAAAATTGCCTGCGTTCATGCCATTGCACGTATGGCGCATGTTGAAGCTGATGCTGCATCTTATGGTGAAAAATCTGCATCATTTGGTCGTGATTACCTTATTCCACGCCCCCTTGATCAACGTTTGATTTTGGAAATTGCACCTGCTGTCGCACAAGCAGCCATGGACTCAGGTGTTGCAAGCCGTCCAATTCAAGACTTCTCGCATTATCGTCAACGTCTTTCTGAGTTTGTTTATAACTCTGCACTGATGATGAAACCGATTTTTGCTCAAGCAAAATCTGATCCTAAGCGTATTGCTTATGCTGAAGGTGAAGACTTACGTGTACTTCGTGCTGTTCAAATTGCGGTGGATGAAGGTCTAGCACATCCGATCCTTGTTGGTCGTACTTCAGTGATTGAAGCGAATATCAAGAAACTCGGTTTACGTCTTGAAAATGGTGAAAATATTACCATTGTTGATCAAGAAAAAAATCCTGATTATGAAGTATTTGCAGCCGATTACCACAGCATTATGCAGCGTAAAGGGGTTACACCTGAGTATGCACAACGTGAATCACGTCGTCGCTCTACGCTCATTGCTGCAATGTTGGTTAAATTTGGTAAAGCCGATGGTATGCTTTGTGGTACGTATTCAAGCTACGATATTCATTTAGATTTCGTACAAAATATTATTGGTTTAAAAGAAGGTCGTAGTAATTTCTTTACCCTCAATGCTTTAATGCTTGAAGATCGTAATTTATTTATTGCCGATACCTATATCAACCGTAATCCAACGGCTGAACAATTGGCTGAAATGACCATTTTAGCGGCTGAAGAAGTACGTCGTTTTGGTATGACACCTCGTGTTGCACTACTTTCTCATTCAAGCTTTGGTTCAGATCAAAATGATGCAAGCGCACAGAAAATGCGTAAAGTGTTTGAAATTTTGACTGAAATTGCACCTGAACTTGAGGTTGAAGGTGAAATGCATGCCGATGCTGCTTTAGATGAAAATATTCGTCATTTTGCATTCCCGAACTCACGTTTCAAGGGTTCTGCAA
>CAXYZD010000193.1:0-4595 GCA_964293455.1 uncultured Acinetobacter sp. | reverse complement strand
TCCTGATTTCCCTTACCTTTGACAATAAACGATTTCGCACCCATCGAACCCGGAATAATTCCATATTCACCCAAACGGGCACGTACAGCGCCTTTACGTGTGACTAAAACTTCCTGACCAAAATGTTCTTCTTTATCGACATAGTTATGATGACAATTCACCGCTTCAACTTTAGCATTAAATGGTTTATTGATAATGATACGCAAAGCCTGAACCGCAGATTCCATCATTAACTCACGGTTTTTCATGGCAAAACGTTGTGCCCAACCAACGGCAAACCAATAATCATCAAAATGCTCAGTTCCTTCAACCAAGTAGGCTAAATCTTTATCGGGCAGGTTAATGAAATGTTTTTGCATATCTTTACGGGCAAGATCAATAAAATATGTTCCAATCGCATTTCCAACGCCCCGAGAACCCGAATGCAACATAATCCACACCTGTTGATGCTCATCCAGACAGATTTCAACAAAGTGATTTCCTGTTCCTAAAGTTCCAAGTTGAGTACGGTTATTGGTGTTTTTTAAACGAGGATGCTTGGCACAAATATATTCGAAATCGGTCACCAACTCAGACCACACTGCATCGACACGTTCAGATGGGTTTGCCCAAGAACCTCGGTCACGGCGACCACGACCTTTAGTCATTCCATGTGGAATTAAACGCTCAAGTTCGGTACGAAGCGCATGTAAATTATCAGGCAGGTCAGATGCAGTCAGAGAAGTACGGGCTGCCATCATTCCACAACCAATATCTACACCCACCGCAGCAGGAATAATTGCGCCTTTAGTCGGAATGACGCTTCCAATGGTTGCCCCTAAACCAAAATGCACATCTGGCATTACCGCCATCCATTTATAAATAAATGGCATTTGTGCGGTTCTGAGCAGTTGATCTTTGGATTTTTCATCAACAGGAACACCTTTGGTCCACATTTTAATTGGAACACCTTTTTCATCCTGAATGATGTTATAAGCACGCTCATTTGCGGCCTGCTTTTCAATTTCTTCTATTACTGACATGGTCATTGCTTTATTCCTTATCAAAACCTGCCTGCCAAGCGGTTGCAGACAGGTGTATGTAATACATCTCATGATGTATGTTAGATATATTGCAGAGAGTGTGCCAAGTTTTATTTTATTTGTGATTTATTTTGTTAAATATTTGATATTTATTAACTTAATTATTTTTTTAGCATGTTTAATTTAATAATATTGTCGCAATGAAGTTGAAATAAATGATAATTGTAGATATAAAAGTATAAAAATTTATAGTTATTTTTAAATGCAAAATTCCAAAAAAACAGTGGTGATTGGTTTTGTTGGTTCAACACTCGATCAAGGCAAAAAAGAAGAGCGTTGGCAACGGTGGCGTCCGACATTAAGTTTACTCATGCATGAAGATTTATTAATTGATGAAATGATTCTTTTACATGATCGCCGAAATTCGGGACTGATTGAGCATTTACAACACGATGCAGCACAAATTTCCCCACATACGCAGATGAAAGGTCATCAGGTCAGTATTCGTGATCCGTGGGATTTCTCCGATATGTATGGGGCATTGTATGATTTTGTGAAATCCTATCCTTTCGATACAGAAAAGAATCATTACTTTTTACATATCACTACAGGCACACACGTTGCACAAATCTGTTGGTACTTGCTGATAGATGCACACTATCTCCCTGCAAAAATTATTCAAAGCTCACCTACAGGCAAACAACAGCCTGAGGGGGAATATCGTATTATTGATTTAGATTTATCTCGTTATGCGGCTTTAACACAGCGTTTTGAGCATGAACAATCGGAGAATTGGCAACAGCTTAAAGCCAATATTGCCACTAAAAATGCACATTTTAATCAGATGATTCAGGAAGTTGAACTTGTTGCTACGAGATCGAGTGCGCCCATTTTAATAATGGGGGCAACAGGTGTGGGTAAGTCACAATTGGCAAAACAAATTTACCAACTCAAAAAGGAAAAATTGCATTTATCGGGTCGGCTGATTGATGTCAATTGTGCAACTCTCATGGGAGATAGTGCGATGTCGGCATTATTTGGACATCAAAAAGGTGCATTTACAGGGGCGATGACGGCACGTACAGGGTATTTGAAAAGTGCAGATCAAGGGGTTTTATTTTTAGATGAAATTGGCGAGTTGGGCTTAGATGAACAAGCCATGTTGCTTAAAGCATTAGAAGATCAATCCTTTTTTCCTGTCGGGGCTGATCAAGAAATTCAGGTAAATTTCCAACTCATTGCGGGAACCAATAAGGATTTACGTGTTGAGGTACAAGCAGGGCGGTTCCGTGAAGATTTATGGGCACGTTTAAATACTTGGACATTCTTTTTACCAAGTCTGAAAGAACGCCGTGAAGATATTGCACCCAATTTGGAATTTGAATTACAGCGTTTTGCCAATTTACATCAGCGTCGGTTATGTTTTCACAGTGATGCTTTAGAAAAATATTTACAGTTTGCACAATCGAATGAGGCGACTTGGCAAGGCAATTTTCGTGATTTAACCGCAAGTGTGACGCGTATGGCGACTTTAGCCAATGCTGAACGAATTGGTTTAAATGAAGTAAATGCTGAAATTAAACGACTACAAAATATTTGGAATGTGGGTGAACATGTAGAAGCTCAAAATTCAGGATTATCCGCTGTTTTAAGTGCAGAGCAGATTGCAGAAATTGATGAGTTTGATCGTATTCAGCTTGAAGGTGTCATTGCAATTTGTCAAAAATCCAAGTCAATGGCGGATGCAGGACGACAATTATTTTCGGTATCTCGTGAGCAACGTCAAACGACCAATGACAGTGATCGAGTTAAAAAGTATTTGGCAAAGTTTGGGCTACGTTGGGATGATTTATAATAGTTCGGATTGTATGAGGTCAGATTTATAATTTAAATGGCTGATTTAATAATAAAGTCAGCCTATTGTTTGAACTTAATATTTATTTAAACATTGAAGGACCATCCACTTTAATCTCTACCGTTCCATCTTTTTGCCAAAGAATACGTGGTGTATCTTCACTGCCAGATTTACTCGTTAAGCCTGAATGTTGCAAAGTAATTCCATTTTCATCAATCATAGCGATGCCAATAACATAGGTATAGACATCTGAACGCTGTGCCTGTGGAGAAACAGAAGAGTTGAAGACACATTCAACCAATTGATCGCCATATTGCATGCGCATTTTTGGCTGTAAGGATGCTATAGATACCATGCCATTACTGACCGCCGAATAAACTGAAAATACCAATGCAACAGTGCCTTTTAAATGTTTTGCAATTTCAGAATTGACCAATACGGTTTCTTGACCGGGAATTTGTGCTGATGCTGCCTGTATATCTCCTTGATGCTCCACATAAGGATAAGCTGTTAAAGAACCTTGGAATTTTGGACACCAAATGTATTCCATCTTTT
Organism: uncultured Acinetobacter sp.; assembly: GCA_964293455.1. Lineage (GTDB taxonomy): Bacteria > Pseudomonadota > Gammaproteobacteria > Pseudomonadales > Moraxellaceae > Acinetobacter. The sequence continues at coordinate 1,163 of CAXYZD010000193.1, read as the reverse complement.
TTTGGTCTTTAATGAGTAAACCGACGCGTAAATCGAGGTCATCATTGTCACTACTACTGTCACCGTTATCGACCCATACTGCATCAATTTTTAAATATTCAGGATTACTCTTATTTAAATTAATACGGTGTGATTGACCTGCTTTATTGAGTGAAATTTTTTGTAATGAAACAGGCTTTGATGGTGGTAAAGTTGCAGTGGCAGGTCGTGTAGCAGTCGTAGATTTTTCTACAACAACAGGTTCAGGTGTAGCCACTTCTCCGCCAAAATGTTCCACTAATGCGGCTAACCCACCATTAAAGCCTTGTGCAATCATCCCTAAACGCCATACATCTTTAAAGTAGACTTCGCATAGCATGATGGCTTTTTCTTGGCTGAATAATTGTGGATTAATGTCGAATGTCGCCAAAATATGATCTTGTGGGTTTTTGATTTTGATCTGTCCACCTTGGATTTGACGCATAGTTGCTTCAGCATCGTCAATGGCGGCACAAATCACCATTTTCTGAATCTGTGAGGTATTGACCTGATTGAGCTTAAAGATAAACTGATTGTTTTTAGGGGCTTGTAAATGTATAGCAGCATCAGGTGAGGTCGGTTGATTATAAAAAATCATGTAACGATCATCACTGAGTTTTTGATGTGTATCTAATCCAAAACATGATAAATCAAGAGAAAAAGGTGCTTTTAAATCAATTTCAATAATCAATTCATTGGTAATAGATAACTGTTGAAGTTGTAATTTTTGACCTTGTTGAAGTTGCATATTGATCCCTATTTTTCTATAAATTGTAGTATTAGCATATTGATGATGAGATTTTTTGGTGTTTTTTTATTGATCTTTACCATAGTATAAAAAATAGTAAGATAAAAGTTGAATCATAAAAAATGCAATAAAAAAGGCTGAATTGATCAGCCTTAATTTATTCAAGATGTAGATTTATCGATTATGGAACGAGTAAGAAACGTGAAATCGCGATTCTTAACTGCTTTAAATAACCGGTAAAGAAATGATTTGCACCCGGTAAAACTGTAATAATATGGCGTTGAGGTTTTGCCCATTCTATTAAATCATTCAGTTTTGTAGTTGGATCAGCTTCACCATGCACAAATAGAATATCACCTTTAATGGCAGGCGTTTCATAGTTGCGAATTCCATCTAC
>CAXYZD010000192.1:0-4751 GCA_964293455.1 uncultured Acinetobacter sp. | reverse complement strand
TGAATGCCCACTCACACATTAAATTAGGTTTTTTGGGGATATGACAACAAAGCAACCCTTGGTCTTATTGGTCGATGATGAACCAGACCTATGCACACTCATGCAAATGACACTGTCACGCATGGGCATTAAAACGCATATTGCCCATCATCTACAACAGGCACGTTATTTTTTTACAGAGTATAAATATGATGCTTGTATTACCGATCTAAACTTACCCGATGGCAGTGGTTTAGACTTGGTTCGTCATGTTTCAGAACATTATCCAAAAACGCCAATTGCTGTACTCACAGCTTATGGCAACATGGAAATTGCTATTTCTGCACTCAAAGCTGGTGCTTTTGATTTTGTCAGTAAACCGATTAATCAAATCCATCTGAATCAATTGATGCAAAAAGCACTGCATGTCCCGCAAGTTGATGCTGAAGTTAATTTACAACTGGAACATCGAATGCTGATTGGTGACTCTGCGCCTATTGGAAAACTACGCGAAGCCATTAAAAAAATTGCCCGTTCACAAGCCCCTGTTTTTATTACAGGTGAATCAGGTACAGGTAAAGACGTCGCTGCCAATCTCATCCATCAACTCAGTAACCGCAGTGATTGTCCTTTTGTGGCAATCAATTGTGGTGCGATTTCAGATGAGTTAATCGAAAGTGAACTTTTTGGGCATGTTCAAGGTTGCTTTTCGGGTGCAACCCAAGACAAACAAGGTCTGATTCAAGCTGCTAATGGCGGTAGTCTATTTTTAGATGAAATTGCCGAATTAAGTATGGCAACTCAGGTCAAACTATTACGTGCCGTACAAGAAAAGAAAATTCGCCCCTTAGGCAGCGATAAAGAAGTTGAAGTCGATTTCCGTATTATTAGTGCAAGCCATCAAAACTTAGAACGCTTGGTCGAACAGAATAAATTCCGTCAAGATTTATTCTTCCGCATTCATGTGATGGATATTGTTCTCCCTCCACTACGTGACCATAGCAGTGATATTCCTGCGCTTACAGTACATTTTATAGCTCAGATTTGCCGTGAATGGGATATTCCTGTCAAAAAACTCACTGACCAAGCACTTGGTTTTTTAATGCAACAACAATATCCCGGCAATGTCCGTGAGTTACGCAATATTATCGAACGTGCCATTACCTTAAGTGATGATGATCGGATTGACTTGCAGCACTTACAATCTGCGCCTATGCGTGTTGTGCAGAAAGCAGAGACAAATAACACGACAGCGCATGAACCTTCGACAGTTTCAACTGTAGATAAAGCCAAAAGTGATGCATTACAAATTCCAGAGGAAGGCTTAGAACAGTTCCTTGAGAATGTTGAAAAGGAAGTTCTGCTCAACGCTTTGAATCAAACGCATTGGAATAGAACGCTTGCTGCAAAAAAACTCGGCATGACCTTCCGTTCCCTGCGTTATCGTCTAAAAAAATTCGGACTCGATACGGATGATGACTAAAAACTAATAACCATTAAAAATGAGGACATCTGTCCTCATTTTTATATCGGTATTGCGTGACAATCTATTTATGACGTAGTAATAAATCCGCAGCATTATTGATATAGGTTTCTTCTTTCATATCTAAAGGCCAAACATACTCTTGATTGGGGCGAATACCTTGACCATCAATCATGCTTTCATTGGGTGTGAAATAATGCGATACCGTCATTTGTAAAGCAGCACCATTGGCAAGTGGAAAGAGCTTTTGCACTACACCCTTTCCATAACTCTTTTCACCCAACACCCATGCGCGCTGATGCTCTTTTAAGGCTGCTGTAAACACTTCTGCTGCTGAAGCAGAACGCCCATTGATGAGGATACCCAGTTTTAAATTTTGAAATTCATTGCCCGGCAATGCCTGAAATTGTTGATTGCCTTCTGAGCGACTTTTGGTCGAAACAATCACACCTTGATTTAAAAATAGATCCGCACTTTCAACAGAAGAGGATAACAATCCACCCGGATTATTACGTAGATCAATCAGCACCGCTTTTAACTTACTTGGATTATTTTCTTCAATTAAACGCTTAATTTCATTGGCTGTATCTTGTTGAAAAACTCGTACATGCAAAACAAGAACTTGATTGTGCAAGAGTGTCGCTTCAATATCAGCAACATCCATTTTTTTATTTCGCACAATGCTCATTGCAGGACTATTGGCATTGAGCTGTAATTGTAAAGTCGAACCAATTGAGCCATGTAATAAGTCTTCAACTTGTTCTCTATTCAGGTTTTTGAGTTCCTGATTATCGAGTTTAAAAATGGTAAAACCATTTTTCAGCCCCAACTTATAAGAATCTGAAGTTGTTGTTAAATTTTTGATTTGCCACTGACGATTATGATTATCATAGTTCAGCTCAAAGTCGACTGTCGCCAAATCGCTTTCAGTATATTGAACGAGTTGTTTATATTCTTCAGGGCTTAAATAACGTGAATAACGATCTAAACCACCGACTAAACCTTTAATCGCTTGTAAAAACAAAGCATCATCCGATTTTTCAGTGACATAGTTTTGTTTGACTGTGCCATAAATTTGCACAAATTGTTCAATCGATTCTACTGGAACTTCGGCAATGCTCTGCTCTGGATCATCCATCTCTAAAGAATCATCATATTCTGCCGCATAAAGTGAATGACTCGTACTGATCAGCAAACCTATTAAAACAGTAATATATTTCCAGTTTCGTAGCATTCACTCACCCGATGCGTTAAATATGACGATTATTTTTATAATGCTTAGTTTAATGTAATGAGATTATGACCTTTCATATCGCTTGGTACAGGCAACTGCATTAAGCTTAATAATGTTGGTGCAACATCTGCAAGAACGCCACCTTCAGCAATGGTCGCAGCCGTTGGCCCAACATAGATAAAAGGTACAAGTTCAGTTGTATGCTGGGTATGTACTTGACCACTCACGTAATCTTGCATTTGTTCCACATTACCATGATCAGCAGTAATCAGCATATGCCCTTTTTGCGCCATCACAGCTTCATACAAACGACCTAAACACGTATCAACAGTTTCAACCGCTTTCACTGCAGCATCAAATACACCCGTATGCCCAACCATATCACCATTGGCATAGTTCACCACCAACAAATCGAACTCGCCTGAATTAACAGCAGCAACTAATTCATCAGTGACTTCAATGGCACTCATTTCTGGTTTTAAATCGTATGTCGCAACATTTGGCGATGGAATTAAAATGCGTTTTTCACCTGGATACTCATCTTCACGACCACCGCTAAAGAAAAATGTCACGTGTGCATATTTCTCAGTTTCAGCAATACGCAGTTGGGTTTTTCCTAAACCTGACAGGTATTCACCAATCGAGTTTTTCAGTTCATTTGGCATATAAGCCACAGGTGCATCAATGCTTGCTTGGTAACGTGTCAACATGACAAATTTAGAGAGTTTCGGCACAACTTTACGCTCAAAGTTGGCAAAGTCTTTTTCGACAAATGCTTTTGTAATTTCACGCGCACGGTCAGCACGAAAGTTCATAAAGACAATGCTGTCACCATCAGATACTTTCGCAATATCACCAATACGCGTGGCTTTGACAAATTCGTCATTTTCCCCTGCCGCATAAGCAAGTTCCAAACCTTCTGTCGCAGAGGTTGCTGTACGTACTGCTTCGCCTTCAGTCATTAAACGATAAGCTTGCTCAACACGATCCCAACGGTTGTCACGATCCATTGCAAAATAACGACCAATCATGGTCGCAATACGCCCTTGATTTGGATATTTTGCAAAGACTGCATCTAACTTTTGCAATGATGGCTCGGCACTACGGGGTGGTGTATCACGACCATCAAGGAATGCATGTAAATACACAGTTGCACCACGTTTGAGAGCAAGCTCAGCCATCGCAACGATGTGATCTTCATGTGAATGTACGCCACCTTCAGACAACAAACCCATGATGTGTACTACACCATTTGCCGCTTTGGCTTTTTCAACTGCATCGATCAGGACTTCATGCTCGAAGAAATCACCAGTTCGAATATCTTTGGTAATCCGTGTGAAATCTTGATACAACACACGACCTGCGCCCAAATTCATATGACCGACTTCAGAGTTACCCATTTGACCATCAGGTAGACCAACGTCTTCACCAGAACCTGAAATCAAACTATGCGGATGCGTGTTCTGCATCATGGCTAGATTTGGCGTTTTTGCTGCTAAAAACGCATTATCTTCGACCGCTTCACGATGACCTACACCATCCATAATCACCAGAACGTGCGGGATTTTGCCAGCAGTTGCATCCGTCATAATGTTCACTCTTTACTATTTACAAGTTAATTTTTCTATCTTACCGAATTTCCCAGTAAGACTCTATGTTCTCTCAATCGTTCTATTTCAATGTTTGCTTGATGGAAATTCTAAATCACATCAAGTAAGGTTTTAAATTGCTTAAGTTTTCAATTTAGCGTGCCCGATATAACAAGTAACTTCCGACCACGAACATGATGCCAATCGGTAAGAATACAAACCATGCTGGAGAGGGTGAATACACTAAACTTGCATAGCCAAAAAAATCTTGTAGATAAAAGAAACCTAACCCGACAAAGAGAGCAATCACCAAACGAAAACCCATTGAATGTTGGCGCAATGGACCAAAAATAAATGAACATGCAATCAATACCAACATCAGCAATGCCAAAGGTGAACCTACTTTTTGCCAAAATGCCAATTGATAGGTTTTAGGTACTTGGCTATATTCATTCATATAGGTCAT
>CAXYZD010000191.1:0-4827 GCA_964293455.1 uncultured Acinetobacter sp. | reverse complement strand
TCAAAAGCAGAACTTGAATCTGCTTTGGCAAGTTTTAAAACGGCACAAGCCGATATTGCAGCGGTCAATGCACAAATTGAGCAATCCCGCCTCACCCTTGCAACAGCAAAAGAAGATTTAGGTTATACGCAAATCCTTGCGCCCATTGATGGTACGGTCGTTGCGATTGTGACTGAAGAAGGTCAAACGGTAAATGCCAATCAAAGTGCGCCAACCATTGTCAAACTTGCAAAACTCGACACCATGACCATTAAAGCGCAAATTTCTGAAGCTGATGTGATGAAAGTTCAAGAAGGTCAAACGGTTTATTTCACCACATTGGGCGATAGCGAGAAAAAACGCTATGCAACTTTACGTCAAGTCGAGCCTGCACCAGATTCAATCAATACTGAAACAAGCACTAATTCAAACTCATCAAGCAGTACTGCGGTGTATTACAATGCCCTATTTGACGTTCCAAATGATGATGGTAAATTGCGTATTGATATGACTGCACAAGTTTATATCATTTTGAATGAAGCGAAAAATGTACTGACTCTACCTTCTGCTGCACTGCAAACATCAAATCGCTCAAAGCGTTCAGGCAATAAGGATGCTGCATCTGCAGATCAAAAATCAGCTCAAAATGCTAATACCACTGCCAATGGCGCAAATAAAGACAGTAAAAATAGTCCGCAAGGCGACCGCCCTGAACGTCTAGAGCTCACTGCCGATGAAAAAACACTCATTGAACAAGGCAAAGCCTCTGTTGCTATGGTTCGTGTTTTACAAGCCGATAGCTCTATAAAACGCAAACAAGTTTTGATTGGACTCAACAACCGAGTGACTGCACAAATTTTACGTGGCTTAAATGAAGGTGACAATGTTGTCATTGCTGATGGTTCAGATAGCTCAAATGACTCAGCAAAACGTAGCAATAGAAACAGCGGCCCAATGAGATTATAAGCATGGATCAGAACAATAATCAGAACAAACAACCTCTGCTTGAGGTTCGTGATCTGATTCGTGAATTCCCTGCGGGTGAGTCCACTATTCAGATTCTCAAGCGCATTAATTTAGAGATTTTTGCAGGAGAGTTGGTTGCAATTGTCGGGCAATCAGGTTCAGGTAAATCGACCTTGATGAACATTCTCGGTTGCTTAGATAAACCGACATCGGGTAGCTATAAAGTCAGTGGCCGTGAAACGGGACAACTTGAACCCGATGAGTTGGCTCAACTGCGCCGAGAATATTTTGGCTTTATTTTCCAACGCTATCACTTACTTGGTGATTTAAATGCTGCGGGAAATGTCGAAGTTCCAGCCATTTATGCAGGGCTTGATCCTAACGAACGTCAAAAACGCTCACATGAGCTTTTGACTGAACTTGGACTCAGTGATAAAACTCAAAACCGTCCAAGTCAATTATCGGGGGGGCAACAGCAACGTGTTTCGATTGCCCGTGCGCTAATGAATGGCGGTGATGTGATTCTTGCCGATGAGCCTACAGGGGCATTGGACAAAAATAGTGGTGTTGAAGTCATGCGTATTTTGCGTGAATTGAATGCCAAAGGACACACCATCATTCTTGTCACACATGATATGAATGTGGCAAAAAATGCGACCCGCATTATTGAGATCAGTGATGGCAATATCATTTCTGATCAACCCAATATTCCAGAAGTTCCAGTCGCAGAAGATCACGGTTTCGATGGGGATATTCATAAAGTTCAAAAAAAATCATCAGCTTTTCGTGCCACTTTAGATCGCTTTAGTGAAGCGTTTAACATGGCATTGTTAGCGATGAATGCGCATCGTATGCGTACATTTTTGACCATGCTTGGAATTATTATTGGTATTGCCTCTGTAGTTTCTGTGGTTGCATTGGGTAATGGTTCACAAAAACAAATTTTAGAAAATATCAGCAGTTTAGGTACCAATACCATCACCGTGTATCAAGGGCGGGGTTTTGGTGATAACTCTAAAACAGCACAAGTCAAAACGCTTATTCCTGCCGATGCTGAAGCACTTGCAGAACAACCTTATGTTGATGGGGTTAGCCCATCGGTCAGCTCAAGTGTCACAGGGCGTTTTAAAGACACTGAAGCCTCGATTAGTGTCAATGGTGTAGGCGAAGACTTCTTCTATGTCAAAGGACTCACCTTTCAATCTGGACAAGCCTTTGACAAACAAAGCGTAACTGAACGTGCACAAGATGTTGTCATTGATTCCAATACCAAAAATACATTCTTTGCTGATGGTACAAATCCTGTTGGACAAGTCATTTTATTGGGTAATTTACCAAGTCGAATTATTGGTGTGACCGATGCGCAAAAAAGCATGATGGGGAATTCTGACAGTTTGAATGTGTATTTGCCTTATTCAACAGTGATGAGTCGTATGCTCGGGCAATCTAACGTTCGTAATATTATTGTTCGAGTAAAAGATGAATACCCAAGTTCGATTGCTGAAAATGCCATTCTTACTTTGCTTGAACAACGTCATGGCGCACAAGATGTCTTTACGCAAAACTCAGACAGTATTCGTGAAACCATTGAACAAACCACTCAGACCATGACTCTGCTTGTGTCTGCTATTGCTGTGATCTCGCTCATTGTCGGTGGTATTGGTGTCATGAATATTATGTTGGTATCAGTGACCGAACGTACACAAGAAATTGGTGTACGTATGGCAGTGGGTGCACGTCAGAGTGACATTCTGCAACAGTTCCTCATCGAAGCGATTTTGGTTTGTATTTTAGGCGGTATTTTAGGTGTGTTGTTATCACTCGGTATTGGGCAGGTGATTGGACACTTTGCCAAAGGTACATTCCAAATGGCGTATTCTACTACTTCCATTATTGCAGCCTTTGTCTGTTCAACCATTATTGGTGTGGTGTTCGGATTTATTCCCGCACGTAACGCCGCAAGACTCGATCCTGTCGACGCACTGTCTAGAGAGTAAGGACTCCATTTATGCAAATGAATATGACAAAACTTGCAGCTGTCTTAGTTCTAGGAAGCTCACTTGTCGGCTGTGCAGCTGTGGTGAAAACCCCTTATCAAGCCCCTGCCGTACAAATTCCTGAAGGCTTTGCTTATAACAAAGCCAATCAAGCACAACTACATGCCGATGTATATGCAGACCAATGGTGGACGTTATTTGGTGATCAGCAACTCAATACTCTAGTCAATCAAGTCTTAACGCAAAATACCGATTTAGCCGTTGCAGGCATCCAGTTACAACAAGCGCGTTTACGTGCAGGTTTGGCAGCAAATCAGCAAGGTGTTCGGGTCAATTCTGGTGTTTCTACAGGACATCGCTTTGATTTAAATTCAGGTGATGACACTTCATCTGGGCTTTCACTCAGTGCAGGCGTAAGTTATGAAGTCGACTTATTTGGCAAACTTGCACGTCAAACTGAAGCAAGTCGTTGGGAAGCTTTAGCGACTGAGCAAGATTTGCAAGCGACAGGTCAAAGTCTGATTGCTACAACTGCCAATTTATACTGGCAATTGGGTTATTTAAATGAACGCTATAATACTGTTCAGCAAAACCTTGCTTCGACTCAAAAAACCTATGAATTAGTACGCTCACAATATAAAGCAGGCGCAGTTTCAGGCTTAGATTTAACCCAAGCGGAACAGGCTGTACAAAGCCAAAAAGCGAGCTTGAGCCAAATTGATCAACAACGTGTTGAAACGCGTACCGCCTTGGCTGTGCTGCTGCAAATACCTGTGCAACAATTGAGTATTCAAGAGCCGAAACAATTGCCACGTATTAGTCTGCCTAAAGTCTCTGCCGGTCTACCTGCTGAATTGCTCTCACGTCGCCCCGATTTAAAAGCGGCTGAGTTACGTTTACGCGAAGCATTAGCATCTAAAGATGCGACCAAAGCAAGCTACTATCCATCAATCAGTTTAACGGGGAATTTAGGTTCAAGTAGCACTTCTCTAACACAGCTTCTACAAAACCCCGCGCTGTCTTTAGGTGCAAATTTAAGTCTACCTTTTCTGCAATATAACGATATGAAAAAGGACTTAAAAATAAGTGAATTGGACTATGAAAAAACCATTATTCAATATCGCCAAACCTTATATCAAGCGTTTGCTGATACTGAAAATGCACTGTCTAATCGTAGTGAGTTAGACAAACAAGTGGCTTTGCAGCAACGTAATTTAGAGTTAGCTGAAAAAACTGAAAAATTAACCAATGTGCGTTATAAGAATGGTGCAATTGCATTAAAAAATCTTTTGGATGCACAGGAAACCACACGTAATGCACGCCTGACCTTAGTGCAGACCAAACAAAGCCAATACAATGCCTATGTGACCTTACTACAAGCATTAGGCGGAAGTCCAATCAAGCAACTGCCTTTGGTTGAATAGTTTTATTATTATCGTTGAAAATTATATTTTCCATGGAAAAACAAAAAAGAGCTTCAATGGAAGCTCTTTTTTATACACAAAATTTCTGTGCCAATCTTTGTGCTAAATTAAGCTTCTGGCTTTTCTTCAGCAATTTTTACACGAATACCATGACCATGTAAGCGTAAAGTATTTAAACCTTTCACTGCTTTAACGCCTTCACGTGCATTTGGCATATCTACAAAAGCAAAACCTTTCGACTTGCCTGTTGCTGTATCCATAATCAAATTACATGCAGCTACAGTGCCATATTGTTTAAACAATTCAAGCAGTTCAGCTTCTGTTACGGTACGCTGCAAACTACGAACTAAAATTTTCATCTCACAACCTTCAATCTAAAATAGGCAAAAAACATCAAAAAGCACTCGCCTACACTACTTTTTGAATGAAAACGGGATTGCTATAGTTTAATCGAGATCAAT
>CAXYZD010000190.1:0-4853 GCA_964293455.1 uncultured Acinetobacter sp. | reverse complement strand
CCATCTTCAACAGGAAGCATAAAGTCGAGCACAATGAGCGAAAATAATTCACGTTGTAACAAGCGATCCATTTGAGTTGCATCGTGGGCAGTTTTGACCACAAAGCCTTTATCTTCTAAAAAGCGCTGTAACAGGGTACGTAAGCGCACATCATCATCGACCACTAAAATGCGTTCAACACGATCCGTTTCACTGTGTACGACATCTGTCTTGTCAGCAGGTACAACTAAACTCATGATGCACTCCCTAAATGTTGTAAATTATAGATATTTGTTAATCTCAGTATAATGCCTAAGTTCTTGTTAAGACTATGTATCAATTTGCTCAAAATTACAATTTAAAGGGTGTTTTTAAACCAAAAAACAACATCTCAAAAGGTTTTAAGTCATTCACTATGATTTAACAAAATAACGCTGTTTTTCAAAATATGCGTTTAGGCGTTATATTGCACAATTTAAAAGTACACTGAGGGGGATAACTTTGATTCTTTTCCATGCAAAATCAGTGTTTAGCAATATGATAGAAATAACTGATTACATAGGTAAAATTATTGAAAATTACTCTTTTATGGTTTTTTTCTTTCGCAATTTGAAAAACAAATGTGGATTTTATAGTCTTGGTCTTTATAATCACTAACTTTTAGTCCTTATCCTTGTGGAATTAAACACGATGACTGACTTAGTTCAGCAGTTGGCAAGTGAACTTGCCGTACGTCCCAACCAAGTAGAAGCTGCAATTAAACTGATTGATGAAGGCTTTAGTGTTCCATTCATTGCACGTTACCGCAAAGAAGTAACGCAAGGCTTAGACGATATCCAATTACGTCAACTTGATACGCGACTTGTTTATTTACGTGATTTATTTGATCGCCGTGAGAAAGTCATAGAATCACTGAAAGAACAAAATAAATTATCAGATGATTTACTTGCTCGTGTGAACGGCGCAGAAACTAAAAATGCATTAGAAGAAATTTACGCACCGTACCGTCCAAAACGTACCAGTAAATCATTTAAAGCTAAAGAAGCTGGTCTTGGACCAATTGCAGAAAAAATCATTGCTGAACAAGTTGATCCAACTGAAGCATTGGCGGGTTTTAGCCATGAAAATTATGCAGACCTTGAAAGCCAACTAGATGCGATTCAGCATATTATTATTGATGATTGGGCACAAAATATTGGCTTGACTACAGAGCTTAAAGCGCTGTTTGCAAAAACGGCAACGCTTAAAAGTTTAGTGGCATCTGATGAGAAAAAAGAAGTCGGTAAAAAATTCCGTGATTACTTCGATTTCTCTGAGAACTTCAATAAAGTACCTGCACACCGTTTACTTGCAATGCTTCGTGGTCGTCAAGAAAATGTTTTAGGTTTAAAAGTAGATGGGGAAGATGCTGCACCACTGACACGTATTGAAACTGAATATGATTTAGACACTGTTCAACCACAAGCACGTCAAGAATTTTTAAAGCAAACGGCAAAATTGTTCTGGTTAGGCAAAATTCGCCCAAGTATTGAACACTCATTATTAACTGAAAAACGCTTAAATGCAGAAACTGATGCGATGAATGTTTTCGCAGAAAACCTACGTCATTTATTGCTTTCTGCACCTGCGGGCGCACGTACAACTTTGGGTGTAGATCCTGGTATTCGTACAGGCGTCAAACTTGCAGTCGTTTCAAATTCGGGTGATGTACTTGCGCATAGCACAATTTACCCATTTGCACCGAAAGAAGATAAAGCAGGTTCAATTGCTGAATTGGCACGTTTATGCCGTGAATTCAATGTTGATCTCATTGCAATTGGCAATGGTACAGCAAGCCGTGAAACCGAAGCGGTTATCGCTGAAATGATGGCTGAAAATCCTGATTTGATCATGACCCGTGTTTCAGTGTCTGAAGCAGGTGCATCGGTATATTCAGCATCAGAATTGGCTTCAAACGAATTGCCTGAACTTGATGTATCTATTCGTGGTGCAGTGTCTATTGCACGTCGCTTACAAGATCCATTGGCAGAACTTGTGAAAATTGATCCAAAATCAATTGGTGTGGGTCAGTATCAACATGATGTCAATCAAACGGGTTTGGCAAAAACCCTTGAAGCTGTGGTTGAAGACTGTGTGAACTCAGTGGGTGTTGATGTGAATACAGCATCAGCCGCTATTTTGGGTTATATCGCAGGTTTGAATAAATCAATTGCACAGCAAATTGTTGACTTCCGTAAAGAAAATGGTCGTTTTGATAACCGTCAAGCATTGAAAAATGTCCCACGTTTAGGCGATCGTACTTTTGAACAAGCGGCAGGTTTCTTGCGTATTCAAGCCGGTTCAGAACCGCTTGATGCATCAGCGGTTCATCCTGAATCTTACGGTTTAGTGAATAAAATTGTTGAAGCAAAAGCAACAACAGTAAAAGATATTATTGGTGACACTGAAATTATTCGTCAGGTAGATGCGGAAGCATTTGTTGATGATGCATTTGGTTTACCAACGATTAAAGATGTATTGTCTGAATTGGAAAAACCGGGTCGTGACCCACGTCCTGAATTCCGTACAGCAAAATTCCGTGATGACATCACCCAAGTTGCACAGCTTACAGAAGGTATGCAGTTAGAAGGTGTGATTACCAATGTCACCAATTTCGGTGCATTTGTGGATGTGGGTGTACATCAAGATGGCTTAGTACATATTTCTGAACTTGCCAATGAATTTGTATCTGATCCACACAAGGTTGCAAAACCGGGTCAAATTGTTCAAGTGCGTGTTTTGGCGGTAGATGCTGAACGCAATCGTGTGAATTTGTCGATGCGTCCTGAAGGCTCAGAAGCACCTGCAAAAGCACCACGTCAGCCACGTCGTGAAGCTCAAGCCAATACTGAACAACGTAGTGAACGTAAACCACAGGCAAAACGTCCTCAACAGGCTCGTCCGCAGGGTGATCGTCCACAACAAGCGAAGAAACCACAATCTACTAAACCACAAGAAGCTAAAATTGGTGGTTTAGGTGCATTGTTATTGCAAGCAGGGATTAAGGGTTCAAAGTAATCTTTAATACTTAAAAATAAAAAACCGCCGAAAGGCGGTTTTTTATTGGGTCAAAATCGTGAAAAAATCTTACCAGTGTTCGCCAGGGAACAGTCGAGCATAAGCACGTTGTACTAAGTTCAGTTTATCTTGTTTACCTACAGATGCACTTGAGCTTGGGAATAAATTAAAGCCAATCGACATCAATTTATTATTAATCTCTGGTGCAATAGAATAAGTAATTGAAGCCAAACGACCTAAATGCGTTGCCACTTTTTTCGGACGTTTTAGAATTGCATAAGCCACTAAATCAGCTGCTTGTTCAGGCGAAAGCGTAGGGACATATTTATACATTTTCGTTGGTGCAATCATTGGGGTGCGAACCAATGGCATATACACTGAAGTAATCGCAATTTTATGTGAATGGACTTCAGCAGATAAACAACGACTAAATGCATCGAGTGCAGCTTTAGATGCAACATACGCAGAGAAGCGCGTTGCATTTGCCAATACACCAATCGAACTGATGTTGATGATTTGTCCATCTTTACGATGCATCATTTGTGGCAAAATATTTAATACAAGACGAACGGCACCAAAGTAGTTGAGTTGCATGGTACGTTCAAAGTCATGAAAACGATCAACCGACTCATGTACAGCACGACGAATTGAGCGTCCTGCGTTATTAATTAAAATATCAATATGATCGACTGATGCTAAAATTTGTTTGGACACTTCATCAATTGAATTCATGTCATTTAAATCGCATGGAAAAACCGAGGCTTGACCGCCATCTGCTTGAATTTCAGCTTGAACTTCTTTTAATGTTTCTTCTGTACGTGATACGAGTAGTACATGTGCACCTGCTGCTGCTAAACGTTTTGCAACGGTTAAGCCAATGCCACTTGATGCGCCTGTAATCAGTGCAATTTTACCCTGAACTTTTTGTTCAAAAAGTTGTTCTAATTTTTGATTCATAACCGTTTCCCTAACGACTGAAATGAATAAATACAAGCATGCCTAGTTCTACAGATGGATGTAAACTGTCTAAAAGATAGGCATTCTAGTGCGGCAATAATAACGGAAAATAAAAAAAATACTAGCGTATAAGTATATGAATTTTAAAAATATTTTAGAGTAATTGCTCTAATTTTGTTACATCAATTAAATGAATAAGTAATTTTTACTGTTATTTTAAGTTCAGGTCAAGTCTAAATTAAAAAAACCTACACAAAGGTAGGCTTTTATATTTTTTTTGCTTAAACCTTAGACAATGCTTGTTCTAAATCTGCAATCAAGTCATCAATATGTTCAATGCCGACAGAAAGTCGAACCATATCAATACTGACGCCTGCTGCTTTTAATTCATCTTCATTGAGCTGACGATGTGTGGTGGTTGCAGGGTGACATGCCAAACTTTTGGCATCGCCAATATTCACCAAACGTGTGAAAAGTTGTAGGGCATCAATAAATCGAGTACCACCTTCAAGACCATCTTGCACGCCAAAAGATAAAATCCCCGATGGTTTGCCTTTGACATATTTTTGCGCCAAGGCATGTTGAGGATGATCTTTTAAACCTGCGTAATTGACCCATTTGACTTTAGGATGGATTTTTAGATATTCCGCGACTTTTTGTGCGTTTTCAGTATGGCGTTCCATGCGTAAGTTCAGTGTTTCTAAACCTTGAAGAATCAAGAACACACTTAATGGGCTGATGGCTGCACCTGTATTACGCAAAGGTACAACACGGGCACGCGCGATATAAGCCGCTTCGCCCAATGCTTCTATAGCTAATTATCAAATAAATTAGCACAGTGAATTCTAAATAACTCATCG
>CAXYZD010000189.1:0-4885 GCA_964293455.1 uncultured Acinetobacter sp. | reverse complement strand
ATTAGTGGTGTGCCACATTGGCAAAAAGCAGTTTTTCATTTAATTAATAATAATAATGATGATGGTGGACAGTTGGTCTGTTCTTCTCGTTTTGCACCGATTGAATTAAGACTTGAATTGCCCGATTTACAATCTCGATTGACGCAAGCTGTCAGTGTGAAAGTACCGGGTGGACATTCACATGCAGACCGCCAAGCTTTATTAAATTCTGTCTTGATGCGTCGGGGTGTACATTTTGACCCACAAATAACGGAATATTTGCTATTACATGGACCACATCAAACCAGTACACTGTTGCAATCGGTCGATCAGTTAGAAAAATTACTTAAAGGTGAAAAAACGAAACTATCACATGCAACCTTGAAACAAATTTATGCATTGATTGATGAATACAGACAGTAATTAAAATTTCTTGAGAAATTTATAAAGCTGTGACAAAGTACGCAAAAAGGATTGATAGCCCTATTTTAGGGCTAGTACGGAAATAATTAAAATAAACCAAGGAGACGATAATGCTCAAACGGGGCATAAGCTTAGGATTATTGTGTATTACAGGGCATGCATATAGTGCAAATATTACCGTCAATACAACAGAAGATGTTGTAAAAGCGGATGCACAATGTTCTTTACGAGAAGCAATTGAATATATCAATCAGGGAATGCCTGAGGCAGGATATAATGGTTGTGGTGGTAAAGATGCATCAAACACAATTGAATTGGTTGGAAAGTCAGAATATAAAATCAATAGCCAATTGACCATTGCTAAATCTCTTGCAATTAAGTCGACTTATAACAATACAGCCATAGATTCACTTTTGGGTAAAAACAATGCTGTCATTAAAATGGCAGGTAAAGACCGTATATTTTTGATTGATCGTACGCTTGCAGCAGGTTTTGACAAAGAAAAAGATCAAGATAATTTGATTTCAGTATCATTGAATGAAATTACTTTAAATGGTTGTGATCAAGACAGTTGTGCAGATCAAGGTGGATTGATCTTCAATAATGACAATTTATTGATTCAATATGGTCAGTTACTCAATGGTAAAGCACGTCAGGGTGGTGCAATTTATAATGCTGGTGCATACACGG
Source organism: uncultured Acinetobacter sp. (assembly GCA_964293455.1). Classification (GTDB taxonomy): domain Bacteria; phylum Pseudomonadota; class Gammaproteobacteria; order Pseudomonadales; family Moraxellaceae; genus Acinetobacter. The sequence continues at coordinate 3,793 of CAXYZD010000189.1, read as the reverse complement.
AAAATAAACCACTGAGTAGCGTTGGGATTACCAATTCATTACTTCGAAGCAATAAAGCCAATCAAGGTGCTGTGATCTATAGTGTCATGCCACAGTTTATTATAACAAGCTCTGTGGTTCGTGATAATGAAGTAACGAATGCAGATGCCAGTCTTTTTGAAAGTGAACGGGCTTTTGATGAAAAGACCAGCAACGCCATTGGTACGACCTCTGGGCGCGGCATAATTAATACAACTCTATTTAGTAATAAAGGCTATACCATCAAAGTCATGGATGGAATGATGGTTAATAATATTACTATGGTCATGAATACCAAAGGTTTAATTATAAATGCACCCTTTAAACAAGCGTATGTTGTAAATAGTATTTTGGCTAAAAATGGCAGTGAAGACTGTCATATTATTGCTGGAGCTGATGCGAGTAAAATCAGTAATAATCTTTATTCAGTAGGCTGTGAAGGCGCTGCATCAAGTCTATTAGGTACTGCAAATTTAATTGCTAGCAGCAGTGTAGATGGGAAATGTGATGTCAATTCAGATGGTTTACTTTGTCCTTTTATTGAATCTGAAAAAACAATTTTAGGTTATTTTAGACCACGGTTATTGACGACATATAAAACATTGGCGGATTCTTTGATTGTCAATAAAGGGCCTCAAACAGGCAGTAGCTTGATGTCTTGTATTGCTGCAGATCAACGTGGTTTAGCAAGACCGAGTAATCCAGAGTTATGTGATCGTGGTGCGATAGAGCTTGTGGTTGACCAAACTACAACAGCAAGTGTTGGGCAAGATATTTTTTATGGTGAAACTGCTAAATTTACCTTGGCTGATCAATTGCAAGATGGTGATTTAATTACCCCTGCGCAATGTAAAATCATCATGGGCAGTGAGCTTGATCCACAAGGTAAAGCTTGGTTGTCAGGTTGTCTTAAAATTGTACAAACCAATACACCATCGAAAGGTACTTTGAGTATCACCGAAGAAGGTGCTGTCACGTATGTGCCGAATGGAAATTGGCATGGCTCAGACGAATTTAAAATTTTAGTGATCACGACTACAACACGTTTTAATGATTCTAAAAATCCTTATATCGAAATTCCAGCGAAAGTTGTTCAAGATCCGCCGAATACTTTTGAAAATAAAAAAGTTAAAGTTTCAGGTGGGAGTGCAGGTATTTTCACACTACTCGGATTAATCGGTTTGATTGGTTTCCGCAGGTTAAAAAAATAATAGGAATTCAGGATGAAAAATTATAAAAAAGGAATATTGGCACTTGCAATTTTATCAACGATGTCACTTATGGCCGCGGATGATAAAACCATTTATGTCACAACTTTTGATGATGAAGATGGTGAAAATACTGCAAAATGCTCTTTGCGTGAAGCGGTCACAGCTGCAGCCACGCATCAGGCTTATGGTGGATGCCCGATAGGTCAGACGAGTACATCGATGACCAATGTGATTCAACTTGAAGAAGGTGAATATAAACTGACGCGTGAATTGCAACCCAATTCATCTTTGTCAATTTTAGGTAAAGTACCGACTGATTATACCAAGCCCGATGTCTTAACAAATACGTTTCCTGCGATCACCGCACTTAAAACAACAATTAGTGGGCAAGGCAAATCACGTATTTTTAATACCACTAATTTAAACAAACCTGCATTAAATTTAACCAATATTATTTTGAAAGATGGTTATTCTAGTGATGCAGGCGGTGCGTTGTATTTGGGCAGTACATCTACACTCACCAATGTTCAAATTTTAAATTCGAAAGCGAAATTTGGTGGTGCAATTTTCCTTAATGATGTTGATACAGGCTTAACTTTCAATCGAGGCATCATTCAAGGAAATGATGCAACTGAAGGTAGTGCCTTGTCGATGACCTGTAGTGATAATCTGGTTTACACCAATCGAACGATTAATGTAACAGGGATTAGCATTTTGGGAAATGGCTCAAATAGTAGTTTAAGTACGATGGCTTTTTGTGGTCAGCCAGCGGCTATTTTTACTGCAAATACAATTACCAATAACACGGCAAATGCACAATCGGGACGAATCATTCAATTTAGCTCAGTAACTCCAGAAAAATCGGTTAATTTGAGTGCCAATGCATCTTTAGGTTTGCTGAGTAATACCATTGTCAAAAATAATGCATTTTCTACTTTATTGTATAATTCACGAGGGGTGAAATCTGTACAGTACAATATTCTTGCTTTTAATGGCGTGGGTAAATCTTGCCGTTATGCCGATGGTGACGTAGCAGAAGTCAAAGGTACAAATTTCCTTAATCTTTATAATGCTGTAACACTTACAGTAGGCAATGATCAATGTGAAACAGCAAATGAAATCCTCACAGAGGAAGTTAAAAAGACTTTGGTTGATGTCAGTGGTGTGAACGTCGACACAGTCCTCAGTAGTTTACAAACCCCGACAGAATATACTGCATTTATGCCGATGTATTTCCTGAGAGATTTAGGTACAGATAAAGATTTGGTTAATGTGAATTCTGCGGGATGCGGGTTAATGGATCAGCGTGGTATGACCCGTATTTTGAATGCAAATGGCAATTGTGATTTGGGTTCTACAGAAATTTTAAGTTTAACCGCAACTGATTTAGCGACAAAAAATACTTCGGTCGTACAAATCATCAATAACTATCAAAAAGAATATGATAAGTTTAAAAGTTTGATTGAAAATAAAGACACTAATCCAGATTATTTACCGTACTACAAGATTATGATGAATGATTATAATAATTTAACCAATCATACAAAGTCAGATCAAAAATATAGAACCTTATTTATCGATCCATTTGCATTGAATTTACCTGATGAGTCGGTACGTGCTGATGGTGGTCGTGAAATCAAACATCTCACTGTAGAAAACTATGATGTTCAAGTTGAAAGTTTGGGTACTGGTAAATTAGATGATAAGGATCAGTTTGTTGGGGTCATTGATCCTGCATTACACTGTGAGTGGAATGCTGATCTAAAGCAAATTCTCATGTATCGTACAGATGATTTTATTACTGCAACGGGTGATAATGAGTTATGTAAATATACATTGACTATGAAAGGCTCAAACCCTGTAAAAAGTTCAAGTGCTTACGTTGTTGCCAATTTTGTTAATATTGCACCTGATGCGAAAGATGTGAATTTTAATATTCAGCATGGTACGGATCAAAAAATTGATATTAATTTGCTCGATCAAATGAATGATGATGGTGATGGTTTGGTCAGTAAGTTGACCAACAAACCCAATAAGTCACGTTATTATTTGAATGCGGAAGGTCAAGATTTAGCGATACGTATTTCAAGCGTACCTGATCCTGTAGCGGTTACCGCTGAACGTAGTGGTCCATGTCCGGGTAATGATAAGAAAATGACATGTTTAGGTGGGAAAATTAGCGTACAAATTAAAAATACATTAGATCCATTTGATTATAAATTGAAGTATGTGGCTTATGATGCCGATGGTTTAGCGTCCAATGAAGCAACCGTTGTATTGAAAAATTCGGCATCGACTACAAGTGCACGTAGCGGTGGTGGTGCAACTGGTATATTTGGTCTTTTGGGATTACTTGGATTGATTGGTTTACGCCGGTTTTCAAGTTTAAGAAAAAGCTAAGCAGTAATTTTTCTATAACCAGTTTAAATGCTTATTGTAAGTTAAAGAAAACCAATGATTTTGATCATTGGTTTTTTTATGCGCATTAATTTTAAACTCCCGAAATAGAATTGTAGTGATTTTGCACAAAATCATATTTTTATTTGCAATTTATGACATTGAGC
>CAXYZD010000188.1:0-4886 GCA_964293455.1 uncultured Acinetobacter sp. | reverse complement strand
CTCAATAATATTCGTCAGACATTTGCGTCTATGTTAAGTGATCGTTATCCTATGATCGCTCAGGATATCTTACGCGCACATTAATTCGGTTTAATGTGCTGTAAAATTAAATATTCAGACCAGTACCATTATTTAATCCGTTTTCAAAATATGCACTTTATTTGGTGCAACAGGAGAGGCGCATGCCCCATCAGCATACCGGAATTGATAAAGCTCAAATTCTAACCGAAGCGTTGCCTTACATTCAGCGTTTTGCAGGAAAAACGCTGGTGGTCAAATACGGTGGCAATGCCATGACCGATCCTGAATTGGAAAGTTCATTTGCTCGTGACATTGTTTTGCTAAAAACAGTCGGTTTAAACCCGATTGTGGTACATGGCGGTGGTCCACAAGTCGATTCATTCCTGAAACAATTGGGTCGTGAATCAGACCGTATTGATGGTATGCGTGTGACTGATCCTGCAACAATGGAAGTTGTAGAAATGGTCTTGGGTGGTAGCGTCAATAAATCGATTGTGAACTTGATCAATCAACATGGTGGTCGTGCAATTGGTTTGACGGGTAAAGATGGTAACTTGTTACGTGCGCAAAAGTTATTGATGGAAAAAACTCGAGAAGATGGAACGGTTCAGCAAATTGATTTGGGCTTAGTGGGCGAAGTGGTTGGTGTTAAAACTGATGTCCTTGAAATGTTTACCCAAAGTGATTTCATTCCTGTCATTGCACCTTTAGGTGTGGATGATGCGGGCAATACCTATAATATCAATGCTGATTTGGTTGCGGGTAAAGTTGCAGAAGCTTTAGGGGCTGAAAAACTTATTTTGCTGACCAATATTTCAGGTGTACTGGATGAAAATAAAAACCTTCTCACTGGTTTAAGTACCCAAGAAGTGGATCGCTTAATTGAAACAGGCGTGATTTATGGCGGTATGATTCCTAAAGTCGGTTGTGCGCTAGATGCGGTCAAAGGTGGCGTTGTCAGCGCACATATTGTCGATGGTCGTGTGCCACACGCAACATTGCTTGAAATCTTTACTGATCATGGTGTAGGAACACTCATTACTAACCGTAGTAAAGGGAAATAATTTTTCCAAGCTATCTTTGGTTTGTTCTGATTTAAAGGCTCATCACATGATGGGCTTTTTTTATGGCTTTTTTTAAGAATTCGATATCTTGATATATTAAAAATATAGTGATATCCGTTCAGGTGATTTGCATGCAGAACAGGACTGATGCACAATATTGATATAACGATAAAGCTGTATGGATGACTATGTGCCAATTACTTGGAATGAACTGCGCAACGCCAACGGATATTACTTTTTCTTTTCGTGGGTTTTCACAACGTGCAGGAATTACTTCTGATCATTCAGATGGTTTTGGCATCGCATTTTTTGAAGATAAAGCCTGCCGTTTATTTGTCGATAATCAATCTGCGGTTGAATCACCGATTGCCGATCTTGTGCGTAATTATCCGATTAAATCACGCAACGTGATTGCACATATTCGAAAAGCAACGCAAGGTAAAATCACCTTAGAAAACTCACATCCATTTGTACGAGAGCTTTGGGGACGTCAGTGGATTTTTGCGCATAACGGTGATTTAAAAGGTTTTGAGCCAAAATTGACGGGGCGTTTTACCCCTGTGGGCAATACCGACAGTGAATTAGCATTTTGCTATTTACTTGATCAGTTTGTAGAAAAGTTTGGTTATACCACACCAAACTTAGAAGATATTTTTGCCTTACTTGAAAAAATTGCACCACAAATTGCTGAATTTGGGACATTTAATTATTGTTTGTCGAATGGTCAAGCATTGTTTAGTTATGCAACGACTAAACTTCATTGGATTATTCGCGAGTACCCATTTCAACCGACTCGCCTCATTGATTTGGATGTTGAAGTTGATTTTAGTGATGTGACGACTGTAGAAGATCGCGTTGCTATCATTACTACAGAACCTCTAACACACAATGAAGATTGGAAAGCTTATAGAGCGGGTGAAATGATTTTATTTCAGGAAGGTCAACTCATCAAAACAGCATTGACGACTGTTGAGCGTTTAATTCGTGAAGAAAAAAATCCTGAATTAAAACGTATCACAAAAGCAGATCAATATTAAAAACTATGACTTTATAAAATAAATATTTTTAAATTTATTATTGTTTAGTGAAATAATTAAATTGTACTTTATTTTTAATATAATCTTTATATTTTAAATAAAGTACAGTGTGATATTTATATGTAAAAAAGATGATTATATATTTTATTATTATTAAAATAAAGTTGAGTAAATAACTTGGAATAATAATATTGGTTAAATAATATCTGAGTCTTTTGGTCTACATTAAAAATTAAATATTTTAAAATACATTGGCTTATGTTCTAAAGTGGTGCATTTTATGAAACCCGAGTAAATCAGTTGACTTTTATTTATGAACTAAGTCGCTAAGATGCGTAAAAGGTTTATTTATTTAATATTTTAAGGCGGTCGTATGAAGATGAAATGGATCCCAGAATATAATACCGGCATCGATGTGATTGACGATCAGCACAGACGAATCTTAGATTACATTAATGAAATTAATGTAGTTGGTGTGTCAGCAGATCGTCAACGTATTCAAGAAATTTTAAATAATATTATTGATTATACTCAATCGCATTTTACTTTTGAGGAAAGTTTACAAGAAGAAGCCGGTTATAAATACCGTATTCCACATAAACGTGTTCACGATTTATTTATTAAAAAAATTGAAAATTACCGTACAAATTTTGAAAATGGTCAATCGATTGAAAAAGAGTTACACGAAGTCCTTTCTAAATGGTTGATTAATCATATTCAGCACGATGATGCAGATTATGTGGGTGCTGTAAAAATCAATATGATGGGCATTATTAAAGAAAATGAAAAGAAAAAGGGCAAAAACTGGTTTTCTCGTTTTTTCTCATAAACTAAGAAATAAATTGATTGAGTAGATAGGAGTGTTTTATTTTCAATCTGCTGAAAATAGAGTGGTATTAAAAAATAAGGTTAAATATAGAGTATGACGTCTATATCGATTTATTTTTTAGTTTATAAAATGAATGAAAGCATTCTAGAGATAAAAATAATCAAATTTTAATAAGCATTCAGCGTAGCAAATTGTCTGTAAAAAGATGATTTGCTTTTTTTTTGGTAATCTTTGATTTTCATGGTCGACAAAGGCAAAATAGCGATGGACTTTTTAGATCACGTTATACGGGGCAATTTTATGGCACGATGGTTACCGCCGCTGATGGCATTTTGTTTGTCATTTATCATTATTCTTGGGCTTGCACCAGCACTTGGATTTCAGATTGATCGACAAATTGACTTTTGGATTTTATGGATTGGTAGTATGGTCATCCTTGCACTTCCTTTGGTCTATCTTGAAATTGCTTTGGTGAAGCGTTCAAAAACATCCGCTTTAAATGCATTGTCTGCGTTGACTCGTGAAGCTGATGCCTCTCAACGATGGCGTATTGCAGGTTGGCTATCGACCATTTTTATGCCATTTCTTGCAGGTGGTATTTTATTCAATATCACACAAATGACTATACATAGTGCGCAGTTGAATATTCAGACCTCCATTATTTTTGCTGTTGGTGCTGTAATTGCTTTTGCATTGTCATTTTTAAACCGTCAAATTTTGGTGTTATTAACCGCAGTTGGGGTGATCATTTCTTTTATCATTGCCAATGTCATGGGAACAAGTTTACAAGCTTGGCATGTGACACCCGTTGAATCTGGTGAATGGGGTAAAGCAACCATTTTAGCTTTGGTTGCAAGTGGTTTAGGTTTAGGTATTTATGGTCAGTCACAAATTGCGCAAGTCGCGGCTTCTGATCGAGTAACAGGTTCTGTTTTACCTGTATGGTTTGCACAATTACTCGCTGTCGTTGCATTTGGTTTCTTTGCTGTATCTTCGGCAATTCCTGCCTATGGTGCACTTGTTGCAGCCATATTGAGTGCAGCGTTGTTACTCAGCCTTGCCAAAGAACAGTTTACACAACGCAGTATTGCATTGCCGATTCAATTTATCGTACTTTTGGTAGCATTGCTGATTTGGGGCATTCCACAATTGGCAAATATATTTAATCCGTTGTTGATGATTTGGGGTTTAGTGATTTGTTTGATCTACTCTATTTTTGTCGGTTGGATTATGAAAATCAGCCATTTACGTAAAGCCCTGAATTTTAGTAATGAAATGTTTTACAACATTTGGCGTATTGCAGTGCGTATTGTGTTGCCATTGTCGATTGTGATGGCGCTCGTGGCTTATATTGGGCAGTTGATCTAATGAATGAGCAGCAGATACAGGTTGGTGGCATGCGCAAGGTTTGGGTGGCGTATGCGAGTGCAGAAAAGCAGTTTCATATTGAAGTGCCATTTGAGTCTGGTATGACTGTGAGTGATGCAATTGCAAAGAGTCAGCTTGCAGATAAAACGACTTTACCTGAAATATTAAACTGCGGTATTTTTGGGGTAAAAGTTGCAGATCAATCACAGCTGTTGCAAGCCGGTGATCGCGTTGAGATTTACCGAGCATTGACGATTAATCCAAAAGAAATTCGCCGTAAACGCGCAGCCGCCAATCCCGTCAGTCGCTATTGTCGAGGCAATCGCTTTAAACAATTGTATCAATAAGAAAAAACCCCGATATCGGGGTTTTCTTTTATTTTAAAGTGGCTATAGTGGGGGCGCATTTAAAATTGCTTCTTTCGATGCAGGTAAGCCCGGTTGAGAGACTGGAATTGTTTCTAGTCCTTCAATTTTATTCACAATACCTGATTCATTGAAATAAACTTTTAGATGTTGACCATGTGCTGCTGGAATTTTAGCTTTTTTAGCATAGGTTCCCGGAATA
>CAXYZD010000187.1:0-4886 GCA_964293455.1 uncultured Acinetobacter sp. | reverse complement strand
CACGGTCACCATCTAAACGTGCATAGTAGCGGTTTTGTGAAAATGCAGTTTGCGTGGGTACACCACCTGGTGCAGATTTAAAGAAGTTATACACATCTTCATCTTCTGTGCGAATGATGTCCCATTTATCTAAAGCATCTTTTAAAGTTTTTTCATGCACAGTTGGTACTGATGTGTCGAGTAAACCTGCTCGATCTAATTCACCTAAAATTGACATGATGCCACCTGCACGGTGGATATCTTCCATATGTACGTTTTGTACAGCAGGCGCAACTTTACACAGTACAGGGACTTTACGAGATATACGGTCAATGTCCGTCATGGTGAAATCAACTTCAGCTTCGTGTGCTGCCGCCAATAAATGAAGTACAGTATTGGTTGAACCACCCATTGAAACATCAAGCGTCATCGCATTTTCAAAGGCTGCTTTGGTCGCAATTGAACGTGGCAATAAGCTGTAATCATTTTCTTCATAATGACGTTTGGTAATTTCAACGATTAACTGACCCGCACGCTCGAACAATTTTTGACGGTTGGCATGCGTTGCAAGTGTAGAACCATTGCCCGGAAGTGATAAACCTAAAGCTTCGGTTAAACAGTTCATTGAGTTTGCAGTAAACATACCTGAACATGAACCACAAGTCGGACATGCTGAACGTTCGTATTCAGCCACTTCTTCATCGGTAAAGCTGTCATCTGCGGCTACGATCATCGCATCGACAAGGTCAATGGCATGTTCATTGCCACGGATTTTAACTTTACCCGCTTCCATTGGGCCGCCTGAAACGAATACCACTGGAATGTTTAGACGCATTGCCGCCATCAACATTCCTGGTGTAATTTTGTCACAGTTTGAAATACACACCATTGCATCTGCGCAGTGTGCATTGACCATATACTCAACCGAGTCGGCAATTAAGTCACGTGATGGCAATGAATACAACATGCCGTCATGCCCCATTGCAATGCCATCATCGACCGCAATGGTATTGAATTCTTTGGCTACACCACCTGATGCTTCAATTTGACGTGCAACCAGCTGACCCAAATCTTTTAAATGCACGTGACCCGGTACAAATTGAGTAAATGAGTTAACGACTGCAATAATAGGCTTACCAAAATCGTCATCTTTCATTCCTGTTGCACGCCATAAGCCACGTGCGCCAGCCATATTTCTTCCGTGTGTCGATGTTTTTGAACGATAATCAGGCATGGTGTAGTTCCAACAAAGTTTGAGCTTGAAATGAATGCTTTGATCCATTTTGGCTAATAAAACTGAAATTCCGTATTGAATCAGTCAAAATATACTCACATCATACTACAGGTTACTGTTCGCTATGATAGCTAGCCATACGATCTTTTTTTATACGTATAAGATTGGCTGATATTCTGAAGTTGTTATTCAATACATCGTGAATATTCCTTAATATAAACCCTTCACCTCAGATTCCATACAAAACTTATATGAATAATTTTTTATTTTTACATTAATTTTAGTTATGTATTTTTATATTTTTGCCAATTTTAGGTTATAAAAAAAGGCTTCCGAAGAAGCCTCATTTACATGACTTGACCTTATAAATGGTCTTATGACTGTTTAATCAAATATAAACCTGTACATTGTTTCCCTGCCAAATCTGTACATAATTCTGCTGTGGTTTTTGAAACCCACTTCAAACCAAGACGAATATCGGCATTGGTATAATCACTTGCCTGACCACCACAACTCGCGGCTTTATTATCTGACTTTACTTTCATGGCTAAAATATCGAGCTCTTTGGCATCTTTACTGCGCATGATGGCAAATTCACCTGACATTTTTTTCTGTTTAGCTGTGTAGTTAAACTGACCCGGTTTATTAAATTGATACTTCTCTGAACATTGTGTTTTGGCATTATAAACTGACCACGTTCCCCAAAACTCCTTATCGAGTGCCACTTGATTTTTATCAAATGCTTGAGCCGAGAAAGCTACACCCAAAGTACATGCAGCCATCATCAATTTTTTCAACATTCACATATTTCCTTATACAATTTAAATTAGGGGCTTAGGAAGTTAAACATATTAAAAAGTATGGTAACTTCCTAAGCCCCTATATATTTAACAATTTGATTACATAAAAAGCAATCCTTTTTATGTGAAACAGTTAACACTGTTACAAGTATTAATAACACTTGTTTTTGTTTTATAAAAATAAGTTGATATAAACGATATTTTAATTAATTTTACTAATAAATTCATTTATTTAAATAAAAAAACATATTAGTTTAGTTAAACTTAAATATAGTAATCAGCAGTCACATTTATTACTAATAATTGCCAATTTTTGTCACCAAAGGTTGATAATTAAGCACCATATAAAATAATTAAGTTTACATAAATTTACTTTGTATAAATTGTTAAATAAAACTCTCGAATATTAAAAATATGCTAGGTTTCATAACTTGCTATAATTAGCACAGTCTTCCTTATTTGAGCCTAAGCTTTGAGAATTATTTTTGCGGGTACGCCTGAATTTGCTGCAAGTGCCTTGGCGGCATTGTTAAATACCGACAATGAAATTGTTGCTGTCTATACACAACCTGATCGCAAAGCAGGTCGTGGGCAAAAATTGACTGCCTCTGCCGTAAAGCAATTAGCGCTCGAACATAATCTTCCTGTTTATCAACCTTTGCATTTTAAATCTTCAACGGAAGAAGGCTTAGCCGCACAAGCAGAACTCAAAGCTTTAAATGCCGATGTCATGGTCGTTGCTGCTTATGGACTTATTTTGCCTCAAGTCATTTTAGACACACCCAAATATGGTTGTCTTAATATTCACGGTTCACTGTTGCCTCGCTGGCGTGGTGCAGCGCCTATTCAGCGTGCCATTGCCACAGGTGATACTGAAACTGGCGTAACAATTATGAAAATGGCGGCAGGTTTAGACACGGGTGATATGATGTTGAAAACATTATGTCCAATTGAAGCCAACGATACTTCAGCAAGCCTACACGACAAACTTGCACTACAAGGTGCGGAAGCCATTTGTGCTGTTTTACAGTCTGAAGACGTACTCAAAACTGCTTTGGACAATCGTGAAGTGCAAGATGAAGCACTGACAGTTTATGCGCATAAATTGACAAAAGCTGAAGCACAAATTGATTGGACACAGTCGGCAATTACTATTGACCGTAATATTCGTGCTTTTAATCCATGGCCTGTTGCTTTTACACCACTCGATGAAAATAATAATTTGCGCGTGTGGAATTCTTCATTGTCTAATGTCGATGCAGGACAAGCTCAAGCTGGTGAAATTGTACTGCTCGATAAACACGGCGTACATGTCGCATGTGGCGATCAACACTGTATTTGCATCACCAATTTACAATGGCCGGGTGGCAAAGCCCTCAACGCTGTACAAATTAACCAAACTCAAAAACTTACTGTTGGACATACTCTATAATGAAGCAATCTCCCCACGCCTCAGGTAAAAACTTAAACTTACGTGCTCAGGTTGTGAAAACGTTATTGGCTGTCCAAAATGGTCAATCGCTTTCTTCAGTTCTAAATCAGCATATCAATATCGTGTCAGACAAAGACCGTGCCCTCTATCATGAATTGGTTTACGGTTGCTTACGTCAATGGCATGCGCTGAAACAAGTGACCTTACCTCTACTTGCAAAACCACTTGAAAATGAACTTGTTGAAACGTGTTTATATTTGGGTTTATACCAATTACTGTGTACCCGTGTCGCAGCTCATGCTGCAATTTCAGAAACGGTTGAAGCAACCAAACAATTGGGTATGGAAAGTTTGAGCGGTGTGGTGAATGCAATTTTACGTCGTGCAACACGCGAGTCTGAACAGTTTTATGACGTGCTTGAAAAAGCATCTAACCTACCAAGTTGGTTAGCGAAACGCCTGAAAAAAGATTGGGGCGAAGAACGTTTAGCTGAACTCAGCTATGAGTTAAAGCAAACTGCGCCACTGACTTTACGTATCAATACTCGCCAAGTTAGCCGTGAAGAATACCTTGATATTTTAGAAGATGAAGGCATCGATGCACATCGTTGTGAACTTTCTGAAGTCGGTATTGTGATGGATGAAAGCCTACATATTCCAAGTTTACCGGGCTTTGAAGCAGGTGGTTTTTCTGTACAAGACGAACATGCTCAGCTTTGTGCAACATTATTGCCAAACTTAGATGGTAAGTTTGTGATTGATGCCTGTGCTGCACCGGGCGGAAAAACTGCACACATCTTAGAAACTTTTGATGTAAAAAAACTGATTGCGCTCGATCAAGATGAAAAACGCTTAAAACGTGTTGTTGAAAATTTAGATCGTTTATTACTTGATGGCAAACACGTTGACATTATCGCAGCCGATGCGGTGACATGGTCTGCACCTGAACTTGCAGACTGTATCGTACTCGATGCACCGTGTTCTGCAGTCGGTGTAATTCGTCGCCATCCTGATATCCGTTTACTACGTCAATCGACTGATATTGTAAAAACTGTGATTTTACAAAAGCAAATTTTGGAAAATATGTGGTCGCAACTAAAAGTTGGCGGTACTTTACTTTACATTACCTGTTCGATTTTGAAAGCTGAAAATGAACAGCAAATGATTGAGTTTTTTGCCAATCATGCCGATGCGCTAGAAGTGAAAATTGAAGCGGATTGGGGCATTGAACAAATTTACGGTCGTCAGCTTTTACCACAAGTCGGTCATGGGGATGGTTTCTATTATTGCCGTATTGAAAAGATTGCATAAAATTATTTGAAAAATTGACATAAAAAAAGCAGGCTTTAAAAGCCTGCTTTTTTTAACACTTAAACTTGTATTTAAAATCTCTGTACACGACAAAAATAGATAACTCATTGAAATAATGTCACAATAATTGT
>CAXYZD010000186.1:0-4894 GCA_964293455.1 uncultured Acinetobacter sp. | reverse complement strand
TTAGACCGTGCTGAATTACAACAAGCATGGACTGAAGTGTCTTATCAGATCCAACGTTTACGTGACAATGTTGAAACTGCTGATCAAGAATATAGCTTGATTGCCAACAAAGAACACAAAGGCTTAATCGCATTACCAACCTTTGACTTGAATGAACCTGTAGAAGCGCCGTACATCAATGAACGTCGTCCAAACATGGTGATTTTACGTGAACAAGGCGTAAATGGTCATGTCGAAATGGCGGCTGCATTTGATAAAGTTGGCTTCAATACTGTCGACGTTCACATGAGTGATTTACTTGCAGGTCGTATTGATCTTGATGATTTTGAAGGCTTAGCGGCATGTGGTGGCTTCTCTTACGGTGACGTATTGGGCGCAGGCGGTGGTTGGGCGAAATCTGTATTGTTTAACCCACAATTACGTGATCAGTTTGAGAAATTTTTTAACCGTGACAATACCTTCTCTGTTGGTATTTGTAATGGTTGTCAAATGTTGTCACAACTTGCACCGCTTATTCCGGGTGCAGAGCATTGGCCACGTTTCCAGCGCAATACTTCAGAAATGTTTGAAGCACGTGTAGTGAATGTAAAAGTTGAAAAATCGGCTTCTATCTTGTTAACAGGTATGGAGGGTTCGATTCTTCCGATCGCTGTGGCACATGGTGAAGGTCGTGCTGAAACTTCGGCTGAGAAATTTGCAGCATTGAATGCAGGCAACCAAGTTGTTCTACGTTATGTAGATAGCTTCGGTAATCCAACGCAACAGTACCCAATGAATCCGAATGGTTCTCCTGATGCGATTTCGGGCGTAACGTCGAAAGATGGTCGTGCAACCATTATGATGCCGCATCCTGAACGTAACTTCCGTGCGATTCAGCATTCTTGGAAACCTGAAGAATGGACTGAAGATGGTGCTTGGTTACGTATGTTCCGTAATGCACGTCAGTTTATTGGTTGATTGATTTAGTATCAATTGATTGAAAAAAGCCCCGTAAGGGGCTTTTTTAGCTTTATAGTCGTTTAATTTTATTGGATGACGATTTTAAAATTGCGAAATAGTACTCAAAAAAATTAATTGCTTACAAATTAGACATTGGCTTATTTTTTGCTTCATATAGATTATCTAAATAAGACTCGTATTTTGTTATAGAAATGTTCAAACATGATGCAAAAATGAGGAATTCAAAATGATAAAAACAGCCCACTATAACCATGTCACGCCTATTGCCTTGCGTCAAAAAGGATGGAAACTTTTTACTGCAATTTTATTACTACAAACTTTGATGGTGACTGTAGGGTATCTATTCAATTTATATCGATAAGACAGTAACAATATTTTAAAAAATATAATTTAGTGCATAACAGCAGAAAAGGAGTATTTTGAAAATTATGATTGATCAAACCATGTCAATTTATTTTAAAAAAGTTCTTTTGATAAGGAGTTATGGTGTTTCAGTTAAATGATTGACTCGAATTTTAATCCCACCTTCCATTAAAAAAGCAGTATGCGCTGATTCATACTGCTTATTCCCACTTTTTTATTGTCAAATTTTCTTGTTATTTGGTCAAAATCAAACGGTTATTACGTGTTAAACGTAAACGGTATTCTTCACCTGCATGCATAATGCGGATTTCACGACCTAAAGCAAATAAATTATTTGAGTGCAACATAGGTAAAGCTTGAGTCGATTCTGTACGTGTAAATAAGCTAAAAGGTGCGTTCATTGTTGTAACTCCGTTTTTGTGGGGTGTCTTTGAGTGATTTAAATGATAATCATTATCGAATAGACCTGTCAATGCAATTTTTATCATTTTAAAAAAAAGTTACAATAGGATAATGAAGTAAAAACAATACTGAGGTTTAAGATGGCAAAGCCTTCTATTCATGTAGCGATTGCATTACTTTTTCATCGTGGAAAAGTTTTGGTGGGTTGGCGAAATGCAGAACAGCATCAGGGCAATAAACACGAATTTCCCGGTGGTAAAGTTGAAGTGGGTGAAACGCCTGTACAAGCCTGTCGCCGTGAAGTTATGGAAGAAGTTGGAATTGATCTGAAGGATTGGCATAATTTTGATTTTGTGCAACATGACTATGATGATCTTCAAGTCAATCTGCACTTTTTCCATGCCTATGTCGATGATACGCAATTATCTACAATAGTAGAGCCTTGGACATGGTTTAAGCGTGAAGAATTAGGCGATTTAAACTTTCCTAAAGCCAATCAAAATATTGTCAATCGTTTGGTGTTGCCACAACACATTAAAATCACGACAGACCTTTCAGATGTTATTCAACTTGCTGAAAATACGTTGTTATATTGGCGGATGAATTTAGAAGTACATGAAATTGAAACAGCATTATCAGCATTGCCGAATGAGCAATTAGCGAAAATTATGCTGAACGTTGCGCAGTGGCAACCGCTTTCAACGGATCTACAACAACAAATTGGATTTATTCATTTTAAACAAAATCAACTGATAAAGTATCAATCTAAAGATCGTCCGCAAGGTGTTATTTGTTTAGCTGCATGTCATGATTTGAGCTCATTGCAACAAGCGCAAAAAATGGGTGTTGATGCTGCGATTTTAAGTCCTGTACAAGCTACAACAACTCATCCTGAAGTTGAAGCACGTGGGTGGACTCAATTTGCTGAATTTGTTAAAGCAATGGATATTCCTGTTTATGCATTAGGTGGAATGAAACCAAGCGATTTAGAGCAAGTTCAACAACATCAAGGTTATGGTGTTGCAGGCATATCAAATTTTTAATTTGAATGCTTAATTGAAGATTTATAGTGCTTTTAAGCGTGCTTGTGCTTCTTGAATCAGGGCTGTATTTTTTTGAACTTGTCCTGATTTAAGAATCACTTGCCACAATTGCTTTTTAGCAGATGGGGTTTGTGCATAACTCAGCCCACGTCGTGCTAAAGATTCCGCATTACTCGCTTTATTTTGCTTCAATGCAATTTCAGCAAGCCAATAGTAGCCTTCGTTAGATTGTGGGGCGAGGCGTTGTACGTGTAGTGCATATTTCTCGGCTTCAGACCATTTGCCTTGCTGAAATGCAGTCTTTGTTGCTTGAAGCAAATTTTTAACTGCAGGCGTTTCACGACCATCATCAAATTTTTGGGGTGTAGGTAGTACCTTAGGTTGTGAAACGACAATAGGCGCTTTTTCCCGAATAATTTCAGGATAATCATAGGTGGTAATTTTTATACCATCGGGTGTATTTACAGTGGATTTACTTGGTGTTGATGGAGTAGCTACGACAGTTTTCTCGGGCATGGGTGTGGACTGACAAGCCATCAGTCCAACTGTAATACCCACACTCAATAGTACACAACGAAGTATTTTAGATTGCATCAACACCGTATTCTCCATTAATTTTGATAGCTACCACTTGAAATGACACGACCACTCGAATTGTTATCTTCAGGTGAATTGCTTTCACTTTCACGAATGTAATTTTCAATGCTGTCATTGCTTGTGGTTTGTGAACTTGACGATTGTTGATCTGGAACATAATCAGGTTTGACATTGTAATGTGATGAACCGCATGCGGTTGCACGATTGGGTACAGTATGACGGAGCATTGGAATATACATCGCATCGCCACAACCTTGTGCAGATAACTCCCCACTTGCGATATCAATCCATTGCCATTGCACATCGTCAGTTTGGCGCAAGTTAACAGGTTTTTGACGCAATTGTTTCATGACATTGATCCAAACGGGTAGTGCACCTGTAGACCCTGTCAATCCTGTAACCTTGTTATCATCGAGTCCAAGCCAAACGACAGCTAAATTGTTACCTGAGTAGCCTGCAAACCAAGAGTCACGCGTATCATTGGTTGTACCTGATTTTCCTGCCAATTTTAGTTCAGATGAGAAAGTATTGTAGGCAGATTTACCTGTACCTGATGACATGACTTGTTGTAAGCCATAATTTAAAATATATGCCGAAGAAGGTTCAATGGTTTGTTGTACATTCAAGCCATAACGATCAAGTAAACGACCATTAGAGTCTGCGACAGTACGAATGGCTTTGACTGGATACTTAAAACCACCTGTTGCAAAATTACCATAAATACTCATCATTTCCATAGGTGACATATCGACTGCACCCAAGAAAATAGAAGGATAGTTTGGAATTTTTGAGGTTACACCAAATTTGGTCAGATTATTTTTAAAGGTCGATAAACCAAATTCTTGCCCTAAACGTACGGCAGCAAGGTTGTATGAGTTTGCCAAAGCTTGTGCCATAGGAACATAGCCATTGCCTGAACCGCTATAGTTTTTAGGCGTCCAAGATTTATTATTTTCAACGGGTATATTAATTGGTGAGTCTTCAATTTGAGTCGCCCAATTATAACGACCTGATTCAATGGCACTTAAATAAATCACAGGTTTAAGCAATGAGCCAACTTGGCGTTTGGCATCAATGGTACGGTTAAAGCCCGTAAAATCTTGTGTAGAACCGACAGCAGCAATCAGTTCACCATTTTCAGGGCGTGAAATGAGTACGGCACCTTGTAAATCATTCAAACGTGTAGGATTTGCACGTGCTAAGCGAGCCACACTTTCACGGAAACTATTTTGCACACGTGTCTGTGCAACAGGATCAAGTGTGGTGAAAATACGTAAACCTTGATTGGTCAAATCGGTTTCTTGATATTCAGTTTTAAGTTGACGGCGTACAATATCGAGAAAATCAGGGAAGCGAGCAGTTCCAAGACTTGGTTTATCGATAACATTCAGTGCACGGTTACTTTCTTTTTCGAACTGTTCAGGCGTCAAATACCCCATCACTAGCATATTGTTGAGTACAACATTACGGCGTTTTTTAGCAAGTTCAGGGTTTTTCCATGGATTGTATAGGGTAGGACCTTGGACTAA
>CAXYZD010000185.1:0-4996 GCA_964293455.1 uncultured Acinetobacter sp. | reverse complement strand
AATCTAATTATCCTTAATTTTTTGACTTTAACAGAATTATTGCTTTGCTCATATACTGATAAATGGAAAATTACTGTCTGCAGGGTCAAATTAAGCTATAGTCAGCCAAATCATCAAATGTATTTTTTCAATTATTAACGTTTAACCCATACATTCTAGGGTAAAATATTGCGCCTTGCCTATCCCCCCATCAATCCGTTTTAGATAAGCCGATCACGTATGAAGCAGCAGTTTCCACTTAAAAATGTTCAGCAAGAAAAACGAATTTTCCGCAGTCGAGTTTTTGTCTCTATTGGAATTGTGAGTTTTTTCTTGTTGCTGCTTGTGGCACGTTATGCGTATCTTCAAGTTTTCCATCATCAGGAATTTACTGAAGCCTCAGATAAAAACCGAATTCGTTTGCAACCGATTGCCCCTGCGCGAGGTTATATTTATGACCGTAATGGGATTTTGCTTGCAGACAATTATCCTGTATTTACCGCAACACTGAGTAAAGCTGATATTGAGGATATGGATGATACCGTAAAGCGTTTAACACCTGTCATCAACTTGACCGAAGATGATATTAACGGCTTTAACAGTCGTGTCAAAGCTTCACGTAAAACTGAACGTGTCACGCTCAAACTTAATTTGACTGAACAAGATATTGCACGATTTAGTGAAGTGAAGTTCCAATTTCCAGGTGTGGAAATTGAAACCCAAATGACACGTTATTATCCCCACGGTGAGTTGTTTGCCCATGTTATTGGCTATGTCGGTCGTATCAATGATAAAGAATTAAAAAGTATTGATAAAGATAGTTATGCAGGTACAAACCTGATTGGTAAAATTGGCGTAGAAAAATCTTATGAAGATCTACTCCATGGCTTTCCCGGATATGAATCAATTGAAGCAGATGCACACGGTAATATTTTGCGTCACCTCGGACGTAAAGAGTCTACACGAGGTAATGACTTATATTTGTCTTTAGATTATGGTTTACAAACCATTGCTGCAGAACAAATGAAAGATAAGCGTGGTGCAGTGGTTGCTATTGACCCACGTACAGGTGAAATCTTAGCATTGGTTTCAAGTCCAAGCTTCAACCCGAATCTTTTCGTGACTGGTATTGGACATGCTGACTATAGTGCTTTGCGTGACAATCTTGATCAACCTCTTTACAACCGTGCTGTTCAAGGCTCTTACCCTCCGGGTTCAACCATTAAACCGATGGAAGCGCTGGGTGGGATTCACTATAAAACAGTCGATTGGAATACCGCCATTTCCGATCCGGGCTACTTCCATCTACCGGGAGATTCACACAAGTTCCGTGACTGGAAAAAAACTGGTCATGGCAGTGTCAACATGCACAAATCTATTGTGGTCTCTTGCGATACCTACTTCTATATTCTTGCCTATCAACTGGGCATTGACCGTATGAATGACTGGATGCGTCAATTTGGTTTTGGCGCAAAAACAGGTGTAGATTTACCCAGTGAAAGTGAAGGTTTATATCCAAGCCAAGAATGGAAAATGCGTACTCGCAAAACCAAATGGCTTAAAGGTGAAACCATTTCAGTCAGTATTGGTCAGGGTGCATTCACAGCAACTCCCCTACAATTGGCAATGGCAACTGCAATTACCGCCAATCATGGTGCACATGTGACTCCACATGTATTACGGGCAACAAAAGGTGCAAGAGAACATAAAGTGATTAATGCACCTACAGGCAAAATTAATTTTAGTGGTACAGATGCCGATTGGGTCAAAATGCGTGATGCCATGGTCGATGTCGTTCAATCGGGTACCGGACGTGGTATTCGTACACCCATGTATCAAATTGCAGGTAAAACAGGGACAGCACAGGTTAAAAGTATTGCACAAGGAAAACGCTATAACGAAGCATCACTTTCTGCACGTCAGCTTGACCATGGTTTATTTGTTGGTTTTGCCCCTGCTGAAACGCCAGAAATTGCCATTTCTGTTATTTGGGAAAATGGTAAACATGGGGGCTCTGCCACACAAATTGCAAAACCGATTTTTGACTACTGGTTACTCACACGTAAGAAAAATCCATTATTACCACCCAATCATCAAGTCAGTGGTGGTCTTATGACCGCAGGTATTAAACCCGGTGAATTGGCAGAAAATAGTGAAGTAAATACATCGACAGGCACACCTACAAATAAGCCTGCAAATGGTACTCAACATTCTGCACCTCAGCAACCTCAAATTTCTAACCCTGCAGCAGCAACTCAAGCGGATGTAACTGAATAGTGAAAAATCAATTACGGATTATCGGTGGTGAATGGAAGCGTCGTATGCTTCCTTTTGCTAGTGTTGACGGATTACGTCCTACCCCTGACAGAGTACGTGAAACCCTGTTCAACTGGCTTATGTGGGACATTCAAAATGCACAAGTCCTCGATTTGTGTGCAGGTTCAGGTGCTTTAAGTTTTGAAGCTTTATCACGTGGCGCAGCACACGTCACCATGATTGAACCCAATTCAAATCAGGCTCAGTTTTTAAAAGACAATATTAGTTTGCTCAAAGCACAAAACTGTCAGCTTAAAATCATGACTGCACAGCAAGCCTTAGCAGGTTTAAACACCCAATTTGATGTGGTCTTTCTCGACCCACCCTATAGTTTAAATTTGTGGCAAGATCTTGCTGAAAAAACAGATCCCCTCATCAAAAATGAAGCTTATATTTATGTTGAAGCGGATTGTTATTTATCAAAATTGACCTTACCAAGCAGTTGGGTTTTGGTTAAAGAAACCAAAGCAGGTGCTGTGCGTGCTGGGCTTTATCAAAAACAAGTTTAAAATAAAATTTATATTTTCAACATTAAATCTCATACATACGTATTGAATATATTTTTAAACGATAAAATATATGTATAAAAAAGGAGTCCTATTGGACTCCTTTTTTTATCTCAACTTAGATTAAGCAAGACCTTTTTCTTTTAACACTTTAAGCATAGTTGAACCCAATTCAGCAGGGCTACGTGTATACGCCATACCAGCACGTTCAAATGCAAGGAATTTTTCTTCTGCTGTACCTTGACCACCCGAAATAATTGCACCGGCATGCCCCATACGCTTACCTTTAGGTGCAGTCACACCCGCAATATAACCAACGACAGGCTTAGTAACATTCGACTGAATATATTCAGCAGCTTCTTCTTCAGCGGTACCACCAATCTCACCAATCATAATAATGGCTTCGGTTTGCGGATCTTCTTGAAAAAGTTTCAAGCAATCAATTTGATTCATACCTGGAATTGGATCACCACCGATTCCGATACACGTTGATTGACCTAAACCAAGTTTAGTCGTTTGTGCTACAGCTTCATAAGTCAAAGTCCCCGAGCGAGAAATAATCCCGATTTTACCCGGTTGATGAATATGACCTGGCATAATACCAATCTTACATTCACCCGGTGTAATAATACCTGGACAGTTAGGGCCAATGAGACGTGCATTATTGCCATAAGTTTCCAAATAACGCTTCGCTTTGAGCATATCGATAGTCGGTACGCCTTCAGTGATCACAACAATTAAGCTCACACCCGAATCTACCGCTTCTACAATAGAATCCAATACGAATGGTGCAGGCACATAAATCACAGAAGCATCTGCTTGTGTTTCACTTACAGCTTCACGCATAGTGTTGAACACGGGTAAGCCAATATGATTTTGACCACCTTTACCTGGTGTTACACCACCGACCACTTTCGTGCCGTATGCAAGTGCTTGCTCAGAATGAAATGTACCATTTTTACCCGTGAAACCTTGTACCAATACTTTTGTGTCTTTATTTACTAATACGCTCATGATTGATACTCCTTACGCTTTCACTGCGGCAACAACTTTCTCTGCGGCATCGGCCAAACCTTTCGCAGAAATCAATTTCAAACCTGATTCATCAAGTAATTTTGCACCTAACTCAGCATTGTTCCCTTCTAAACGAACAACGACAGGTACAGTCACATTTACTTCTTGAATCGCCGCAATAATCGCTTCAGCAATCATGTCACAACGTACAATTCCACCGAAAATATTAATCAATACAGCTTCTACAGATGTATCTGACAAAATAATTTTAAATGCTTCAATCACACGTTCTTTTGTTGCACCACCACCAACATCAAGGAAGTTTGCAGGTTGACCACCATACAACTTAATAATGTCCATAGTTGCCATTGCAAGACCTGCACCATTGACCATACAACCAATGTTACCTTCAAGTGCAACATAGTTAAGGTCAAACTCAGAAGCTTTAAGCTCACGCTCATTTTCCTGAGATTTATCACGCATTGCAGCAATTTCAGGTAAACGATAAAGTGCATTTGAATCAATGCCGACTTTGGCATCGACACATAAAATGTCGCCATTTTCACGTACAGACAATGGATTGATTTCAAACAATGCAAAATCATTTTCAACAAATGCTTTATACGCACCTGTCATAATAGTTACGAACTGAGCAATTTGTTTATCTTTTAAACCCAATTGGAACGCAACATCACGGGCTTGGAATGGCTGTAATCCTACAAGTGGATCAACTTCAACTTTAATAATTTTTTCAGGTGTTTCTTCAGCAACTTTTTCAATTTCTACACCACCTTCAGTTGATGCCATAAACGTCACACGACGACTAGAACGATCAACCACAGCACCCAAATACAACTCACGTTCTACAGGGTAAACATCTTCACAAACTAAAATGCTATTTACGGGTTGCCCATTGGCATCTGTTTGATAAGTAACTAAGCGAGTACCGAGTAAACTTTTTGCATATTCAGCGGCTTCTTCTTTTGATTTTACAACTTTTACACCGCCAGCCTTACCACGACCGCCCGCATGTACTTGTGCTTTCATGACTGCAAATTTGCCTTCAATTTTTTCAAATGCAGATGAAGCTTCTTCTGGTGTTGTAATCAAAATGCCTTCTTGAACTGGCATACCATATTTTTTTAACAGCGCTTTGGCTTGATACTCATGTAAATTCATTT
>CAXYZD010000184.1:0-5067 GCA_964293455.1 uncultured Acinetobacter sp. | reverse complement strand
AGCCCTTGAGATTCAAAAATACGACGAACCTCACGGTTACGACCTTCTTTTACAACAACTTGATACCAACGGTTGATCCCTTCACCACCAATTTCAGAGAAAGATTCAAACTTTGCAGGACCATCATCTAAAACAACACCATTGGTCATGTTGTTTTTCAGTTGCGGCGTTACTTCACCCATGACACGCACTGCATATTCACGTTCAATTTCATTTGATGGATGCATTAAACGGTTAGCAAGTTCACCATCATTGGTAAACATCAACAAACCTGTAGAATTGATGTCAAGGCGACCCACCATTACCCAACGATCATTGGCAATAGTTGGTAAGTTTTCAAAAACGGTTGGACGTGATTCAGGGTCACTACGTGAGCAGATTTCGCCTTCTGGTTTATAGTAAATCAACACACGACGACGAATTTCATCTTCAATTTGGAACTGAACTTTACGACCATCGATGCGAAGCTCATCATTTGGTTCGATTCGTTCACCCACAGAGGCAACTTCACCGTTGACGCTCACACGACCAGCGGCAATGACCTCCTCCATATAGCGGCGAGACCCCAGTCCAACGCGCGCAAGCACCTTTTGTAATTTTTCACTCATGACAGCATAACCTTAGAAATAATGTTCAACAGTGCACCTATTTATGATTTTGGAGCATTCGCATCCAATGCCATAAAAGCTTCCTTGGCATCCTGTAGGGGAGGCAACTGACCCAATGAAACAAGGCCAAATGCATTTAAAAATTGGGGCGTTGTCACCAACAACGCAGGTCTTCCAGGGAGTTCTCTAAAACCAGATTCTTTAATCCAGTTCCAATCAAATAAAGTCCGAAGTAACTGACTATTATTTGTGACTCCCCGTATTTGCTCAATATCAGCACGTGTCACGGGCTGATGGTAAGCGATCACTGCAACGGTTTCCAACAGTGACGGAGATAATTTTGTTGGGCGTTCAGGCCAAACTTGAGCAATGGTATTGCGATACTTTGCACGGACTTGAAAACGGTAGCCTTGCGCAGTTTCAATCAATTCAATAGCACGTCCATGTTGCAGAACGGCAAGTTGCTGTAAGTAATGACGTAATTCAGTTTTGTTGTACTGATCTTGAAACGCTTCTTTTAAACGGGCAACAGAAACAGGTGCATCACTTGCAAAAATAATCGCTTCAAGTTGCATTAAAACTTCATGACGATGATCATCGGCTTGAAATTTTTGATCCTGTTCTACATACATGGTGTCGCCCCTTGTATAGTCAATGGCGCATCGACACCTGAAGAAAGAATATAAATTTTGTTTTGACGCGTCAGTTCTAAAACAGCCATAAAGGTCACGATCAAACCCATACGACCTTGGCTTGGGCGAAGTAAATCTTTGAAACCTAAAATATTGCCTGATTGGGTCATATATTCAATATAGGCTATGCGTTCTTCAAGTAATACAGCTTCTTGTTCAATTTTATGCGTTACAGGTTCAGGGCGGTTAAAAATGCAATATAGCGCATCTTTTAACAGAGCAGCATCATAACCGTCTTGAACAACAGGAGTATCGCCTAATGATACATTACTATTGAATGTATCTCGTTCCAAAACTTGCATTTTACCCAAGCGTTCGGCTGCTTGCTTTATGCGTAAATACGTTTCTAAACGGTCAATCAGTTCTTTTTTTGGATCTTTTTCCAAAGTGACTGCTTTAGGTTTTGGTAGCAATAAACGTGATTTTAAATCCGCCAATAGCGCTGCCATGACCATATAGTCTGCGGTCAGTTCGATATTGAGTGATTTCATTTCATTGATATATGACAAATATTGTGCAGCAATAGGCGCAATATCAAGTTGTAATAAATCAAAACCATTTTTTTGAATCAAATAAATTAAAAAATCGAGTGGTCCTTCGAAATGTTCAAGTAGAATTTCGAATGCGGCAGGAGGGATATACAGATCATCAGGGATTGAATCTTGCCATTCACCCAATACACGGATGTGCGACATTTGATGATCGATTACGTCATGATTTACTAAAGTCATTACCGTTTTTAGCCACGCGAATTTTCAAAGGCATGAAAAAAGCGATTCGAAGATCACTACAGAATTAAAGAGAAGATAAAAGTGAATGTCGAAAAGCATTTCGAGAAAGTTCGCCTATTCTAGAGCAAAAATGCTGATGAATAAATTGCCAAATGCATAAAAATGAAAAAAAACCTGAAAAAAGTTAAGGTTTTTTTTTAATTCAGTTTTTATTTATAATTAATTTGTAATAACTGTGGATAAATTCACTATAGTTATTCATTATTGTAATTTGAATCACAAAATTAAATAATTGATATGCTTAATTATCAAAAAATACAAGAAAATGACTTAAGTCAAACAGTCGGTATCAATGTTGAGCTTAAAAAATCACAGTATTTTCAACCTGCACAACTCGATGGTCGTTGGGGGAAATTGATTCCGTTACAAACATTGGAATCTGATTCAACATTATTTCGCAGCATGTGGCGAACAGTTGAACGTGAAAGTCATAAAGGGATTTGGACTTATTTGCCTTATGATGAATTTGTTTTTCAAGTTCAACTTGAAGGCGCTTTGAAATCTAATTTTTCATTAGAACATGCGCAGCATTATTTTGTGCAAGTTGGGCATCAAGCGATTGGATGGGTTGGACTCATCAATATTCGTGAAAAAGATAAGGTTGCTGAGATTGGTAATCTTTATTTTTCAGATCAGCTTAGACAAACGACTGCTGCAACAGAAGTGATTTACTTATTATTAGAAGAATGTTTTCGTAAAGGTTTCCGTAAAATTGAATGGCGTTGTGATGATTTAAATGAAGCATCTATTAATGCTGCTGTACGTTTTGGATTTCTTTATGAAGGCACACTTCGCCAAGATCGTATTGTAAAAGGAAGAAATCGTAATACAGCTTGTTTTTCAATGCTGGATGAGGAATGGAAGCGTTTGTCTTTAGCTTTTCAAGACTGGTTAAAACAAGAAAATTTTACGGTAGAACGTCAACAAAAAAGACGTCTTGAAGAGTTTATGAAGCAATATCCAATTACAGAACGTTTAGACAAAGAAAATAAAGCGCGCTTAATGACGTCAGTAAACTAAATAATTATTGTTTTTTAATTTCTAAATTAATATTTTTTATCAAATATTTGGTGAGTTATTGAGACCAATCAGCCATTGGTATTTTTAAGTACCAATGGCTGATTTTTGAATCTTTTTGTTAAACTATTTGAAATGTTAAGTTATTCAAAAGCACTCACATCACCGACACCACGGCGAATGATTTCAGGATTTAACCCAGATAAATCGACAATACTTGTAGTGGTTAATGTTCCGAGCCCGCTATCAATAAAGACATCAATACGTTTTTCGAGTTGTTGTTCAATATCATAAGGGTCATCGAGTGGTGCATCATGTCCAGGTAAAATCAGCGTACTGGTCAGTAATGGCTCACCGAGTTCTTTAAGTAGCATTTGACAAACAGTGTTGCTAGGAACACGTAAACCAATGGTTTTTCTCTTTGGATGCATGAGACGGCGAGGGACTTCACTTGTTGCAGGTAAAATATAAGTTGTGACGGCAGGGGTATTCGCTTTGAGTAGTCTGTACATGGCATTGTCGACTTTGGCATAGGTTGCAATGTCAGACAAATCTGCACAGATAATTGCGTATTGGTGTTTTGCGCCAAGTCCACGAATTTGTGCAATACGCTCCATGGCATTTTTATTACCAACTTGGCAACCAATGGCATAGGCAGCATCGGTTGGATAAACAATCACATCACCAGCCCTGATGCGTTCTACCGCTTGACTGATCAGACGAGGTTGTGGGTTGTCAGGATGTACCCTTAAATGCAGCATATCTTTTCTCCTGATTTCTTATTGATTTGATTATGACGTGAGTTTGGTGTGTGTTGCAATTGGTGATTATTACATTTCAATATTTAATCTAATTCATCTCGATTAAATTCAGTCATTTGTAATGTTTTGCCACCACGAAGCGCAGTACAAATACAACTAATAAAGCGCTGAGCATCACGAGGATATTCCGCTTCACCGCTAAAATATCGTTGAACTTGAGCGAAAACATGATCTTTAAATACAGCACCATCACTGCCATCACCCGTTAAATTATCGAGCGATACACGAAATTTACGACCAAAGGCTTTGGAAAACAACCATTCAATGGCTTGTGGTTTAATTTCAACCGATTCAAATAATGCTTGTTGTTCTGCTGTTCGACCATCGGGTGTATACCAATATCCTAAGTCAGGCAGTAGGCGGCGTTGTTCACCTGCAATTGTCCAATGGCTGATTTCATGTAATGCACTGTTAAAAAAACCATGGGCGAATTGAATGCGAGCAGGTTGTTGTTCTGTCGCAGGAAAATATTCTGGTTCATCAATTCCACGAACCAATATAACATTTAGGTGGGAAAACCATAGATTAAAGTGTAATATAAGCCAGTCGACCTGTTGAACTTCGGTCTGCAAATCTACCCATTGAAAACGTTGCGCAAGGGCTAGGTTTTTAGCAGAAACTGAAGTTAAATCTGCGTTGAACTGTAATGAAGGAGTGACTTCAGGTTGCGGCTGCAACTGTTGCATGACTTGTATTACCCAAATGATCTGTCTAAATAAGTACAAAATTGTATCTTAATCTTTGACAGAGTACCCATGAATTTGTAGAATTGCCGCCTTAATTATGTCAGCAAATACCTTTCCGGCACAGATTGAGCCGTTTAAATGGGCCGAACAAGGCTATTCATGGGCAGGAACACTGCCTTTGTTTCGTTTTCTTCGGATTTCCCGTGATGCTTTTGGATCAATTGATCATCAATTGATCACCATAGACTGTAAACTATCAAAAGATGCGTATCAACGTATCGTTTGGTTGGATGGTCATGTTGAAACGAAGGTTCCAATGGAATGCCAACGCTGTTTGGATACCGTTGAAATTTCTTTATCTTCAGACTTTCATCTTGCACTTGTCGATGACGAGTCGCTGATAGAGCGCTTGGATGAGGATGCTGATTTCATCGTCTTAGGTGAAAGTGAAG
>CAXYZD010000183.1:0-5077 GCA_964293455.1 uncultured Acinetobacter sp. | reverse complement strand
GGCAGAATCCTGATAGGATAAGGGTTCTGTGAAATTTGTCGTGTACAGAGATTTCTTTTATAAAACACTTATCATTTTCTGCCATTTTTATATCATTTTCTGACAATTTTTCTTTTCAATTAAAATCCATTACTTCTTTTCTATAGAGCCACAAAAAACCTGCTCCGTCATTCCTGAATTGACTAAACTTTGATGCTGTCTTTCAATAAAATTCTTGGCAATCATAAGCATAGAGGATGCCATATCCAACTCTAAATTTTGCTTAGACAGCTCTGCGATTTGACGATATGCGTCTATCCGACTACAAAATGCCTGTTTTTGCGCAGAAGCATCACTTTGTGCATTAGGATTATCAAGTATTAATTTTGTCGCATTCACTTGTGCTGTATAGCGTTCAATCTGGTGATCATATTGTGCTTGGGTCAATTTTTGCTTGTCTGCCGTCGACTGAGCACCCAATTGTGGCATGTGTTCTTTTGATATTTCTAACGGATTAGATATGTATTGAATTGCATAAACATGACTTGTAAGCACTAGAAAATAAGTACTCAATAATACTTGAATCATCCTTGTTCTATTTGGCATAGCATAATCATCTTT
Source organism: uncultured Acinetobacter sp. (assembly GCA_964293455.1). Lineage (GTDB taxonomy): Bacteria > Pseudomonadota > Gammaproteobacteria > Pseudomonadales > Moraxellaceae > Acinetobacter. Next base: position 4,477 of record CAXYZD010000183.1, on the reverse strand, counting down.
TTTATTTAGAAATGGGATAATGCAATCCATTATCCCAAGTATTTTTCAAAAATTATAATGCGCCTTCACGCCATACATCTTCATATTCATCGGCATCAATCATAAAGCGGAAGCCTTCTTCAAGTGCAAGATACACCAATGCTTCAGGGAAAACTTCTTCTAATTCTTTAACCGTGATAATGTCAAAAAAATCTTCGCCATCTTCAAGTTCACCACCGTAAATAAACCAAGCGACCTTATCTTCGTCAGACTTTTTACGTAAACCGACAATCGGTTCTTTAGTCAACGTCTGTTTTGCAATTGCAACAAGATCATCTTCATTGACTTTAATGTATCTTGAGTCAAATTCTTCACAGACCAATTTCTGCTCTTCAATAAAATCTTGTAGCATAATGCCGTCCTGTATCTGTTCATTTAAAAATATGATTTTATGCGGATGTCAGCTCAGTAGCAATCATTGTCTACTCTATATTACCCACTAAAAAATCTCATTCAGTAGAGTGCTAATTTAATATTGTAATGATGCACTTAATTACCAACGGAATTTATTCCAATTTTCAGGGTTTGCCCAAAATTTTGAGTTAAACCAATCAGGCACATGCTTATAAGTCAAAATATTGAACTGCCACAAAGCAAAATCACTGTCATGGCTAGTTTTATCAATCAATTGAGTGAAGCCAAGTGAACGTAATAGTTTTTCATCTTGTAATTTACAGGTCACGACAATGCGTTTTGCCAACAAGTCTCGGAGTTTAACTAAAATTTGTGCTTTTTGCGTATCGTCAATATTGGAAAATTCTTCACTATCGAGTAGAACAAATCCAAGATCATATCGTTGTGTAAAAGGCAGATTTAAAAACTCAGATACGTTAAAATAGTGCCATTGAATTGAATGATTTGTTTGATATTGCGCTAAGTTCTGCCCAATACACAATGCAGTTTGAATAGGTTGTTCCGCAGACAAATCGTCTAGCATTGACGTGATGACATTTTGCTCCGCCATACCTGCACCTTATATTGAAAGAGTAATACAACATGGAACTACAAGGCATTTGTCATAAAATGCATGCAGATCTGAAAGATCTTAGTGTAACTGATCAGCAAAGCCACAAGGCAAATGTTGAATATAAATTTGTACTAGATCGCTCACAAATCGAACGCCAATTTCAGCTTGGACAAGAAATTGAGCTTGAAGCCACAGGTAACATTTACTGTGTAAGCTGTGGTTCTAAAACACCCAAATCATATTCTCAAGGGCACTGCTTTAAATGCATGAAAACCAAAGCTTCATGTGATATGTGCATTATGAAGCCTGAAACGTGCCATTATCATTTGGGTACATGCCGTGAAGAAAGCTTTGCCCGAGAGGTTTGCTTTCAACCTCACATTGTATATTTGGCAAATTCGAGCGCGCTCAAAGTCGGCATTACTCGTTTAGGTCAAATGCCCACGCGTTGGCTTGATCAAGGGGCAACACAAGCCCTACCTATAATGAAAGTCGGTTCAAGACGTTTATCAGGACAGCTTGAAGTGATGTTTGGTACACAAGTTGCCGATAAAACCGATTGGCGAAAATTGCTTAAAGGTGAAGCTGAACCCTTAAATCTGATTGAAGCACGTGATGAACTACTCAATGAATTTGGCTCACACATTGAAATGATTCGTGATGAATTCAGCATGAGTTTAGATTTTAATGAAAACGTTGAAATTTTAGAGCATGAATTACCACGAGAGTTCATTTACCCTGTCGATATTTATCCTGAAAAAATCAAATCCCATAATCTTGATAAAACCCCTGTCATTCGTGGCAAATTACAAGGCATTAAAGGGCAATATCTCATCATGGATACAGGTGTGATTAACATCCGTAAATATACAGGTTATGAGTTGAAAGTTCGGGCTGAGTAATCTTAACGATCTTTGATCTACCCTCTTCTCTTTACGTCATCTATGGCATAAAGAGAAGAAATTATCTTTGTTTGATTTCAGTATTTATTTTTGTTGTTTTCAGTCTTATAAAAATAGATAAATACTTAGACTATTTAAGAAGTCCTAAAACCGCTTGTATAGGGTCTTCACTATTATCAGATAATAACTGTTTATGCATGGTCAAAAGTTGCATCACCTGAATCTGCGCTGTTTCTTGATTCATCAGCTTTTCAATTTCAGTTGCTAAATTTTCAGCCGTTGCATCCGATTGAATCAATTCCTGAATGACTTTTTTACCCGCAATAATATTCGGTAAAGAATAATACGGAATTTTAATCATCAACTTCGCAATCATATAAGTCAGCCAATTGAGCTTATAAAACGTCACCATTGGACGATGCAATAGCAAAGCTTCAAGTGTTGCAGTACCCGATGCAAGTGCGACTATATTGGCTGCATTCATCACCTGACGACCAATTTTAGATTCTTTATCAGTATTTTCCAATAAATGAATTTGATCGGTTAAAGCCTTTGGGTAAGTTTGTAATAAAGCTTCAATTTGCTGTTTTCGAGCATCATTAATTGCAGGAATAATAAAATGATAGCTAGGATATTTTTTCTGTAAAATTTGTGCAGCATCAAGAACTAAAGGGCCAAGTCGCTCAATTTCACCACGGCGACTTCCTGGTAATAAAGCAATATGCTTTTGACTCAAGTCTAAACCTAGTTCTTGCTTTGCATCTAAAATTGAATTTTGTAAAGGCAACTGACTTGCAAGAGGATGACCGACTGCAACAGCAGGGACTTGAAATTTTTGATAAAAGTTTTTTTCAAAAGGAAATAAACATAACACTAAATCAATACTAGCTTTAATGCCATGTACACGCCCTTGACGCCACGCCCAAACAGATGGACTAACATATTGGACTGTTTTAATCGGTAGATTTTTTGCTTTTAAACTTTTTGATAAGCGTAGATTAAAATCAGGTGCATCGATCCCAATAAAAATATCGACAGGATCTTTTTCCCACTTTTCTACTAAACCATCACGCACGGCGAAGAGTTTTTTTATGTCTTTTAAAACTTCAACAATACCCATCACTGACAAAATATCCATTGGATATTCACTGTGAAAACCTTCCGCAATCATTTGAGGACCACCAATACCCTCAAACTCTACATCTATTCCCTGCTCACGAAAACTGCGCATCAGTTGGACACCTAAAGTATCACCCGATACTTCACCAACCACAATTCCAATCTTAAGCTTCCGATTTTGCAAGAAAATATCCTCAAATCCAGTATTTATATGAAGTGTAGCATGACTCATGAATGGGCGCATACTCAACATTTTTTAATACGATGATTGTATTCTTATTGCTGTAACCCACTAATAAATTAATATCAAAACATCATTTTTAAATACCAATACAAACCATTTTTAAGCATTTTCTACTGTACTCATCCTATGACTGCGTTATTTTTTATTCAAATTTCCAATTGTAAAAACATTGTAACTTAGAAAAATTATAAATAAACTTAATGATAATTGTTTTCATTAGTATTTAGTAATGCTTATCTCTCATCCCTATTTTAAACTTTCATTACTGACATTGGCTATTTTCCAAACTCAATCTAGCTTTGCAGATTCAACCGAAAAACTCCCGACTGAAGTGATTCAAGCAAGTTCTTCTTCTGATCAAGCGTCTTCTGAACAGACCAAAGCCTATATCATTCAAAAATCGAGTAGTGCAACAAAACTTAATATTCCCCTCAAAGAAACACCGCAAACAATTAATGTTGTTACGCGTCAACAACTCGATGATTTTGCCTTAACCAATACACGCGACATCTTACGTAATGCCCCTGGTGTTATGGTGAACAATCAGGAAACTGAACGTACAAGCTATACGGCTCGTGGTTTTGAAATTTCCAATATTTTAGTTGATGGTGTAGGCTTTCCACTTGAAGGCTATAATTATAATAATGACAACCCTGACAGCTTCCAATTTGATCGTATTGAAGTCGTTAAAGGTGCTGATTCTTTAAATAATGGCGTGGGTGATCCGGGTGCAACCATTAATATGATTCGTAAACGTCCAACCTCTGACCTACAAGCATCCTTAAATGCAAGTTATGGTTCATGGAATACCCAACGTTATGAAGCGGATGCCTCCTCTGCGCTGAATAAAAGTGGCTCTATACGAGGTCGTGTATTTGGTTTTGAGCAAACAGGCGATAACTATCTCGACAATTATTCACTCGAAAAAAATGGCATTGGTGCAATCGTTGAAGCGGACTTAACCGATCAAACCTTATTAACATTGGGTTATACCGAAACCAACAGTAAATCTAATGGTAATAATTGGGGTGCAAATCCACTCATCAGTACTGATGGTGAGCAACTGAGCTATTCACGGAATTATAATTTCAGCCCCGATTGGACATATTGGGACAATAATATTAAAAATTATTTTGCTGAGTTAACCCAAAAACTCGGTGACAATTGGTCAGTTAAAATTGCTTATGATGAAAAGCATACTGAACG
>CAXYZD010000182.1:0-5101 GCA_964293455.1 uncultured Acinetobacter sp. | reverse complement strand
AAATTTGGCTCACCTAGGGGAACTCAGCCTTTCAAACCTTTATGCAACAAAGCCGTCAATGTATTAAATGCTAAATTTTAAATTACTCAAATAAAGCATGATGAAAAGGGCAGATATTGCCCTTTTTTATGGTCAATTTAAAAGTAAATCATACCAAAATGTTGAGTCTTGCAAAAATTAACAATTTGAATTGAGTATTTAAATTAAAAGCCACGTATGCTTTAACTCGTTTATTTATAAAACTTAAAAAAGGGAAAATAATACATGACTGATTTATCAAATATTGTCGAAATTCTTGCTAAACAAGCCCTCGGTGGCGGACAACAATCACAACAAGGCGGTTTGGGCGGAATTTTAGGTTCAGTTTTGGGTGGTTTAGGCGGTGGACAGCAACAATCACAGCAAGGTGGTTTGGGGGGGATTTTAGGTTCAGTTCTTGGCAGTTTAGGTGGTGGGCAACAAAATCAAGCACCACAAGCGAGTGGATTTAATGCATCTTCATTATTAATTGCAGTTGTTCCTTTGATTTTAAGTTGGATTCAAAGCAATGGTGGCTTGCAAGGCGCATTGGCAAAACTACAAGGTGCAGGTCTTGGCAGCCAAGTACAAAGTTGGGTTGATCCATCTCAAGGCAATAGTAATGTGGATTTACAACAAGTCCAAAGTTTATTTAATGGTCAAGAAGTAGAGCAAGTTGCTCAGCAAGTACAAGTCCCAACGACTGAAGTTTATAGCGCTATTTCTACTGTATTGCCACAAATCATTGATTCATTAACACCACAAGGTGACTCAACAGATCATGGCGAAGCAAATTCAGATATTCAAAATGTCATGAATATGGTGTCAGGATTTTTGAAATAAGATAAGACAAACCTGATTTGTAAGATTAAAATAGGGCGAAGTTTCAATAGTATGCTCATGATACTTTCAATCATTTAAGCGAGCATACTATTTAGAGCATCGCCCTTTTTGAAACACGATTTAAAACTTAACTCCACCAATATCTTAAAATGTGAAAGAAAATAGGTGCTGAAAAGCAAATAGAATCAATACGATCTAACATTCCACCATGCCCATGAATGAGTTGCCCCCAATCTTTTACCCCCCGATCTCGTTTAATCGCTGACATTACCAAGCCACCAAAAAATCCAAAAATACAGACAATAAAACCAATGGCTGCAGCTTGTAAATAAGTAAATGGCGTTAACCATGCCATTGAAACACCTAAAGCAGTTGCAAGCAGTACACCGCCAAGTAAGCCTTCAATAGTTTTTGATGGTGATAGTATAGGTGCAACTTTATGTTTGCCAAATAATTTACCACAAATATATTGTAAAACATCAGATGCTTGAACCACGGTGATGAGCCAAATAGCAAGCCAAATTTTTTCGCCCTCAAAGCCGGGTAGTTTTAAATTCATGAGCGCAGGAACATGAGAAATACAGAATACACTGACCATGAGTCCCCATTGAATTTTTGAACTTCGCTCTAAAAAATGCGTGGTATCTTCTTGTTTTAAGCTTGCAATCGGGATCAGTAAGAAGACATATAGGGGAATAAAAATCGAGTAGAGTCCGTACCAATCGATATAAACCAAATAATATTGATAGGGGATGACAAAATAGAAAGCGATCAGTAATGGAAAATAATCGCCCCGTCTTGTCGGTAAAAGGCTGATAAATTCACGTAATGCAAAAAGAGAAATGAGTCCAAATAAAATAATAAAAGCAGTATTGCCGAGAGCAATTGCAGAACCAATGACAATGAGCATGACCCACCACGCATTAATACGTGCATTTAAATTTTCAATAACAGCAGATGGTTGGTCACCTGATTTTTTTTTCAGAATAAAACCCACTGTAGAAGCTAAAATCAGGATTGCGGTAAAGATGGCGAATAGTAAATAGGTCTTATCCAAATTATGCAATATCATTGATATTCAACCTCTTTTAATTTTAGTAATTGTTGTTGTGCATAATCTAAAAATTCTTTTTTATCCATTTCCATGTGCTGTTCTAATGGAGCACCAAAAATGACGGTTGAAAGTAAGGGGAGAGGAACCAGCGCGCCTTTGGGCATCACTCTTTTGAGATTGGAAATCCAAACGGGAATAATTTCAACCTCAGGAAATTCCCGATGTAAATGATATAAACCACTTTTAAAGGGCAATAATTCAACATCATCTTCTAAATTTCGTGTTCCTTCTGGGAAAAAGATAATGGAATAGCCTTGTTTGAGTACATCTTTAATCGGTTGTAAGGGGTCTTCGTCATTTTCACGATTACGTTTTATCGTAACTCCATTGAATGTATCTTGAATTAGAAATCGACGAAATCCATCTTTTGTCCAATAATCTGAAGCTGCAACAGGGCGTGTACGTCTGCGCATATCTTTGGGTAATGATGACCAAAGTAGAATAAAATCGATATGACTATTATGATTGGCAAAATAAATACGTTGTTTTAACTCAGGTTGGCAACCCACCCATAGACTTCTTGCTCCTGTAAGTAAGCGTGCACCTCGTCGAGTCAAAAAAGCAATAAAACGTGCTACAGAATGACTCGCAATATTAGACTGTGGTAAGTCTGAATCTTTAATTTGTTGCTGATTTAACGTGTTTTTAGTCATGATCAGAACCGTTATTTATAAGTGTAAATTATTAGCAATGGTTTCATTAAAACAAAAAACGGTAGGGTAGGTAAAGTGAATTGTGGTGTAAATCATGTATTTGAAATTAAACAGCAAAATAAATTGAGTTGCCTTTGAGTATTGATCATTTGAATAAATAATTTAGACTTAACAGAACGAACTTTGCGACTTATAATAGTCATCTCTTTTTACTGCGGTAATATTGATGACACCTGCATGCAATACATTGAAATCAAAAAAGATAGAATTTTCTATTCATGAATATGAGCATGATGTAAATGCAAAGAGTTTTGGCTTGGAAGCAGCTGAAAAACTAGGCTTAGAGGTTGCAGAAGTTTTTAAAACCTTGATGGTTACCGATGATAAAAATTACTTTGTTGCAATTTTACCAGTGAATCATCAGTTGAATTTAAAGAAAGTTGCAGGGGCTTTTGGTTGTAAAAAACTACATATGGCAGATCCAAAAGTTGCTGAACGCTTAACAGGCTATTTAGTCGGCGGAATTAGTCCAATTGGTCAGAAAAAACGTTTAAAAACAGTGATTGATGCCTCTGCAAAAATGTTAGCTAAAATGTATGTCAGTGGGGGAAAGCGTGGTTTGGATGTTGGATTAAAACCACAAGATTTATCTGATGTATTATCTGCTGAATTTGTGGATATTTTGGATGAATAACTCATATTTTTATGAGTTAAATTTTTCTAATTTTAGTTGTGTTACTCGCAATATAAACTTAATGTGAGTGTAGAAAATTAAATAGTATCCATTACCCAGACTTCTGAATGCTAACGATGCTCGTGGTGAAGTTGCTCAACTCAATGTTTGGAATAAGGCGGGTGAACGAGTGATACAAGGCCTTGTGAATCTCGTGCTGTTGAACGGAAGTTGTTTTAGAAAGCCCTTTAGGGGGGCTTCTCTTAACCTAGACCTGTTAAAGCTTTCATAATCTAGAAATTCAACAGTGACAGTTGGTAGACTGCTGAGGTTTCCTATCTTTATTAAAGCATTTATGATCAACTTCAACTGTTTCATTTTCATTTAAAGATAAATTAGATCCTCAAAATGTAAATCTAAAATTATTTCCATTGATGGGCTAGGTTCTATGGCGCTTAGCATCTACAATTCACGTTTTATCCAATGAGATTCTGTTTTGAATAGCGAGACGCCTAAACTTCAGCGCCGTTTAAAGAACCGTCATATTCAATTGATTGCTATGGGCGGTGCAATTGGCACAGGTTTATTTTTAGGTTCAGCACATATTATTCAATCCGCTGGCCCATCTATTATTTTAGGTTACATGATTGGTGGCTTGATTGCATTTTTGATTATGCGCCAACTTGGTGAAATGATTGTACATGAACCCGTTACAGGTTCGTTTAGTTATTTTGCTTTTAAATATTGGGGACGATTTTCTGGCTTTTTGACGGGCTGGAACTATTGGGTTTTATATATTTTAGTGGTGATGACCGAGCTGACTGCTATTGGGAAATATGTCAATTATTGGTGGCCTCATATTCCTGCTTGGACATCTGTATTGCTCTTTTTTATTGTGATGACCCTTGCTAATTTAGCCAATGTAAAGCTGTATGCAGAATCTGAATTCTGGCTATCGATGATTAAAGTCCTCGCAATTATTGCAATGATCATTTTTGGTATCTATTTGCTAATGACGGCAGATGTTGGATCAACGGCTTCTATTAGCAACTTATGGGCACATGGTGGATTTTTTCCACATGGCTTTGAAGGCCTATTTTATATGTTGGCTTTTATGATGTTTGCTTTTGGCGGAATTGAGCTGATTGGTATGGCTGCTGCTGAAACAGAGAATCCCGAAAAAAACATTCCTAAAGCTGTGAATCAGACAGTTATTCGGATCTTTTTGTTTTACATCTGTTCATTGGCTATTCTTTTGTCTTTGGTACCTTGGAATCAATTAGATTTAGGTGGTCTAGATAAAAGTCCATTTGTACTTATTTTTAAGCAAATGGGTATTGATTGGGCTGCACATTTACTTAATTTTATTATTTTGACAGCATCGGTATCTGTTTGTAATAGTGGTATGTATGCCAATAGTCGTATGCTACTAGGCTTAGCAGAGCAAGGTAATGCACCGCAAATTTTTAAGTACGTTAATAAACAAGGGACTCCTGTTCCTGCCGTTTTATTTTCAGCACTGCTCATTTTTGGTTGTGTTCTGCTTAATTACTTTGTACCTGAAAAAGCATTAAGTTACCTGATTTATATTGTAGTAGCAGCAGCAGTATTGAATTGGATGATGATCAGTTTAATTCATTTAAAATTCAGAAAAGCAATGAAACAGCAGGGTATCAAGACCAAATTTACAGCATTATTTGCGCCATTCACAAATTATGTGGTTTTGGCTTTTATGTTAATCATTCTTTCTCTGTACACGACAAAAATAGATAACTCATTGAAATAATGTCATAATAATTG
>CAXYZD010000181.1:0-5133 GCA_964293455.1 uncultured Acinetobacter sp. | reverse complement strand
CCAACTTTTAAATTCTAAACACCCTCTGTCATAAGACAGAGGGTGTTTTTTATTGATTAAAATTAATGGAAATTAAGCAGAAATAAGAAAAAAGTGAACATAAAAAAGCAGATCATTTGATCTGCTTTAAACTGAATACTTGAATTGAGTTTTTTAAATTAGAAATGAGCATCTAGACCAATATAAGGGCCTTTGAATTCAAATTTCATATCGCGGTTATCTTTATCGTCTAATTCAACATTTAAAATACGATAGCCTGCTTTTAAGCCCACATCAGCAAGCATACTTTGTACAAAATTGTATTGAATTTCGGCTTGAGCGTCAGTAATTTTTACATCATTTACATTGGTATAGGTGGCTTCAGCTTTGGCATTTAAACCTGTAAAAGGTAGTTTTACGCCTGCTGCTGCATAAATAATCGGTGCATATTCATCGACATTGAGTGATTTTCCAAACTGTTTTACATCACCATTTAAACGTGTTGCACCCACACCAATATCAGCATCTACAACATTATCGAGAATTTCATAATAAAGAATTAAATCGGTATGATCGAGTTTAAGTTCTGTATTTGCTAAGCCATATTTATCGGCATCAGTATCAAAATTAAGTTGGGTATATTTTGCTTTTATATTTGGAAGAAGTGGAATTGGGTGCTCAAAAGCTGCAGAAATTTGTACTGTACCATCACGGTCAATATCTTGATCTGCTAGATTTTTTTCATTGATGTTGGCTTTGCCATCGACATTCCAATAGCTAATGTCACCTTTTAATCCAATGAAATCGGCCTGTGCAAATGAACATAAACCTAAAGCTGCTGCTAAAACGGATAATTGAATACTTTTCATAATGCTCTCATTAGTGGAAATGACATTTTCATTCCCTTGTTTTGTTACTGAAACACCTTTCATTCGGTTTCAATATGAGCGCATGATATAGCGGTTGAAGTATTTTTTCATTATCAGAATGTATATAAAGAGGAAATCATGACCTTGTCTACACAAGAAATTTTAGAATTACCTTTGTATGTCGCTGGAAAAGCGGTTAAAACTAAACAATGGCTTGATGTACATTGTAAGTTTAGTGGGAACATTTATGCACGTGTGGCATTGGCAGATGATAAAGTCTTAGAAAAAGCAATTGCAGCAGCCGTAAAAGCTGAACAAGAGATGGCAGCATTAAAACCCTTTCAAAAACAAAAAATTTTACTGCACTGTGTTAAGCGCTTTAACGAAATGCGTGAGGAACTGACAGAATTATTAATTCTTGAGGGGGGAAAACCTCGCAATGCAGCGGCAGCCGAAGTTGAACGTTTGATTAATACTTTTCAAATTGCATCTGATGCAGTGTCTACACTTGATGAAGGCCATTTGATGCCTTTAGCCGTGACCGCAGCAGCAGGTGCGTATCGGGGAATGGTGCGTCATGTACCCATTGGTGCTGTATCCTTAATTAGCCCTTTTAATTTTCCATTGAACTTAACAGCACATAAAATTGCGCCTGCGATTGCAGCAGGTTGCCCATTTGTTTTAAAACCTGCAAGTTTAACGCCAATCTCTGCTTTAAAAATTGCCGAGGTTTTAGCGGAAACTGATCTACCCAAAGGTGCATTTTCAGTATTGCCATGTCAGCGAGAACATGCCGATATTTTGGTGACAGATGACCGTTTTAAATTGCTTAGTTTTACCGGTTCTGACCAAGTAGGTTGGGATATGAAAGCCCGTGCAGGTCGTAAAAAAGTCACTTTAGAGTTAGGTGGCAATGCTGCTGTACTCATTGAACCTGATACAGAAGTGACTGATACTTTGATTGATCGTATTATTGGAGGTGCATACGGACACGCAGGTCAAGTTTGTATTAGCGTACAACGTATTTTAGTACATGCCGATATTTATAGTGATGTGAAGAAAAAATTAGTCGCTAAATTGAAAAAAATTAAAGCAGCTGATCCATCTTTAGACACCACGCTTGTAGGCCCAATGATTAAAGAAGCGGAAGCGTTACGCCTGAAAAGATGGGTCGATAAAGCAGAGAAAAAAGGTGCTAAAATTCTCAGTGGTGGCGTGTTGAGCAAGAATTTGTTTGAACCAACATTACTTGAAAATGTCGATGAAGCTTTGGAAATTTATAAAGATGAAGCCTTTGGCCCTGTTGCTATTTTAGAGAAGTATAAAAATTTTGAAGCAGGTATTGCCACCATCAATCAGAGTCGTTTTGGTTTGCAAGCAGGTGTATATACGCAGAATCTCAATAAAATGCTGTATGCATGGGATCATTTGCATGTTGGCGGTGTGATTATTAATGATATTCCAACGTTCCGTGTCGACAATATGCCGTATGGTGGTGTGAAAGATTCAGGTTTAGGACGTGAAGGTATTCAATCCGCCATTCGTGATATGCAAGAAGAACGCTTATTGGTGATTAAACAATAATTGATTTTTTAAGGAGCTTCGGCTCCTTATTTTTAGTTTTGAATTTTAGATTTTGAGGAGATATAACGATGATTAAAATCTCTATTTTACGATTCACATTTTCACTTTTTTTATCACTACTGAGCGTACAACTTTGGGCTTTTCAGTCGATACAATTGGTTAAAGATGCACGTTCTCAAATTGGACGAACTTTGTATTATGACCCTGCTTATACGGCTTTGAAATATCCAATGGGTGATGTTCCAATTGTAAAAGGTGTCTGTACAGACGTTGTGGTACGTGCTTTGCGTCAGCAAAATATTGATTTGCAACAACGCATTCATGACGATATGAAAACCAATTTTAAAAAATATCCACAAAAATGGGGACTGAAAAGTACCGATAAAAATATTGATCATCGGCGTGTACCGAATATTCAGACCTATTTTGAACGTCAAGGCTATGCTGTAACAGATCAGAATTTTAAAGCTGGCGATATTGTCACTTGGGATTTGGGTAAAGGTTTGGTACACATTGGTATTGTTTCAAATCAAACCACTTTATTTTCTAAAACACCATTGATCATTCACAACATTGGTCGAGGAACGCAGGAGAATGATATTTTGCATGCATATAAAATTACCGGTCATTATCGCCTTCCGACTCAACTTAAATAGAATAGCTAAAAGTTAAATATAGTCTGACCTTAAAGCAAGAATAAAAAATTAGCCTAAAAAAAAGACCGATAGCAGTTGAAAGTTTGAATTATTCAGTAAAAAACGGCACAAATTACAGAAAAATGTAAGGAAAACAGGTATTGTTGCATCATTAAACAGTGGTTTTTGATGGTGTTCTTTAACCAAGAATGTCAGCAAGATGACTGGTTTGCAATGATAACAAAGTGCTCAAAAGGCGCTGTTGAATTCAAACAACAAAATTTAAATTCTCGATACTTTTTTATCCGTAATATGACCAATAACAAGCGGAAAAGAAGGTATCTACAAAAAAATTAGGTGTTTTATGACAGATTCTCGTGAGAACTGGACATCACGATCAGGCTTTATCATCGCAGCAGTCGGATCTGCTGTGGGTCTGGGCAATATTTGGCGTTTTCCTTATGTTGCTTATGAAAATGGTGGTGGTGCATTTTTAATTCCGTATTTAATCGCATTGATTACTGCGGGTCTACCGTTGTTATTTTTAGACTATGCAACCGGGCATAAAGGTAATACTTCTCCTCCAAAAGCGTATCGTGCCTTATTTAAAGGCGGTGAAACTTTAGGTTGGTGGCAAGTGTGTGTATGTATCGTAATTGGTTTGTACTATGCGAGCGTACTGACTTGGGCAGGAAGTTATGTTTACTTCTCGGTCGGTCAAATGTGGGGAAGTGATCCTGAAAGTTTCTTCTTCAATACTTATTTACAAACATCGAAAGCATCGACTTTTGATTTCCAATTTGTCAGCCATTTATTTTGGCCGATCACAGGGATTTGGGCGCTTACACTGATCATTTTATTTGGTGGTGTGAAAAAGGGTGTTGAATTTTCCAATAAAATTTTCATGCCTTTGCTTTTCATTCTATTTACCATTTTAGTGATTCAAGCATTACGTTTACCGGGTGCAGCGCAAGGCTTAAATGCATTCTTTACCCCGAACTGGTCTGCAATGATGGACTATAAAGTTTGGCTTGCTGCCTATGGTCATACCTTCTTCTCGCTGTCTGTTGGTTTCGGGATTATGGTGACTTATGCTTCTTATTTGAAGCCAAAAACCAATTTGACGGGTTCTGGTTTGATTGTTGGTTTTGCCAATGCATCGACTGAAATTTTGGCAGGTATTGGTATTTTTGCAGCATTAGGTTTCATGGCTTTTGCGTCAGGTAAACCCGTTGATCAAGTGGTGAGTGGTGGTATTGGTCTTGCATTTATTGCATTCCCTAAAATCATTTCGAGCTTAGGTTCTGGTGCTGATTTATTCGGTTTATTGTTCTTTACTTCACTTTTTGTTGCGGGTATTTCTTCAATGGTTTCGATCCTTGAAGTACCTATTGCAGCAATGCAAGATAAGTTGAAGTGGAGTCGTAAAAAAGCAGTAGCCATTATTGGTGGTAGTAGTGCGCTCGTTTCAATCACCTTATTCTCAAGTGTCAATGCAATTAAATTGGTTGATATTATTGATCACTTTATTAATAACATCGGTATTATCGGTGGTGCATTATTGTCAATTATTACTGTAGCTTGGTTCAAGCGTTCAGCATTGATTGAACTCCGTGATCATGTGAACCGTATTTCTACTGTTCAATTGGGTAAAGGTTGGGATTTCACTCTGACCGTAATTACTTCAATGATTTTACTGGTGACTTTGTGCATGACTATTTTCAGCTTAATCACCAAAGGTTATGACACTTATAGTTCAAGTATGTTGATGATTTTTGGTTGGGGCTGTGTAGCATTCTGTGCCGTTATTGCGGTCGCGCTCAGCAAAGTAAAAGATCGATAAGGAGCTGAATAATGAATACTTCTGCAATTATTATGATGATTATTTCAATGGTTTTTCTTTGGGGTGGTTTGATTCTTTCGATCTTACACTTAATGAAAAATCCTGAAGAACTTGATGATGTCCTTGAAGATATAAAAGATCAACATACTCTTTAATTTTGTATTTTAAATCTCTGTACACGACAAATTTCACAGAACCCTTATCCTATCAGGATTCTGCTTTC
>CAXYZD010000180.1:0-5197 GCA_964293455.1 uncultured Acinetobacter sp. | reverse complement strand
ATTTAATCGTCATGGGTTCACATGGGCGTACTGGATTTAAAAAATTTGTTTTGGGTAGTGTTGCTCAAGAAGTCTTAAGTGTCTGTCCCTTACCTGTGATGATTGTAAAATAATAAAAAGTCATCTTACCTGTCAGCACTAAAAGTTTCATATGCAATTGATGCGCTGATGATGAGCTCCATAAATACGAATATCTAAGTTTCATTTTAAATGGATTAAATTTTTCATTACTTTCTATAATTTGAACAGTAATGTATTTATATGTTTCAAAAGCATGATAAAAAAATTTCATTTTTTTTAAAATTTCCACAACAGCATCACATTATTTTCAAATAAAATGCGTTCTTTTCCGATGTTCTTTCACCTTACCCTTTTATGTGTTATCAATAAAAGGAACGATAAACAAAGAGGATAAAATCATTATGGCTTATCAGCATATTTTAGTCCCTGTGGACGGTTCAGAAATTTCCTTTTCGGCAGTAAAACATGCCATCGAACTTGCAAAAGCATTCAATTGTAAAATCACTGCTATTAGCGTCATTGCTGAAGATCCATTTTCAGGAGCAGATTTTTATTATACAACGGGCATGCTTGAGGAGTATTTCAAAGAAGCCTATAACAACGCACAGCAAGCTCTCGGAAAAGTGATTGAAATGGCTAAAGTTCAAGGTATTAATATTGAAACTTCAATTATAAAAGGTAGTGTTTCGGCAGAAACAATTATCCATACGGCTGAAGAATTAAAAGTAGACCTCATTGTGATGGGTTCACATGGTCGTAAAGGTTTCCAAAAATGGTTACTTGGTAGTTTTGCTCAAGATGTATTGAGTCAAACACAATTGCCTGTATTTATTGTGAAACAATAAAATCACTCATTTAAAGATAAGAAACCCCATAAACTATGGGGTTTTCGATTTTTAAAAACAATTTAAAACTATTGATCTACACTCAATTAAAGCCACTTAGTTCAATGCAATTACTTTCACTAAAATGCTTTGTGACTCTTCAAATTCATCAAAAATTTGCTTGCGTACTAGTTCTTTAGATTTAACTTTAAAATCATGTTGTTGATAACGAATAACATCAGGAATTTGATCAAAATAGTGCTGATCAACATCTAAACTTTCTTCAAAAAGTGCAGTGCCCAATTGATATTCTCGACTTTTTAATACAACATACTTTACTGTTGTTTTCATCAATTTAGCTCCTTTTTCATATTCGCTTTATTTTCATTTATAGCACTATTTCATTCATAAAAAAGCCTTGTTTTACTCATTTCGTATAGATTTTCCACAAGCAGCACAAAAACCTTATCATCCCATCAAATTTAAAAGCACATACTTAAATCTCACTCTAAAAAATAAAAATTTAAATCATTCAATAGTCGCTTGAATCAATAATAAATCACTCTGTAAAGTAAGACATTAAGTCAAATCTGAGACACTTATACACTCTATAAATATTCAATAATCCAATAAAATTATTAAATTTAAATTTAAAACATAAGATTAATTTCAATAAAAACTAAACAATTAATCGATAACCACTTCTCACTTTATTTTTTTTATGCTAAATTGCGCTGAATAAAAACTAAATGAAATGGTTATAACAATGAAATATTCAAGCATACTTATGCTAACAACTTTATCAGTCAGCACATTGACACTTACAGGCTGCGTAATTTTACCAGGCGACTGGTTTAAACCGACGGCAAAGGCGCTCACCAGCGATATGAGCCCAACAAGTTCTGTACATCGTACTGAAACAACAGGATCACCGCTTTGTGATATTGGTACTGTTTGTCCAGAATTTTCTGTTGATTGGAAAAGTTCGGGTGGTCAATATAACCTTTACTCTGATATCTTCCATACCAATCAGTATGACATCCAAAAAATTAATTTTAATGTCGATGGTCAAAACTATAGCTATACGCCAACCGTTGCTTCAAATTATCGAAAACTGCAAAGTTCAGCCCTCATTGATTCATCTAACTATGTTACAGTTCCTCGTAGTTTCTTGACTGTTTTAGCCAAAGGTAAAAATATCACCATGACCGTCAATACCAATCAAGGCGATGTCGGTGGTACGCTATTAGACACTAATCGTGAGTCTGGTGGTTATAAAGTCTTTATGCGTGGCTATAAGCAATAATCAGTTAAGGTAATTTCGGTTTCGCTTATTTCCTCTATAAACTTATGGCTATTAATAATAAAAATAAAACAGTATTCATCAGAATGCTGTTTTTTCTTTTTCCACGCATCAAAAAATATCCCATGGGGAAATATCATCTATTTCTATCAACCGCAGATATCAATAAATATTGAATTTTATGCATAATTTTATCGCTAACATAAGATTGGTTATTCCCTTTTTATGCATTAAACGGTAAATTTAACACGTTCAGCGCATTGTTATAACAATCAGTAAGATCCATGTAATTTAGGAATAATTATGAAAATTCAACTCGCACTTCTTTCATCTGTGCTTTTATTAACAGCATGTGCTACTCCAAATTCTCTTAAAGTTGTGACCAAAGGCCCTTTAATCTGTGAAGCCAACGAAGTTTGCCCTGAGCTTGCAATGCGTTGGAATGAAGAAAAACGTGATGGTTTTAAAATTACAGCCGACATTAAAAATGCTGAACAATATAATATTCAACAGTTTGTATTTACTGTAGATGGTCAGCCTTATGCTTATTCAACTATTGCTGCAACAGAAAATACCACACTTGAAAATGGTTCAAAATTATCGTCAAATTATATTATTGTTCCAGTTAGCTTTTTAAATTCTTTCCGTAATGGTAAAGAAATTTCATTGAAACTCATGACCGATAAAGGTGATATTGAGCGCCCACTTCTCAAAGCGGATGGTCAAAAGTCTTCTGCTTATTTAACCTTTATTAAAGGTTATTCACAGCATCTTACTCAACAACAATAATATCCTTTAAAAAAGTATCAGAAATAAAAAAGCCAGATCGAAATCTGGCTTTTAAACATTATATTCTTTATATAATAAAGCTATTTAGGTTCAATCGGAGCAAATGGTGCAACCACATCGGCATTTTGTGCACGATGACGCATAAAATGATCCATTAACACAATCGCAAGCATCGCCTCAGCAATTGGCGTTGCACGCACACCCACACATGGATCATGACGACCTTTGGTCAATACATCGGTATCTTCACGATTCATGTTAATGGTTTTACCCAGTGTGGTAATACTTGCCGTCGGTTTAAGTGCAATCGCAACGCGAATAGTTTGACCTGATGAAATTCCACCTAAAATCCCACCTGCATGGTTGGCAAGGAATCCATCCGTGGTAAGTTCATCACGTGTTTCATGACCAAACTGTTCTGCAACCGCAAAACCATCGCCAATCTCAACACCTTTTACGGCATTGATTGACATCATGGCATGCGCAATATCTGCATCTAAACGATCAAATACTGGCTCACCCCAACCCACAGGAACTTTCTCAGCCAAAATTTCCAGTTTTGCACCACAACTTGTACCCTGTTCACGCAATGAAGTCACAAGTGCTTCAAAACGCGGAACAGCATTGGCATCACCACAGAAAAATGGATTATTTGGAACTTCATTCCAATCTAAAACATCTGCTTTTTCTGTGCCAATTTGAGTCACATGACCACGAATTAAAATACCAAACTTTTCAGCCAAATATTTTTTCGCAATTGCACCAGCAGCTACACGCATCGCTGTTTCACGTGCGCTTGAGCGACCACCACCACGGTAATCACGGAAACCATACTTGTGCGTATAGGTATAGTCGGCATGACCCGGACGGAAAGTTTGTGCAATGTTGCCGTAATCTTTCGATTTTTGATCCGTATTACGGATCAGCAAACCAATCGATGTACCTGTCGTTTTACCTTCAAATACACCTGAAATGATTTCGACTTCATCAGGCTCTTTACGTTGCGTGGCAAATTTTGATGTACCCGGTTTACGGCGATCTAAATCAATCTGTAAGTCTTCTGCAGACAAAGCCATGCCCGGTGGAACACCATCAACGATTGCCATTAAGCCAACGCCGTGAGATTCTCCACAAGTCGTAACACGGAAAAGTTGCCCAATACTGTTACCTGCCATGCCTACAATTCCTTATGCTTGAATAGATTGAATAAATAAATCTCGGTATTGACGACATTGTGCTGCGGTCAGTGCAAAAATACCTGAACCACCGTTTTGGAATTTCAACCAATGGAAATCGATGGTATTGAAGTTTTGTTTCATTGCCCATTCAGAGTTACCCACTTCAATGACAATTAAGCCATCTTCAGTTAAGTAATCAGCAGCTTGAGCCAACATTTTACGCACAAGATCTAAGCCATCTTGACCCGCCGCCAAAGCAAGCTCAGGCTCATGGTGAAATTCTTCAGGTAGATCTGCCATATCCTCTGCATCCACATACGGTGGGTTTGATACGATCAAATCATATTGATTTTCAGCAGGAATTTTTGAGAATAAATCAGATTCAAGTAAAGCCACTTGATACTGTTTATCGTGATGTTCTGTATTAATTGAAGCGACTTCTAAAGCATCTTTAGAAATATCAGTAGCATCAACATCCGCATCAGGATATGCATATGCTAAAGCAATGGCGATACAACCTGAACCCGTACACATATCTAAAATACGCTGTGGTTTTTTAGGTTGTGGATTTTCAGGTAAATCGTTCAAGGCTTCACGCACTTGATCATTTTCATCAAGACAATATGGCGCAAAACGTTGATTGATCAATTCTGCAATCGGTGAACGTGGAATCAGCACACGCTCATCAACATAATACGGTTTGTCACAGAAATATGCCAAATTCAACAAGTATGATGTTGGCACTTTTTCATTAATACGACGCTCAAGTAATGCCAGGAATTCTGCTTTTTCACTTGGCAGTAATTTCGCATCTAAAATTTCAGCATCCGCTTTCCATTCAAGTGACATGGTTTGCAAGACTAATGCTGAGCTTTCAGCAAAATAGTCTTCGGTTCCTTGACCTAAGTGGGCATCGTGTTGACGTAATGCTGTAACACCAAAGCGGATGAAGTCACGGATGGTTGTTAAATTTTCAGCAGCTTCCTGCAAATGTTCAGGGCTGATAGTCGGTCGATCCACTTAAGGCTCTCCAAGGGTAAATTTTTAAACGCCTTATGATACCTTGTTTTGATGACTTTTAT
>CAXYZD010000179.1:0-5254 GCA_964293455.1 uncultured Acinetobacter sp. | reverse complement strand
AGTTATTTGATGATGAAGTGGATTCCATTCGATGGTTCGATCCATTGACAGGGAAAATGATTCGCAAAGCACCACGCGTGACAATTTATCCAAAAAGCCATTATGTAACACCTAAAGATCATTTAGAACGTGCAATCGGTACAATTCGTGAAGAACTAAAAGAGCGTTTAGTTTTTTTTAAAGAGAACGACAAGTTGTTAGAAGCACAGCGGATTGAACAACGAACACGTTATGATTTAGAAATGATGCAACAGTTGGGTTATACCAATGGTATCGAAAACTATTCCCGTCATTTATCAGGGCGACCTTCGGGAGAAGCACCACCGACATTATTTGACTATTTACCTGATGATGCTTTGCTGATTATTGATGAATCACATGTCACCGTTCCGCAAATTGGCGCAATGTATAAAGGTGACCGTTCACGTAAAGAAAATCTCGTCAATTATGGCTTCCGTTTGCCCAGTGCGCTCGACAATCGTCCAATGCAATTTGAAGAATGGCAACGCATTGTTCCAACTACAATTTATGTCAGCGCAACGCCTGCCAAATACGAATTGGAAAAATCTGAACAAGTAGCAGAGCAGGTGGTACGTCCAACAGGTTTACTTGATCCAATTTTAGAAGTACGTCCTGTGTTAACCCAAGTTGACGATGTCTTGTCTGAAATCAATATTCGTAAAGAATTGGATGAACGTGTGCTTGTGACTACATTGACCAAGCGTATGGCGGAAGATTTAACCTCATATTTAAAAGAATATGGTGTGAAAGTTGCCTATTTACATTCCGATATTGATACCGTTGAGCGTGTAAGAATCATTCATGACTTACGTACAGGTATTTATGATGTACTTGTGGGGATCAACCTTTTACGTGAAGGCTTAGATATGCCTGAAGTATCATTGGTGGCTATTTTAGATGCCGATAAAGAAGGATTCTTACGCTCAGAACGCTCACTGATTCAGACCATTGGTCGAGCAGCACGTAATGTGAAAGGTAAAGCAATTTTATATGCAGATCGTATTACCGATTCCATGCAAAAAGCCATAGATGAAACAGAACGTCGTCGCCAAAAACAAATGGAATTTAATGCTGAACATGGTATTACGCCACGCAGTACAGTACGTCAAATGACCAAGTCAATTGATACAGGTGAGGTGTTTGAAGATGAGCAAATGGATGATTTAGCACAGCAAAAAACTCGATCTGTGACGGCAGATGAACAGCACTTATTGTCCGATCCTAAACTGTTGGCAAAACATATGAGTAAACTTGAAAAAGAAATGCTCAAAGCCTCAAAAGAACTTCAGTTTGAACAAGCAGCGCGTTTGCGTGATGAAATTTTACGCATGAAGGCAATGTTAATTCAATAATAGCGATGATTTGAATAGATACATTTATCTACAATTATTCGGTGTGAATATCGTTATCTTAAATTGAAATAAAGCCAATTTTTCGGTCTTAGTAACGAATGTTGATAAGAATATTTAAATTTTGGCAGCAGATGAGATGGGGATCTATTCTGTCCCTATCGGGTCTATTGCTCTGCAGTTTATATAGTTATAGTGTGCATGCACAAGAAAAAAAGCTGCCCGTAGTTTCACATGTTGAACTCGATAAATATTTGGGGCTTTGGTATGAAGTCGCTAGAAAACCTATTTATTTTCAACAACAATGCATTCAAAATGTCACTGCACGTTATACGTTAAATGAAAATGGTAATGTCGTGGTCGACAATCGTTGTGAAGATGATGAAGCTAAAGAAAAACGCTCGGTAGGCGAAGCTTTTGTCATCAATCAACCTTATAACAGTAAACTCAGAGTCAGTTTTATTCCTGAAGCCATTCGATGGTTACCTGTCGGGCGAGGCGATTATTGGATTTTAAAAATAGATAAAACTTACCAAATGGCTTTGGTCGGTGAACCGCATCGAAAATATTTATGGGTG
Source organism: uncultured Acinetobacter sp. (assembly GCA_964293455.1). Taxonomy (GTDB): domain Bacteria; phylum Pseudomonadota; class Gammaproteobacteria; order Pseudomonadales; family Moraxellaceae; genus Acinetobacter. The sequence continues at coordinate 3,306 of CAXYZD010000179.1, read as the reverse complement.
TTGTCTAGAGATCCGAAACCAAATCCACATGTACTTAGTGAATATTTAAAATATGCAAGTTCTTTGGGCTATCAACTTGATGATGTAATTTATACCAAACAAAGCCATCCATAATTGGGTTCATATTGTAAAAAGCTGTATTTTGAAAAGGTTGACTTTTAACTTAATTAATGTGGAAATAACCATTCTTTTTTCGTGATGGCGTGCAGAGATGTATAAAGGAATCGCATTATCTGTATTGGCTTCAATCACTTTTGGTATTTTATATTTTTATACCCGCTTATTGGGTGATTTTGATGGTCAGCAAACCTTTGGTTGGCGTATTGTTTCGACTTTACCATTTTTGACTTTGTTTATGTTGTTTAGTGGTGATTTTGCACATGTAAAATCTATTGGGCAGCGATTACTGAAAAATCCTTTCCTAATTTTTTTTCTTTTACTGACGTCTTTTCTCACCTGTTTCCAATTATGGTTATTTCTATGGGGACCAATGAATGGTCGTGGTTTACAGGTATCGTTGGGCTATTTCCTTTTGCCTTTAGCGCTAGTTTTGACTGGTCGTTTTGTTTATAAAGAAAAATTATCGATTTTACAAAAAATAGCAGTAGCGCTTGCCGTTTTTGGCGTTGGGCATGAATTGTGGCGTTTAGGCAGTATTGCGTGGGAAACGGTTTCAGTTGCCGTAGGATATTGTTTGTATTTCATGATTCGTAAAAAGATTCAAACTGACAACTTGGGCGGTTTTTGGTGGGATATATTGCTGTGCATTCCTGTGGCAATTTACTTTATTCAAGCGAATGGTGGTTCCATAGCACAAGTGATCGATACCCCAATTTTACTGTTGGTGATTGCTGGTTTAGGTTTACTCAGCGCAATTGGTTTGGGGAGTTATATTCTTGCGAGTCGTTATTTACCTATGGTTTTATTTGGCTTATTGAGCTACTTAGAACCTGTATTGCTTGCAGGTGCATCTTTGGTTTTAGGGGAAAGTATCGGTCCTGATGAATGGTTGACGTATATCCCAATTTGGATGGCAGTGATCGTACTCGTGGTTGAAGGCATGCGTCATTTATATCTACAACAACGAAAAATGCAGAATTTAAAACGAAACGTTAAAAAATATAATGAACGTATTTAATCGAGAAAAATTACGATTTAGTGTGTAAATAATTGATTTACAAATTCAAAAAAGATAATTATTGAACATTAAATATAAAAAATGTTAAATTAATCACAATAAACTAAAATAACGTCTGGTTAGTGAATAAAACAGCAAGGTGGTGATAAAATGAATACAGCCACAATTCCTTATAAAATTCGAGCAATATTGTTGCAATTAGAGCCAAGTACTGACTTGAATTGGAAAGAAATCGTGTCTGAAATTTTAGAACATGAGGAAATTGATGTTCGAGAAGAAATTGATCGTCAAATTTTAAAACCTAAAGAAATTCAGTGGAATCGAGTTGCCAACAGCTTTGAATATAAAATTAGTAATTCACTACATATTTTAAAACACAGCTTTTCAAATGATCGTATGCGTTCGATTGCTGCAAAGCTGACGCACTCGACTGAATGGTTGAAAAAAACCACAGACAGTTTACAAATTGCCGATTATTTAGAAAATGCATTACAACAAATTGATTTAATTCCTGTGAATGATAATTTGGCATTACAACGTGAAAAATTATTGATTCGGCGTGTTTTTTTACAAGATGTTGCCAATATTATTCGTAAGTTGAAACTCATTCCGCCCAGAGGTATTCGTCATCTGACGGCTGAGCAAATCAAATGTTTTATTATTGAAGTTTATATTAAACAGCAATTATTGGGCTATTGGTTCAAACCGTTGTTACCAAAATATTCTCAAACGATGCAACATCCATTTTTCAAATATTTTCTTTTAAAAGAACAAGATTTTCGTAAATTCGATATTGTACAAACATCAGAGTTTATTTTCTTAATCGCACCTATTCAACATTTTGGTCATAATCCATATTCGATACGCCGCTTTCTTATTGAGGAACAAATAGAGTATGAAGGACATCAGCAAATTTACTTAAATAGTGTGATTGTTGAATTCAGCCGTATAAAAGATGGAATTTATGTTAATGAAATTTCTGGTTATTTACAAAAAATGATCACCATTCAGCATCAAGTACATAAAGATGTACTTGAAATTGTTGCTGATTTTGAACAGTTTGTAGATAAAAAGTTGATTCCATACTTAATGGAACCTTTGGGTTTAAATACTAAAAATAGTGAAGGAATCGTCAATGATTACCTGAAAAATATTGAAAATATGCTGACTAATTATATTTTTTTACCACTTCGCAATGCAGTAAAAAGTGGTTTGTCACATATTGAAGAATTTGAATATTTATTTATGAGTGTACATAGGATTTTGTCTGAAATTTTAGGGCATTATCGTGATTTTAAAGAACAGCCATCCCTATTTTTTAATAATGATATTCAGTTGCTTGAGTATCGAATTATGGCGTATTTAAAATTTCTTGAAAAACGTAAAGATGAAATTTTTATTCCAATGCATGGTACTGAATGGGGAACAATGAATGAACGTTCTCAACAACCTGTTCGTAAAATTCAAGATTTACTTGAATTTCATATGCAAGATTATCGTGAATTAAAAAACTATATGGGACACTTGCTAGAAGAACAAACGACGACGAAAGGTTCTTTCTTAAAGAGAATCATTAAAGGTGAAAAAGTTGAAAAAGACTTAATTCAGGCTGAAGCTGCTGCAATACGTATGAAAAAACAAGTATATTTAGATATTGTTGCTGTGCCCAAAAGTTTACCTAAATATAGCGTATTTATTGAATTTGAAAGCTTAACATCAATGAATGAGTTTGAACGTCACTATGCTTTTCCAAATGGAGATAATGGACTTGCTCGCTTACCTGTTTTGATGAAATTACCCGAAAATTTAGGTGATTTTGATTTTGAGGAATTTAATGCATCAATCTTACGCTATGACGTTCGGTTCTCTTCGGCAACGAAATAAGAAGGTTGTTCTTTGTTTTGAAAGTAACCTTAAAATTAAATATTTAAGCTATTTCTCATGGTCAATCGCATTTAGATTTTTTCATGCAAAATTGCAATAACTTATTGGTTTTTACTAAAAAAACTAGAGTAATCATTTTTATACATTGTAAATATAATGGTTTCCGAATGTATGTTGATACGGCGGCTATTTCTTATCTGATCGGGATTTTAGTCTGTTTTTATAAATATATTCTCTGTACACGACAAAAATAGATAACTCATTGAAATAATGTCATAATAATT
>CAXYZD010000178.1:0-5274 GCA_964293455.1 uncultured Acinetobacter sp. | reverse complement strand
CTGTTGAGTATCCCATAAGACCTATTGTGATATATTATTAAAAATTTAGCTATAACAGGTTTTTCTGTGGTGATACAGCAATATCCTCAGTTAATACAATGGGCTAAATGGGGTGGGGCGCTGTTTTTATTGTGGTATGGCTTACAACACGCTTTGCAAGCCTTGGGTTCAGAACAAAAGATGCAAATTAGGGCAGATGAAAAGCAACATTTAAGCAAAATCATTTTAATTTGTTTGACTTTAACATGGCTCAATCCGCATGTGTATTTGGATACGGTAGTTTTGCTCGGTTCAATTTCGACACAATTTGAAAATACGAAATTGTACTTTGCTTTGGGTGCAGTGACCGCATCGTGGTTATTCTTTTTTGCTTTGGGTTATGGTGCAAGAATACTTATTCCTATCTTTGAAAATCCAAAGGCGTGGAAAGTTTTAGATGGTGTGATTGCATTGGTGATGTGGGGAATTGCAATCTCACTGATCTTAAATGTATGAAATTTAAATGAATGGTTCAAGGCTATTTCTATTTGTTTAGAATGAGTTTATGACGATAAAATCAGCCCATATATTCAATGATCGATGTTATTTATACATCTTAAAATGAAGCATGGACTGATTATTTTACAGCTCAATCACTTAAGTTTGAAGTGCTTTTAAATCTGCTAATACTTGTTCAGCATGTCCAGCAGCTTTAACCTTACGATATTCTTTGACCAATGTGCCGTTATGGAAAATAAATGTTGAGCGTTCAATGCCCATGACTTTTTTACCATACATATTTTTTTCTTTAATCACATCAAAGTGTGTACACAATACTTCTGCTTTATCACTAATTAAATCAATACTCAGATTTTGCTTTTCAGTAAAATTTTGATGCGCTTTTACAGAGTCACGAGATACCCCAACAATCGTGGTATTGAGTGCAGAAAATTGCTCTTTCAGTGTTGAAAAATCAACCGCTTGAACGGTACAACCCGGTGTTGAATCTTTTGGGTAGAAATAAATAATTAACCATTCTGATGTAACTTCGGCTAAATTAATTTCACCTGTTGTGGTTGAAAATGTTTGATTGGGTAAAGTAATACTTGAACTCATATTTATATACTCCATAAAAATTCAGCCACATAAAAGTGGCTGAATTTAGACCAAGGTTTAACGATTATTTTTTCGCTTGTGCAGCTTTCATTTCAGCTTCAGCAAGTGTTTGAATTTTGCTAATCAATGGTGCACCAAGGCAGGCTTTCATGTCTGCATTTTGCTTTTGAATGAAGGCTAAAGTTGATGGGCTTTTCTTAGCATTGATTGTACTTTGAAGTTCCCACTGCTGAGCAAGTGTTGTTTTACCTTTGATGTCGGTATCACACGTACAGTATTTAGCCGCTTCAGTTGCATTTAAACCACCTTTTTTGGTGATTTGAGTTTTACACTCTGCGATGATCGCTGCTTTTACATTGGTACTTTTCGCAATGCTTGCCGCATCTGCAGAAGCAAGTGTTGAACCGAACATTGCAGCAGAAAAAAGTGAAGTCAGTAGTAAACCTGTTTTTGAAATTTTCATCATTATTACCTGTTTATTGCGGTATATAGCGTGTTGGATCTGTTATACCTGCATCGGCAAAACCTTGTTTGCGTAAACGACAGCTATCACATTTCCCACAAGCGCGTCCCTGATCGTCAGCTTGGTAGCATGACACTGTTTGACTGTAGTCTACGCCATGTTCTATACCCAAGCGAATGATATTTGCTTTGGATAAATGTAACAGAGGTGTTTCAAATTTAAGCGGTTTTCCTTCCACACCAACTTTGGTTGCAAGACGAGCCATATTGGCAAAGGCATTAATAAACTCAGGACGACAGTCAGGATAGCCTGAATAATCAACGGCATTAATACCAATTACAATGGCTTCTGCATCAAATACTTCGGCAGCCGCAAGTGCATACGACAAGAAAATTGTATTACGTGCAGGCACATAAGTAATCGGAATACCAGTTTGTTCATGATCAGGGATTTCAATACTATGATCGGTGAGGGCAGAACCACCCAAATTGCCTAAATCAATATTGATCACACGGTGTTCCACACCAGCACGCTCAGTTAATGCACGGGCAGCATCTAACTCAGTTGTTGAGCGTTGACCATACATAAAGCTGATTGCAATACAGTCGTAATTGGCTTGAGCCCAAGCTAAACAAGTGGTGGAATCTAAACCACCTGACAATAAAACGATCGCACGAGGACGCATAACACTTCTCCAATTTTATAACAGGGCGGATTAACGACCAGTTTCATCATTCCATAACAATTTATGCAATTGTAATTGAAAGCGAACAGGGAGTTGGTCGTCTAAAATCCATTGCGCTAAATCACGCGCTAAAGCAGGCAGTCGAGCCGTATTTTTTTCGACAGCAAATGCTGGTGAAAACCATACAGTACTGACCAGCTCATTTAACTCAAATTCTGTAAGTTGCTGTTTTGACCATTCGTAATCTTCACGATTACAGATGACAAACTTAATCTGATCATGTGGGGTTAAATGATCAAGGTTGCTTAAAAGATTACGTGTTTGTTCACCAGATGTAGGTGTTTTGAGATCAAGCACTTTTGATACACGTGTATCAACAGAAGATACATCAAGCGCACCACTTGTTTCGAGTGAAACATCAAAACCTAAATCACATAATTGTTGTAGTAATGGAATGCAATTTGGCTGTGCAAGTGGTTCACCACCAGTAACACAAATATAAGGGGTATTAAAATCTGTTGCAGTTTGGATAATACTTTCCAATGACTGACGTTGACCACCTTCAAAAGAATAGGTTGTATCGCAGTAGGTACAGCGCAAAGGGCAACCCGTTAAACGGATAAAGACAGTCGGTAAGCCCGCAGCATTGGCTTCACCTTGTAGGGAATAAAAAATCTCCGTAATACGTAAACCCGCAGACGGATCAGAAACAGGAATAGCAGAAGAGCGGAGAGTATTCATAACATTTACCACAGTGTACAAAATGAAAAATCTCTACGCTCAGAATTGACCGTAGAGATGAGGAGCTATTGTGCGCCATTAGGCGACGAAAGTTCCGCAAGAAATAAAAGAATTAGTCTTCGCGAAGTAATTCGTTCAAGCTTGTTTTTGAACGTGTTTTTGCATCAACTTTTTTCACGATAATTGCAGCGTAAAGGCTGTAAGTACCACATTTAGACGGCAAGCTACCCGCAACAACAACCGAGCCAGCAGGAACACGACCATAATGAACTTCGCCTGTTGCACGGTCAAAGATTTTAGTCGATTGACCAATGAATACGCCCATTGAAATCACAGAACCTTCTTCAACAATCACGCCTTCAACAATTTCAGAGCGTGCGCCAATGAAGCAGTTATCTTCAATAATGGTTGGGTTAGCTTGAAGTGGTTCAAGAACACCACCAATACCTACACCGCCTGACAAGTGTACATTTTTACCAATTTGAGCACATGAACCCACAGTTGCCCATGTATCAACCATAGTACCTTCATCAACATATGCACCGATGTTCACATATGAAGGCATCAAGATCACGCCTTTTGCTTGGAAAGAACCTTTACGTGCAACAGCAGGAGGTACAACACGTACGCCAGCAGCCTTAAATTGTTCTTCAGTCCAACCTGTAAACTTAGTATCTACTTTGTCATAGAACTGAAGGTCACATGATTCGATTGGTTTGTTGTCGTTGAGTTTAAACGATAATAATACCGCTTTTTTCAACCATTGATGAACAATCCATTCACCGTCAATTTTTTCAGCAACACGGAGTGTACCGTTATCTAAAGCTGCAATCGCTTCTTCAACCGCAGTACGAACTTCAGCAGGGCAATCTGCCGCTGTGAAATTTGCACGGTTTTCAAATGCTTGTTCAATGATCGTTGAAAGCTGAGACATGATCTTCTCTTCCCAAAAAATTTTAAAGATTCTACACCAAATTGGTCGATAAATTCGCTAAAAAAATAAATTGGAATGACAAAAGCCACAAATAAAAAAATAGAATGTATGACAATGTATAAAAGTCGAAAATATTTGTAGTTTTTTATGCTTTGAACAGCGATATTGACACTTAATTGTATCAAAATTTAACATAATTAAGCAAAAATTCATCATGAAGTGCACTTTTTATAAGCTGCTTTTCGATTATTATTTCACTGAAATCAAAAAACACGATGATTAAATAACAAACTTAATATGTTTGAGGAGATATAAATGAAAGTATTCAAACTTCTTGCTATTACAGCAGCATTAACTGCATCTGGCTTTGCGATGGCTGATAACCAAGTGGTTGATAGTGGTAAAACTTTTGATGCCAATCAATTGCTTCCTACAGGTGCCCGTCTTGAGGTCGGTACGACAGGTTATGGTGGTGCACTTTTATGGACAGCAAATCCTTATGTAGGTTTGGCACTGGGTTATAACGGTGGCGATATTTCATGGTCAGATGATTTGTCCATTGGTGGAACAAAATATGACGCTGATTTAAATAATAGCTTGACCTATTTAAATGCTGAGATTCGTCCATGGGGTGCAAGCCAAAATCGTTGGGCTCAAGGTGTATATGTAGCAGCAGGTGTGGGTAATGTGAACTCTGAATATGATCTTAGTAAACGTTCAAGTGATGGGACAATTAAAGTGAATGGTAATAACTATAACTTTAATGGTGAAGTGAATGGTAAGTTGGACTATTCCAATAATATTTCTCCATATGTAGGTTTAGGTTTTGCACCTAAAATTAATAAAAATTGGGGTGTATTTGGTGAGGTTGGTGCATATTACACAGGTAACCCTAATGTGAATTTACAATCTCGTGGTGATTTTGTGAATGTCAATGGTGACGATTTCGATCGAGATCTAGCCGCTGAAGAAAACAAAATTAGTAATGATGATAAGTACCAGTGGTTGCCAGTTGGTAAAGTGGGTGTAAGTTTCCATTGGTAAGTTGAGTTCAGCGTATCACAATTATGCATTGCAATAAAAAACAGGCTTTAAGCCTGTTTTTTATTGTTAGAATTATTGAAAATGTATCTTAATCATCAGGATATGCAATTTTTTTCAATGCCTTAACATCAGCATCAGGGGCGCAAATGGAAATAAATTCATAACCATAACCGCGTAAAAGATGCCCTTTGCGGACAGCAATCCATGTGGTATTAAGCCCAAATAAATCGGTGTCAATTTGTTTTAAACGGTGATCACGTTCAGTGTCATAAGCTACATCATTGACAATACCAACACCCATACCGAGTTCGA
>CAXYZD010000177.1:0-5303 GCA_964293455.1 uncultured Acinetobacter sp. | reverse complement strand
TAATAAGAGTCATTATTTTTTTGAGAAATAAAGGGCTTGTTGCAATCATTAAAAATATCCTTTGATGTTTAAATTTTATATTTTTGGGAATTTACTTTTAAGTACGCGATCGAGTGAGTTATTGCAATATATTGAACTCTGTCACGATTTTTTTAAATTGTATGTTTGGAATTACAATAATTTTTAAAATATTTATATATATTAGTTATTTAATTTATTTTAAGCAATGTGTAGTTCTTATTTTATCCTGAGTCATTCTCTTGAAGATTTTATTATCTGTAATTTTTCTGTGTGATCTTGACCTTCCTATAATGGAAATCTTTATGCTAATAGTAACCAAAAGATGAGCAGTGTACTGCGCAAGGAAATCCATAGCTAATTTTTTGGTAGCTAATCGCAATATCATATGATTTTGTCTTCTACAAAGCGTGGAGTACGAATATCAGTAATATTCTGGGCTACTCAATTTTATTCGCAAAGTTTAATCAGATTTTGAACAAAGCCTGTAACCATACGTAAAGAGAGTCGAAATAGAGATTTGATCATTAAGCCGCATTGAATAGCTGTATCGGAGTAAGTTTGATTCCGACCTTGTTTGCCTTGTGGCTGAGCATATCATTGAGTCTTTGGTCAAACCAAATAGAAATATTACCTCGGTTAATTAATCTTGAAATTATATTGTTGAATAATTTTTCTAGGCTAGGTTTGTGCAATAAATTTAATAATAATTAATAAATTCAATTATTTATATTAATTGTTTTGATAAACTCATGAAATTACCTAAATATTCGAGTTTTATAAGTTTTTCCTCAGATTATTGCGATAACGATTTTTTGTTTTTATAGCGATACTCACTTGGTGATATTTGGAACCAGCGTTTAAAAGCGCGTCTAAAGTTGGAGCTGTCATGATAGTTAAGTAGCATTGCAATCGCATCGACAGATAAATCACTTTCAGTTAAATAACGACTGGCTTGCTCTGATAAAATAGCATCTTTAATTTCCTTAAAACTTGTGCCGTCTACAGCCAGTTTACGTGCCAATGTACGTTTACTCATAAATAAGGAAGCTGCGATCTGTTCCTCGCTGAGTTCATGTAAAGAACTTGAAAGCATCATTTTTTGAATGTGATAAACATAGCTCTGCCTGTTAGGCTGCAATTGTTGCAACATGCTTTCACATTGACGCATCGCGAGCATATAGCTTTCTTGATTAGCAGATGCATTTGAAATATTACACAGGTTTAAAGGAAACTCGGCTTTGATCTCAGGTGCTGAAAAAAAATAACTTCCCGATAAATACTGCTTATATACTTGGTTATAATCAGGTTTAGCATGAGCAAAACAGATATTTGCTTCATGGATTGCGCGTCCCACAATAAATTCGGCACATTCAAATAAAATCACGGCACATGTTTCAGAGAGTATCCGATGGACTTGTTCAGAGAGTTGAATATCAAAATATAATGAAATATTGACTGAATATTCCGTGTATTGAATATTCAAACGGGCAAAACTGATACGTGTGGGAATGAATTCCTTAAAGGCTTTGAGCGCTATCAATAAATTCGGACTACTATTTACCAAGAATCCCATGGCACCATGCGTGGTTGGAGTGAGACGTTTGCCTAGACGTAAACCAAAATCAGCATGTTCAGATAAAGAGATACAATTCTGTAAAATCTGCACCAATTGTCTTGTGGTCAGTAACGTTTCATCCTGTATAAATTGCTCAGTGGTGAGCTGAGTAAATTGCAGCAGTTGCGGTAATTCACGAATATTCAGTGCCAATTCTCTACCAATAAGCCGTGCATAATTAGATGGAATATTGGCAATATCGAGATTTTCATCCATCCATATATTATTTTTCATTTCATACACCTTGACCTCCTGTCATAACGACTAAGCAGGTGAAACTCAATTCTTCTTTGAATTTTTGATGTGTCTTTTAATGACCCTATTTTGTCAAAAAATGACCTCCTTATAATGGGTTTATAGCATTAGATTGTATTCATACAAATAAAAACCGATGAATAGCAAACCAATAACCCTGTTAAGGAGAACGAATATGGGAACAATTATTTTTATTGAGCATGATGGCACAGAGCATTCAACTGAATTAGGTGTAGGTAAATCACTGATGCAGATTGCACTTGATCATGGCATTCCAGGCATTGATGCCGATTGTGGTGGGGAGTGTGCGTGTGGTACTTGTCATGTGATTTTAAATGCAAAGTGGATACACATATCGGCAGAGCCTCAGCGAGTGAGCTGCAAATGCTTGATCTGACACCCGAAAAAACCACAACTTCACGTTTGGCTTGCCAAGTACAAATCTCTGAAGATATGGATGGAATGCATGTGCAACTTCCTGAATATCAAATGTAAAAGTAACGCTAAGTTTATGGATAATTAGTTCAGATCAATATCAAAATAACAGTAGGTAATAATGCCATGACTCAGTTTTCAGCAGTGCTCAATAAAGTAAAAAATGAAGCATCCAATCGATTATCGCCATTGATTCCAATGGATATGCAAGTCAAAGGCGTACATCTATTTAAGCGTACAAAAAGACTGATCACTCAAAAAGAATACTTTCCCAAATTTGTCGAAAAATCGATTCCTGATGTTTCGACAGTCGATATCATTGACATTGATTTAAGTAATCCATTTTTATTTAGACAGCATCAATGGAACGCATATTCAAAACGTCTGCGTGATGAATGTCCTGTACATTATCAAGCCAACAGTCCATTTGGTCCATTTTGGTCTGTCACGCGTTATAAAGACATTGTATTTGTCGATAAAAGCCATGAGCTGTTCTCAGCAGAACCTTTGATTTTGATTGGTACCGCACCGATTGATGTTGAAACCTTTATTGCAATGGATCCACCAAAACATGATGAACGTCGTAAAGCGGTGCAAGATGTTGTAGCACCAAAAAATTTAAAAGAAATGGAGTCGTTAATTCGTGAGCGAACTTGCGAGGTTCTTGATAGTTTACCAACAGGGCAATCCTTTGATTGGGTACAAACTGTTTCAATTGAGCTGACTGCCCGCATGCTCGCAACGCTACTCGATTTTCCGTATGAAGATCGACTGAAACTGGTGTATTGGTCAGATCTATTTTCATCCTCACCGCAAAGTACAGGGGGCGATAAAGACTTAGATGAATCCTTTGTGGGCGTGACTGATATGGCAAAGCATTTCGTCGCGCTTTGGCATGATAAATCGGCACGTATAGCGGCAGGCGAAACCCCAGGTTTTGACCTGATTACACTCATGCAAAGCAGTGAATCGACACGTGATCTGATCAAACGTCCGATGGAATATTTAGGTAATCTTGCTTTACTTATTGTGGGTGGTAATGATACGACACGTAATTCGATGACAGGTGGTGTACTTGCCCTGCATCAATTTCCTGAGCAATTTGCCAAGTTAAAGGCTAACCCAAGTTTAATTCCTAATATGGTGTCAGAAATCATCCGCTGGCAAACGCCTTTAGCGTATATGCGTCGCATAGCTAAACAAGATGTCATGTTAAATGGTCAATTCATTCGAAAAGGTGACAAAGTGGTGATGTGGTATGCCTCAGGCAACCTGGATGAACGTGCCATTGACAGCCCTGAAGAATTTATCATTGACCGTAAAGATGCGCGGAATCATCTTTCATTTGGCTTTGGTGTACATCGTTGCATGGGTAATCGTTTAGCTGAAATGCAGTTGCGTATATTATGGGAAGAAATTTTAAATCGTTTCGATGGCTTAGATGTTTTGGATGAACCTGAGATTGTACAATCTAACTTTGTCCGCGGTTATTCAAAGCTGATGGTCAGACTTAAAGTAAAAACGGAACAATAAATCAAAATAGACCATTGCAAAAGAGGGCGAGTGATGCAAAAACTGAAAGCGGTGATTATTGGAGCAAGTCATGCTGCGGCACAGCTCAGTGTCAGTCTGCGTCAAGAGGGTTGGAAGGGAGAAATTGTCATGATTGGCGATGAACCACATTTACCTTATCATCGACCGCCCTTGTCAAAGACTTTCTTATCAGGTGATAAAAGCATTCAGGATTTGCTGATCCGCCCAGCAGAATTTTATGCTAAGCAACAGATTGATTTTTTACACGGTCCTGTGGTTGCTATTGATCGTGAACGTAAAATGTTAACGCTTGCCGATGGTTCACAGATGTCCTATGCAAAATTGGCAATTTGTACAGGTGCACGAGTCAGAAAACTTGAGATAGATGGAGGGGAGCTTAAAGGGGTTCACTATGTCCGAAATGCAGCTGATATTACTGCGATACAGGAACAGATTAAAAGTGCAAAACATGCAGTGATGATCGGAGGGGGGTATATTGGTTTAGAAACCGCAGCGTCATTAAGAAAACTGGGGATTCAGGTTTCATTACTCGAAACGTCCTCACGCATTTTACAACGCGTGACTGCACCTGAACTTTCCGAATTTTATACACGTTTGCATCAGACGCATGGTGTAAAAATTTATAATCATATTACGGTAGAACGTATTCTTGGGACAATACAGGTGGAGGGCGTTTTATGTGCAGATGGTACGATGATTCCAGCAGATTTTGTTATTGTGGGGATTGGGGTGCAACCCAATATCGAACTTGCTCAAATTGCAGGAATTGACGTCGAAAATGGTATTGTAATCGATAGCTATGGTCAAACAAATGATCTGAATATTGTGGCGGCAGGTGATTGTACCAGTCATTTTAACTCCCACTATCAGCGCCAACTTCGTTTGGAGTCTGTGCCAAATGCCAATGAACAAGCCAAAATCGCGGCAGCCACTTTATGTGGAAAGTTCAAAGCATATAATGCCATACCTTGGTTTTGGTCAAACCAATATGATATCAAACTACAGATTGTTGGTTTAAATCATGGTTATGATCAGTTGGTGATTCGAGGTGATATTCAAGGTGGGAATAGCTTTGCAGCATTTTATTTTAAAGAAAAAAAATTGATTGCTGCAGATTGTATCAATTGTCCTTTAGAATTTATGATCAGTAAAAAAATCATCACCGATAATATTCAAATAAATCCTCTATATTTTGCCGATGATTCGATCGATCTTAAACAACTGACAGTATAAATCGGCTTTGTTGCACAAAGGTTTGAAAGGCAGAACTACCCTAATTGAGCCAAATTTAAGTGGCAACTTGGGTGTGAGGACGACCTAATAATTTAATGCAATGCATCTTGGTTTCGACCAAACTACGATAATGATAACCAGACCACTTTATTAAAGCTTGGTTATAAGAAGACCAATTGGTTGTACGATA
>CAXYZD010000176.1:0-5310 GCA_964293455.1 uncultured Acinetobacter sp. | reverse complement strand
AATTGAAATATAACATTTCAATCCAAATCTATCTTTGTGTAAAAGACAGTATGAAAGCGATAACAATGAATCAACGTAATTTAAGAATTTTATTTTTGCATGGTCTAGATTCTTCTCGTGAATCGACCAAATTCCATGCGATTGATGCAAATAAAAAATTTTGCATTAATGTCGACTATCGTAATTTAAATTATGCAACGGTAGAAAAATTTTATAATGATGCCATTGAAACCATTAAACCCAATCTTTTAGTTGGTCATAGCCTGGGTGGTTATTGGGCATTAAAACTTTCTGCACAGCATCGCGTACCTGCAATCATTGCCAATCCTAGCCTTTCACCCAATTTTAGAGATGACTATTTACCTATAAATGAACATGATCTTGAGCATGATGTTCCACAGATTGCCTATATTGAATTGGGCGATGAAATTTTGAATATGTATGAAGTATCCGAAAAACTTGAACCTTTTATGCAGATCAAAACTTTAGAAGGTGGACATCATCGTTTGGCACAACCTGAAAACCTCAATCTATTGATTGACTATATGCAAGCGACATTTATCAAACTAGTCACAAACAAATCACCATGACAAAAACAGAGAGACAAAAAAAACCTGCATTGCGCAGGTTTTTTTAAATATTAGAATACTTTTCAAGTATATCGTTTAAGCAACTTCAGCAATTACAGGCTTTGAACACTCATCCAATACAGACCAAATGGTCATGTCTAAATCACCGTGTAATGCGGGTAAATCAAGGAAAATACTTGCACCTAAAACAGTGTGGTGACATTTATCCATCAACTGTTTTACAGCGCGTAGTGTGCCACCTGTTGCCAAAACATCATCTACTATAATGACTTTTTGTGCTTCAATATCTGCAGACATTTCTAAACGATCTAGACCATATTCAAGGCTATAACCCACGCCTACAACTGGAGGTGGTAACTTACCGGCTTTACGTACCAACAGCAAACCTTTGCCTGTACGTTGTGCAAGTAAACTTGCTAACACAAAACCACGTGCTTCTACCGCTACAAAACTATCCAATTGCTCAAGTTGATCTACAGGAATACTGGCAATCAGTGCATCTGTTAACGCTTCAAGTTTATTCATAAACAATGGCGTTAAATCATAAAAACAAATACCTGGTTTTGGAAAATCTTGGACAGTACGAATGTGTGACCACAAAGCGATAGGCATGTTCATAATAGGGAGAATTACATAATAAGGAATAGGTGAATTTTAACGCTTTTTTAGACAATTTAACAGCCCAAGCCTTTTATAATAGCTATCTCACAATCATCAAAAAAACCTAAATTATTGATTTTATTTATATCATTTTTATAAAAAATATTGGATATACCTTATTTAAATTCAATTATATCTGATTGAGCATCAAAATAATGTTGGACAATAGTCTAAAATTTTTCATTTTATATCAATGTTTTTCAATATTCTGATTGAATAAAATACCAACATCTTCTTTACAAATAATTGATCTTTTAGTACTTAAGCTGAGTAAATAAAATACAAATCATTAAAATATTAAACAAAATAGCCCTCCATTTGCCAAAACGCCCCTGCTTTTGTCCTACTCTGCCATTCAGCTTTCAGATTAGTGCGGTAAACTGCCCTTATTTACTTTACTTTCATATTGAAACTGCGTAAAAATTCAGTTTAATTGAATATGTAAACTTTGAACTACATTTCAATAGACTTCTCATTAAGATTCTTTATTCCCCTTATTTACGGTAATAATAAAGAATGTAGCAATACCAAATAAGAAGTCTGAACATATTATAAAGGTCATACAAAAACCAACTGTCTAGCTGATGAGCTGTTGGTTTTTTTGGAGAATTAAATGAAGAAGTATCAATGCATCGTTTGTGGTTGGATTTATGACGAAGCAGAAGGTTGGCCATTGGATGGCATTACTGCTGGCACCAAATGGGAAGATATTCCAAATGATTGGACTTGCCCAGATTGTGGCGTGTCCAAAGCAGACTTCGAGATGGTCGAAATCTGATTCTAAGACAAAGACCATATCACTATGGTCTTTTTTTATGACAATTGAATACGTTTAAAGCGGAGAAAAATATGCAACCGATCGTCATTATTGGCTCAGGAATGGCTGGCTATACTCTTGCGCGGGAATTCCGCAAATTAAATCCAGCGCAGGAACTGGTCATGATCAGTGCAGACGATGCGGTGAATTATGCAAAACCGACACTATCTAATGCATTGGTAGGCAACAAAGTACCTGATCAAATTGGTCTTGCCGATGCGACAAAAATGCGTACACAGCTGAATATGCGCATTGAAAATAACACTTGGGTGAAATCGATTGATGCCAATAAACATGAATTGACGCTAGATCAAGCAGGTCAAAGCATAACCCAAGGTTATTCCAAACTCATTTTAGCTGTTGGTGCAAATCCTATTCGTTTAGCCATTGCGGGTGATGGTAGTGATGACATTCATGTCGTAAATTCGCTAATTGATTACCGTGCATTCCGTGAAACATTAAACCAATGTTCTACAGCTGAATCAGGTGAAAAACGTGTCGTGATTTTAGGTGCAGGCTTAATTGGTTGTGAATTTGCCAATGATCTACAAAATACAGGTCATAAAGTGACGGTGATTGATTTAGCGCCACAGCCTTTAGGTCGACTTTTGCCGCCCCATGTTGCACAAGCCTTCCAACACAATTTACAAGAATCAGGCATTCAATTTGCACTCGGCACAACTGTTGAAAAAATCAGTAAAATTGATATCGGCTACCAAGTTGTTCTCGCCAATGGTCAATCGTTGGTTGCGGATGTTGTCCTTTCTGCGATTGGCTTACAACCCAACATTAGCGTCGCAAAAACGGCGAATATTGAAACCAGTCGTGGCATCATTGCAAATACCCTGATGGAAACCAATCAACTCGATATTTATGCACTTGGTGACTGTGCAGAAATTAATGGTACATTGTTGCCTTATGTGATGCCACTCATGCAGCAAGCTCGTGCGCTTGCAAAAACGCTTGATGGTCAAAGCACCAATGTTCACTACCCTGCTATGCCTGTTGCAGTTAAGACGCCTGCTGCACCACTCACTGTACTCCCTGTGCCTGTCGGTGTTGACGTCAATTGGGAAAATGAAGAATTTGAAGATGGCATGCTATCAAAAGCAATTGATTCTACAGGGACACTTAGAGGCTTTGTCTTACTCGGTGCGACTGCTGGTAAACAACGCTTAGCTTTGACTAAACTCGTTCCTGACCTCATTCCTGCTACAGTTTAAATTGATTTTTAAAGGTCTGTATCCATATAAAAGATACAGACCACTTTCACTATCTAGGAAAAATAATAATGAATAGTGCACTTAAGTTCCAAACCTCTCCTTATACGTCCTTCATGCAAGAAACCTCAGTTGATCTTGGCAATGGTATGCAATTGCATGTTGAAATAGGCGGTAAAGAAACAGATCCTGCCATTTTGTTGATTATGGGCTTGGGTGCACAAATGTTATTTTGGCCCGATTTTTTTTGTAAATCGCTAATTGATCAAGGTTATCGTGTGATTCGCTTTGATAACCGTGATATTGGTCTATCTTCTAAAATTCGCCATAAAGGTCCTCGTCTAAATCATTTAAAACTGATGGGACGCTTTGCCATGGGCTTACCGAATGATGGTGCGCCTTATAATCTTTATGATATGGCAGATGATGTTGCCCTCCTCATTGATCGTTTAGGTTTAGATCAACCTCATATCATTGGGGCTTCGATGGGCGGCATGATTGCACAAATTCTTGCGGCGAAATATCCTGAAAAAATTGGAAAATTAGGGCTAATATTCACGAGTAATAATCAACCTTTACTGCCACCACCATTTCCAAAGCAATTATTTACGCTGATTGGCAAGCCTGAATCGCGTGATGAACAAGGTATTATCAATCATTCTCTAAAAGTTTTTAAAACGATTGGTTCCCCTGGCTATTTAAATCAATTGGAAGCTTTACAGACCGCTCGTAAATTATATCAACGAAGTTATCACCCAGCGGGTGTACTTCAACAGTTTTTAGCAATATTATGTACAGGCTCATTACTACAATTGGACAGACAGATTCAAAAGCCAACATTGGTGGTTCATGGATCAAAAGACCGTCTGCTTCCAGCGAGTCATGGCAAAGCTGTTGCTAAGGCAATATCAGGCGCTAAGTTTGAATTAATTGAAGGAATGGGGCATGATATCCCCCCGCACTTTATTCCTCAACTTAGTGGATTATTTGCTCATCATTTTAAATCGTAAAATTAGGACACTATGGCTGCATTACCATCCCTAAGACAGCTGTCATATTTGGTGACACTGTCTGAGACGCTGCACTTTACTGAAGCAGCGCGCCGTTCGTTCGTCACTCAATCTACGCTTTCAGGCGGGATTATGGAGCTTGAACGTTTATTGGGTGGCGTACTTGTTGAACGCGACCGTCAAAACGTACGTTTAACTCCGTTGGGTGAACAAGTTGTTGCCCGTGCCCGTGTCCTTCTTGCCGATGCTCAGGACTTAATGCGCTTAAGCCGAGAGATGAGTGAGCCACTTACGGGTGATTTACATCTTGGTATTATTCCGACCATTGCGCCTTTTATTTTGTCTAAATTATTAGATGAAGTGCATAAGCAACTGCCTAAAATTCAGTTACATTTGCATGAAGCGCAAAGTGATAAGATCGTAGAAAAACTTGAACATGGTAATTTGGACATGATCATGCTCGCTCTGCCTTTTGATACACGTGGTCTAAAAGTTGCTGAAGTTGCGAAAGAAAGTTTATTTTTGGTCTACAATAAAAATGATCAGAATGCTGCCAATGCAAGAAAACTTGATGACCTCGATTTAACCCACTTGATGCTTCTTGAAGAAGGTCATTGTTTACGTGACCATACTTTAAGTGTCTGCCCAATTAGTGAACGTAAGAATGATCATCGCCTAAAAGCAAGTTCTTTACCGACTTTAGTTGAAATGGTGAGTGCTAATCTTGGTTTTACCTTACTGCCTGAAATTGCGATTCATGCACATATGCTGAAAAGTAATGAGCAGATTGTCATTAAACAAATTGAAAATGCTCCTTCTCGTGTATTGGCTTTAGTTACACGTAAAAGTACGCCATTACAAAATGAGTTTGATGTTCTTTTACAAATTTTGCAAAAAATCACCTCTAATCTGCATTAAGTCCTCATTTTATAATTTTAAAACCCCAATTTAAATTGGGGTTTTTTATTTTAACTACATAATTAATTAAGAAGAAATTAATCACAAACACTCTA
>CAXYZD010000175.1:0-5344 GCA_964293455.1 uncultured Acinetobacter sp. | reverse complement strand
CACATGAAGATGTAAAAAATGCCGATGCTTTATTGGTGCGTTCAGTGACGAAGGTAAATCAGCAACTGATTGAAAATACACAGCTAAAATTTGTTGGTAGTGCAACCATTGGTACAGATCACTTAGATATTAGCGCATTGGAACAACAGGGAATTGCATGGTCAAATGCAGCCGGCTGTAATGCGCAAGCGGTTGCAGAATATGTCATTACCGCGTTATTGCATATTAATGCTCAATTTTTAGATTTGGGTAAGCAATTTACTTTAGGGATTATTGGTTTAGGGAATGTTGGTTCACGTTTGGCATATATGGCACAGCTTTTGGGTTGGAATGTGATTGGCTATGATCCATTTGTAAAAAACTCAAATATTCAACAAGTTGAGCTAGATAAATTATTAAAACAAGCCAATGCCATTACCACGCATGTGCCATTGACCCAAGCAGGTGAATATCCAACCTATCATTTGATCAATGCTGAACGCTTGGCAATGATGAAACCTGAAACCATTTTGATTAATTCAGCACGTGGTGCAGTGGTTGAAGAGGCTGCTTTAATTGCAAATATTTTAACAACACAGCGTAAAGTGGTACTTGATGTTTTTGAGCATGAGCCAGAAATTTCAGAAAAATTATTAAAAATTATTACGCTTGTAACGCCACACATTGCTGGGTATAGCCTTGAAGGTAAAGCGCGTGGTACACAGATGATTTATGATGCATTTTGTAAAACATTTGATTTTAGTGGCCATAAAAAGTTTGAAACGCAGTTGCCTGCCTGTGAACAATATTTTTATGGCAATAACATTAAACAAACTCTGAAAAAATATTTATCGACCATTTATGACATTGCTCGTGATGATGCCAATTTAAGAGCAACCTTAAAAGATGGCAAAGTGGATCAAAAAGCTTTTGATCATTTACGTAAAACTTATCCGCTACGTCGAGAATGGGTTGCACATGGTGGGCCAAAAGCATGAATGATTCTTGTATCAATTATCAGCCAACATGTGACCTCAACGCCTTAAAAGCGCGTGCCAAAATGTATGCACAATTGCGTCAGTTTTTTGCTGAACGTAATGTATTGGAAGTTGAAACGCCTGTGCTTTCACAAGCAGGCGTAACAGATGTACATTTGGCTTCTGTGCAGGCACTTCGTCATATCGGTGGTCGAAAACAAACGCATTATTTACAGACCTCACCTGAATTTGCAATGAAGCGTTTACTTGCAAGTGGCAGTGGGGCGATTTATCAGATTTGTAAAGTATTTCGTGATGATGAACATGGACGTAAGCACAACAGTGAATTTACCATGTTGGAATGGTATCGCCCTGAATTTTCACTGAAAGATTTAATGCTTGAAGTAACCGATTTACTCAATGTAGTTTTGGCACAACGTTTCGGTGAAGTTCGCCCGACCATTTACAGTTATAAACATGCCTTTATGGATCGTTTGGATCTCAATCCATTAAAAGCGACTTTACAGGAATTGAAAGATGCCTGTCAGCGTGTCGGTTTAAATCTAGATTTGGGTGATGATCGTTTGGGCTATATTGATCTATTATTTTCTCACATGGTTGAACCGAGTTTAGGGTTTGATACGCCTATATTTTTAACAGATTTTCCACCTGAAATGGCGTCTCTTGCTAAAACGCGTATTGATGAAGAGGGCGAATGGGTTGCAGCACGTTTTGAGTTATATATTGAAGGTTTAGAGCTTGCCAATGCTTATGATGAACTGATTGATGCTGAGGTGTTGCGCAGTCGTTTTGAAGCCGATAATGCAGAGCGTGAAAAGTTAGGTTTACATGTGATGCCGATAGATGAATATTTACTTGCAGCCTTGCCGAATATGCCTGAATGTTCAGGCATTGCTTTGGGAATTGATCGTTTGTTGATGGTGGCACAAAATCAGATGAAGCTAGAAAAAGTAGTGAGTTTTACAGCGGATGTGTCCTGATTTATAAACGACAAAATTTCTCCAAAAATATCGTTTTTGTATAGCGTATAAAAAAGACCAAACAAAGCCGATATGACTTCATATCGGCTTTTTTTAAAATAATGATCAAAGCATCATGAACTAGACATTTCTATGGATAAAAATCTAGACACTCTAAATGGGTTCTAACATTTTGACTTTGTATCAGAAATTTTATGCTAAATGGGAGGTACTTCCTGTAATATTTTTTCAGCTGTTTCACAGCCACTTAGATATGCACCATGAACAGTACCAGCATATTTCAAGCTACAATGTTCACCCGCGAAGAAAATAAGTTTTCTAATTGGTTTCTGTAAAGTCTTAATCAGGTCATCAGTATGATTTAGTGATGGAAAACTAAAAGAGCCATAGCTATAAGGATCAGCTCCCCAACGTGTAACTATTATTTTTTTGGGTTTATTCAGAATAATATCAAATTGTTTTTCTAAGCTACTAAAGACAAAGTCAGAGACTTCTTTATCCGTTGAATGGTCTATAAAGTTTGATTGATCTCCTCCAAATAGTATCAAATAAGACGGTTTTTGATAGATTTTAGATAGATCTAAAATGTTAAAACAATTGCTGTCATTCCAATAAAAATCACTAATATTTTCGACTGAACTGTTTAACCGAAAGGGAAGCGGTTGCTCTAATTCAAAAAATACTTTATTAAAGGATCCAAACCCGATTTCTTGAATAGAATGAATATAATCGCTCGATAATGGGGGGTGAAACTCAATGTGATTTTTTTTTAGAATACCAAGTGGAACTGCAACTATTACCTGAGAACCAAAATAAGTTTTATTGTTACAATCAATAACTTCTATATAATCATTTTCATAAGTAATTTTTTTAATATCTACATTTAATTTAATATCTATATTTTTTGAAATACTTTCAATAATTTGATAATAGCCCTTGGGAAATACTACTTCATTACCATTAAAGTATCCCTCATAATTTTGATACTTTGAAGAAAGTTGATCTAGATTTGTAGCAAATGGGTCATTTGCTATTCGTTCAAAGAAGCTCAATAATAATTTTTTAAGGTAGCTTTCTGAAAATGTATGACCTGAATAAGGTAAAGAAAATATTATGTCTTTAATCGCATCAAGAGCAGATATTTGTTGAGTTTCAAGAAGTGATTTTTCTATTTTATCTATATAAAATTCAAATTCTTGGGCTTCTTTTTCTGAAAATAATTTTGCATTTTCATGAAAGTATCGTGACTTATCATAATTAAATATAGTCGTTTCTATATCGTTTTCTTGGGCAATAGCCCATATAGGATTATCATCAATTCCATGAATCCACGATGCACCCAAATCAAAGATATCTGAATCAATTTTTTTAGAATTTATGCGCCCCCCGATAATAGATTTAGCTTCCAATACGATAACTTTTTTACCATTATCTTGTAATTTTTTAGCACAAGCTATTCCAGCTATCCCTGCACCAATAATAAGGATTGGTAAATTAATATCACTATTATTTTGCATAAGCTTCCTATTGTTACT
The DNA here is from genome assembly GCA_964293455.1 of uncultured Acinetobacter sp. Lineage (GTDB taxonomy): Bacteria > Pseudomonadota > Gammaproteobacteria > Pseudomonadales > Moraxellaceae > Acinetobacter. Next base: position 1,852 of record CAXYZD010000175.1, on the reverse strand, counting down.
CATTAATACTTATTAAAATCAATACAATATATCTTAAACTAAATAGATATATCAGTTAAATAATTTCAATATATTATAGGTAATAAAATAGTTTGGTTTGAAAAAAATGGGCTATTTAAAAATGAATTTTTATTATTCCACGAAAATTACGATCAAGCAGTTTCTTAAAATTGAAAATGTTTTGTTTCCTCCGAAGAACTATTAAAATTTGCTAGTTCTTCGGGAATCCGTTCATTTCTGAGAGGAAATTTTTACACTACTTGATCAGGCTGAGTATAATTTTGCTTAAAGTTAGAAATTGCCTCAATTCGTTTCTGAATTAACATTTCACCAATATCTGCGCCTGTAATTTCAGGTGGCAAATCAGAAGCTTTAATTGTACGAACCATTTGCATTGCATCAAGTAAATACTTCGCTTGCGGATAAGGACGATCTTCTAAACCCAAACGACCTTTGGCATCACATTCACAGGCTTGAAGGAAAGCTTCAACACGTTCAGGACGACGCAACACATCTAAACGCTGTAACAAACGCCAAACGGTACCAGCCTTCAAAGTAAATGCTTGATGACATTTTAAATGCTCTTTACATACAGCAAGCGCAAGTTGCTTGGTTTGAGTGGGTACACGCAAGCGATCACAGACTTCGGTTACAGGTTTGATGCCACGTTCCTCATGCATAATATGACGAGGTAATTCATCGATTGGCGTCAGCGCCTTACCCAAATCATGCATCAAAACGGCAAAACGAACATCCAATGAATAATGAGCTTTACAGGCTTGTTGTAACGCCATCATGGTGTGAATACCGCAGTCAATTTCAGGATGATATTCAGGGCGTTGTGGAACACCATATAAGGCATTAATTTCAGGGAATAGAACTTTTAAAGCACCGCATGCACGTAAAACTTCAAAATAAACATCAGCATGATCTTCCATAAGCGCACGAGAGGTTTCTTTCCAAACACGCTCAGGTGTCAATGCATTCAGCTCACCTGATTCCGTCAATTGACGCATTAAATCTAGAGTCTCATCCGCAACAGTAAAGCCATACTGCGCATAACGTGCAGCAAAACGAGCCACACGTAAAACACGTAAAGGATCTTCGGCAAAAGCAGGGGAAACATGACGTAAAATCTTGTCAGCTAAATCTTGCTGTCCATGATAAGGATCATAAATTGTACCATCGTCATCCATTGCCATCGCATTAATGGTCAAGTCACGACGAATCAGGTCATCTTCAAGAGTGACGGAAGGATCAGTATAAAATTCAAAGCCATGATAACCATGCCCAGACTTACGTTCTGTGCGGGCAAGTGCGTATTCTTCTTTTGTTTTAGGGTGTAAAAACACAGGAAAATCTTTACCCACAGGTTGGTAACCTTGAGCAATAAGCTGCTCCGGTGTCGCACCGACAACGACATAATCTTTTTCGTGATAGGGATGCCCCAATAAACGATCTCGGACAGCACCACCGACTAAATAAACACGCATGAAAAAACCTCTATTCTTAATGCCATCATGCAACAGAATAGAGGTTTTCTCAAGTGACTCAATGTGAAATCAAGTCACAAATTGACTATAACTTACAATACGTCTTTTTCAGCTTCCTGAATTTCGGCAACAGTTAGTGCAGTCATATTGACTAAACGACGTGTTGTTGCCGTTGGTGTCAAAATATGGACAGGTTTTGCAGCACCCAGTAAAATTGGACCAATGGTGACATTGTTACCTGACGTTGCTTTTAACAAGTTGAATGAAATGTTCGCAGCATCCAAGTTGGGCATAATCAACAAGTTTGCAGAACCCTTGAAACGTGAGTTCGGGAATGCAAAATGACGAATATTTTCATC
>CAXYZD010000174.1:0-5345 GCA_964293455.1 uncultured Acinetobacter sp. | reverse complement strand
ACAATGCAGAACCGTGGACGCGTGATGGTCGAGTACGTGGCGATGTGATTCAGGTCTCTTCTGATATTGCTGGTTTGGTGACAGACGTTATGGTGCAAGACAATCAAACGGTCAAAAAAGGGCAGGTTTTATTTAAAATTGATCTTGCACGCCAAGCTTTAGATGTCGAGCAAGCGAAGTCTGATTTGGCAAAAGCACATTCAGGACTTGCAGCAGCAGAAGCAGGTTTAGCCGAAGCCAAAGCCAATGTGGTGAAATCGGTTGCCAATAATCATCTTGCAGAAAAAAATGCCAATCGTTATGCGAGCCTTATGGATGGTGCAATTTCAAAACAAGAACAAGATGAAATGTTTGCAATTCGTGATCAATCACATGCCGAGCATCAACAGTTACAAGCCGCAGTAGAGCAAGCTCAAGCCAATATTAAGCAACAAAATGCATTGATTGAAGCCGCAACAAGCAGTGTGCATTTGGCAGAGCTTAATATGAGTCGTGCAGAAGTTATTGCACCATCAGATGGTACGCTTTCAAACTTTGATTTACGTTCAGGCAATTATGTCAAAGTTGGTGATGCTGTTGCAGCATTGATTGACCGTAAACAATTATATGTCGTTGGATATTTTGAAGAAACTAAGCTCAATAAAATTCATTTAGGTGATCCAGTAACGGTTCAGTTGATGGGAGATTCACAGAAATATAAAGGGCATGTGCAAGGAATGGCATCGGGGATTGAAGACCGTGAACGGACAACATCTTCAGGCTTACTTGCCAATGTGAATCCGACATTTAGTTGGGTGCGTTTGGCACAGCGTGTTCCTGTCAAAATTGTCTTAGATGAAGTGCCACATAATTCTTTGGCTTTTGTTGCAGGTCGTACTGTGACGGTGCATATTTTAGAGCGTGAGAAAAAAGAATAGTTTAGTCATTCATCAAATCAAAAACCCATCTATGATGATTGATCAAGGTGGGTTTTTGATTTCTATTTTTAGGATTTAAGGCCTTAAACCTTGAGGGTTGCGATACCAACTTTCAATAAATAATGCAGCAGCAAGACTATCGGCAGATAAATTTTTGCCGCGCCCTTGTGCTTCATAATGACTAAGTTCATCACGTGCTTCACGCGTGGTTAAGCGTTCATCGACCATGAAGGTTTCAATATTGGTTTGATGACGTAAGCGACGAGCAAATTTACGTGCGCGCGCTGAAAGTTCAGATTCGCTATCATCCATATTAAGCGGTAGCCCGACAAGAAATATATTGGGCTGATGTTGTTTCACAATTTTTAATAAATTATCCCAATTTGGAATGCCATCTTTCATGGGAAATAACGGCAATGGATTTGCACTTTCAATCAGGGACGAGCCAACCGCCATACCCGTCTTTTGTGTGCCAAAGTCAAAAGCCATAATCAATTGGGGATGAGCCAATTGGGGAAGAGCAGGTTGTGGTGGTGTTAAATCAGGCATGTCCAATCTCAGATGATAACCAAGTACGATCAATGCCTATTTTACGATAAGCTGCATCCCAACGCTCGCTATACGGTAAATTAAAAATCAAATCCATATCTGAATCGCACAGTAGCCAATCACCACGCGCAATTTCATCTTCAAGTTGATTTTTACTCCAACTGGCATAACCGAGTGCAATTTGGTAACGCCCAACTCCTTCATTGTGGGCAATGGCATCTAAAATATCTTTACTGGTGGTAATACAGACATTTTCACCAATTGCAACGGAAGAGAGCCATGTCGGTTGTCCTGTATGTAGAACAAAGCCTGCTTCAGGACGTAAAGGTCCACCTTGCAATACATCTTGCAGACGAACATGATCGGCTTCAATATCGAGATCATTGAGTAATTCTTTGACATTTAAACCTGATGGACGATTGAGAATAATCCCCTGAGCACCATCTTCATCGTGGCGAACTAAATAAATCAGGGTATTTGAAAAAAAATCATCTGTTAGATCGGGTGGTGCAATTAGACAACGATGCATCAAATGTTGTTTACTCAATGATGTTTTCTCCTAGTGGTAATCAGGCAATCAATGTTTAAGTTATTGGTCGATGAAGTGCTTAACTCAATATACTCAAGGAATAGCATTTCAGCTCGTTATTTTTATCATTTAGTTGACGTTTTACGATTGAGTCGCAACGGAATTAAATTTTAAGGCACGAAGTTGTGTGGCATGTTGCAAGGTTGTTTCATTAATTTCAATACCACCTGTCATGCGTGCAAGTTCTAAAATACGCTGATCTTCTTCAAGATTTAAAATGGTACTGCTTGCAGGATCAGTTTGGCGTTTTTTCACCAATAAATGCTGATCAGACTGAGCCGCAACTTGTGCTTGATGGGTAATACATAAAATTTGAACATGTTGTCCAAGCCCTGCCAATAACCGCCCAACAATTTCCGCCGTGCCGCCACTAATACCGACATCAATTTCATCAAAAACTAAGACTTCAGATTCAGTTTTTTCAGCATTCATCACTTGCATCACTAAGGCAATACGTGACAATTCCCCCCCCGATGCCACACGACCTAAAGGCTGTGCAGGAATACCTTTATTTGCAGTGAAAAGTAGTTGAATAAAGCTCAAGCCTTCTGCTGATGGCTGATCAAGCGGTTCAAATTTAAATTCAAAGTAGGCTTCAGGTAAGGCGAGTTGCTTGACTTGCTCGGTCAGTTTCTTTGCCAATGGCTCAGCCGCAGCACGACGGATCTCATCTAAATGCTGTGCGCTGTTTTGATAATGCTGTTCTGAAATAGCAATTTGTTCTGCTAAAGTTTCAGGGTCTTCAAGCGTATGTAATTGTTCAAGCTCGTTTTGCCATTCGGCAAATTGCTCTTTTAATACTTCGGGTTGTGTACGGTATTTACGTGCTAAACGGTGGAATACCTCAAGCTGAGTATTGAGCTCTTCCATACGTGCAGGATCAAAACTCTGACGATCAATAAACTGACGTAAATTTGCAGCAGCATCATCAATTTCACTTTGTGCATTGAGCAAAGACGTATGAATTTCAGCAAGTTGCTCACTGCGACCTGCATGAGATTCTAAACGGCGAATAATGGATGCAACTTCTTGCGCAATATTTTGTTCAGATTCATCGAGGGCATTGAGCCCATAACTACAGTCTTGCATGATGTGTTCGTGATGGCTCAGGCGATCAAACTCTTGCTCAATTTCTTTGTAGTCGATGTGTACCCATTCTTCGAGTTCTTCGAGTTGTAATTCTAAGGTTGCAATACGTTGTAAACGATTGGCTTGAGCATCAAGGGCAGCTTGATGAATACGAATATTTTTTTGCCATTGATGATAGGCATCACGGACATCCTGAGCAGGTTGGATGAAATTACTATAACGATCTAACCAATGCTTCGGATACGGTGCTTCAAGAAGCTGCTGTTGACTGTGTTGGCTATACATTTGAACGAGTAAACGTCCAATTTCTTTGAGTTCAGATAAGCTACTTGGGCGACCATTGACCCATGCTTTACTACGTCCTGTGGCAAAAATAACACGGCGTAAATGAATCTCGCCCGATTCATCATCGAGTTCATGGCTTTTTAGCCATTCAGCTTCAGGACTGTGTTCTTGATAGCTAAAACTGGCTGTGACATCGGCTTTATCTGCACCAAAGCGAACATAGTGGGTATCTGTTCTTTCACCTAAACATGCCGAAAGGGCATCGAGCAATAAAGATTTACCTGCCCCTGTTTCGCCTGTGAGGACATTGAAACCTTGATCAATGTCCATGGCTAAACGATCTGCTAAAGCAAAGTTGATGAGATTTAAGTGTGTCAGCATAAACGCATCCGAACTGCGAACAATGTGGTTCTAAGATAGTGAAATTTTGTTTTTGTCACAAGACGTTAAATATTCTAATATAGGTGAATATTTATAATTCTAACGTAAATTTATAATGAAAATGAAATTACCGTTGCCTATTGCGCCAAAAAAAATACAGCCAAAGAAAACGGCATCACCTAAAAATGTGGCGAAGATCAATCAGCAATTAACCGCAGCGTCAAAACAATTTCATGCTGCACTTGCACAGCAAAACTATGCAGCCGCCTATCAGTTTATTTTACCTGCGTATAAACTTGTCCCTGAGCATGCTGGTATTTTAATGGACTTAGCCTATACCGAGCTTCGACTTGAGCAATACAGCAAGGCATTGTCACATTATAAAAAAGCCATTCAATTTAGTGCCAAAGTGGTCGATACCAATGTGTATGACGGTATCACTGAAGTGTGCCATTTTCTCAAACAAGATGAGGAAGTGAAACATTATGGTGCATTGGCAATTCAAAGCAAAAAAGACATGGTGGCGAATGAGCCGATCATTGGTAAAATTACTTCTGCACCACCGAAGTTTGATCCGAAGAATAAAAAAGCCAATATCATCGCCTTTTCATTGTTTGGCAATTTGGCACGTTACTGCGAAACCTCACTCATTAATGTCGATTTAGCCAATGAAATTTATCCTGAATGGACATGCCGTTTTTATGTCGATGGTTCTGTGCCAACAGATGTGCAACGTCGTCTTGAAGAAAAAGGTGCAGAAGTCATTCAGGTGAATGCTAAACAACGTGAGCTATCAGGATTATTTTGGCGTTTCTTGGTGATGGATGATCCGACAGTGCAACATTTCTTGCTACGAGATGCCGATTCATTGGTGTCATGGCGTGAACGTGCAGCTGTAGATGAATGGTTGCAAAGCGATAAATGGTTCCATCTGATGCATGATTTTTATAGTCATACCGAATTGATTTTGGCAGGGATGTGGGGCGGACGCACAGGTGTATTGACCAATATCGAACAACATATTCGTGATTACGTAGAAACAGGGCGTTATTTGTCGAACCGTGTAATGGATCAGCATTATTTACGTTATTGCATTTGGCCAACGGTAGCGCAAAGTGTGATGAATCATGACAGTCAAAACTTTGACCCGCAGGGTGTGCCTTTTCCTACGTATGAAAAAAAGAAAGATTATGAAGAACTCAGTCAGTTCCACATTGGTATGAATGAGGGTTCGGCACAGTTTGAAACGGCTGTAAATATTCCTGACGTAGAACAGGTATATTGGACTCTGCTCGATGAAAATGAACAGCCTATTTGTCGTTATATAAGTAAAGTTTCGGCAACACGTACCATCATTGTCGATATTCCAAGAACTTATGCATTTAGACTTAGCGCAGGAGAGTGGAGTATTCGTGTCGGTGCAATTGAAAACGCTGATTGATTAGTTAGAGCGAGGTCATTAAACTATGTTGTACAAAACTTCTCTGTACACGACAAATTTCACAGAACTCTTATCCTATCAGGCATCTGCCTTC
>CAXYZD010000173.1:0-5355 GCA_964293455.1 uncultured Acinetobacter sp. | reverse complement strand
CATCGTTTAACCAAAAATGTCTTTTCGCATGTTTAGTTATTTTTGTCAACTTATTGATGTAAATAATAAAGATCATATTATTCACATTATTAAAAAAAATGCAGCTTTTCTACATGATCAAATCATGGAAAATGGCTGTTTTATTTATGGATATTTTCCAGCGTATGACCGTGAAATAAAGAGTTATAATACGTTACGTCATTGTACTTCTTTATATGCACTTATTGAGACATTTGAGGTAAATAAGCAAGAGCAATATTGGGTTAAAATTCATAAAGCAATTGATTATGCTCTAACGCATTTTTATAAAGAGCCTCAATTAGGTACGGCATACATGATTGATGGGCTAGATGCTGAACCAGAGATTAAGTTGGGTTCTAATGCGGCTGCTATTTTAATGCTGACCAAATACCAAGAAATTACGCAAAATAATCGTTATCAAAAATATGCTGAATCACTTGCAAAAGGTATTCAGACAATGATTGATGAGCAAGGTGAAACGACTCATGTTTTACATTATCCATCATTAGAAATAAAAGATAAATTTCGAATCGTATATTATGATGGTGAGGCAGCCTTAGGATTGTTACGCTTATATCAAATTAATAAAAATACAGTTTTATTAGATACTGTTAAATTGATGTTTGAACATTTTATTACAAAAAATTATGATGAATATCATGATCATTGGTTAAGTTACTGTACCAATGAACTGACAAAATTATGCCCTGAAGAAAAATATTTTCAGTTTGGTTTAAATAATTATTTAAAACACATGGATTATATTCGTAATCGTAAAACTGTAAATGCGACTTTTTTAGAAATGATGATGTCTGCTTATAAAATGCTAACACGCATGGAAGAGCAAGGCTTCACTGAGTTATTAGAGTCAGCAAAATTTGAAGAATTAAAAAATCTTATTCAATATCGTACTGAGTTTCAACGGAATGGATTTTTTTATCCTGAAGTTGCCATGTATATGCAGAAGCCTAAAAAAATTCTATATGGTTTTTATGTGAGATATGATCGTTTGCGTACCCGAATTGATGATCAAGAGCATAATTTATCGGGTTATGTCGCATATGTGAATTATTTTAATGAGGGTATTTTATCTCATGAGTCATGAGCTTTGGGCAGTTGTCTGCGGAAATTTAAGGGATGAGCTTGATTTTAAGCTGACGATGAGTAAGCTTGTGGAGCTTAGAAATAATCAGAAAATTAAGCATATTGTATTGTCTACATGGCGTGGCGAAATAAATAAGTTTCCGAGACTGCGCGAAGCATTAAATGAAGCAAATATTTTTATCATTGAATCCTGGGAAATGGATAAAACGTTAGAGAAAGCGCCAACAGGATCTGTTAATTATTGGCGCCAGGCACAGCAAATGCTTGCCGCTTTAGAAATTATTCCACGAAATGCTTTCATATTGAAAGCGAGAACAGACAGAAGTTTAAATTATTTAAATCAACTCGATAAAATAAATTTTTTTGATCATTATGCTATTGAAACTAAAAAAATTGGAAATTTCCCAAATTTATTTAAATATAAAATAAGTGTTTTCTCACCTAAAATGGTGAGAATTCTTCATATGATTGATTTTGTTTTGATTGGGCATTGGCGTGATTTGTATAAACTGATCAATTTTGAAGTAGCAGAATTAGGCAGTCGGAAAATGGTTGTTGCAAATTTACAGTGGTTTTATAAGCCTTTTGTACATGAGTTTCCAATTTTAAGAAGCTATTATCAGTTTACAATTTATAATAATACGATTAAGACTTTAAGGAATTATGTAGATAAATATAAAAATGATGCTAAATTTCCAGAAATATACTACAAAATTTACGCCTTATATTTTTTAATTTTATATACACATTTCAATATTATTTCGACTCGAAAGTTTCGACAAGAAGATCCAAACTTGAGTTTTTATCATTGTTTTACAACGACCCCGAATAGAAATATGGTCGCTACACCACTGGGTAATTCTATTAAAAATAATGAGATAATCTCTAAATATATTGATGGTGATTTTTATCAAGATTACTCTCATGCAAAAATTACACATTATGTGCGTGAGTTAATTCGTGATGGTTTTACTGAAAATTTTGATTTGTTATATGATGATTACTCTGAATTGGTTGGATTTGATAAAGAAAATATTTTTGAAAAGCAGGATGTTAATTGTTTGAAAGGATTAAGAAATCCACCATTAAGACCAAGAGATATCATGAGAAAGAAAAAAGATGTTTCAACTTATCGTTTCAAATGCTTAAGTATATCTGATCCTGACTGGAAAAATTTATATCATACTGTTTCTTTGGAAAATGACTTATTGTCGAAATGGATTGAAAATATTGAAAATGGAACAATCCAGGATGCAGAAACAACAATAAAAATGTTATTGCCGAGTGCGAAAGCTGGAAATGAAAAAGCAATCTATATTTTATTGGATATGTTGAATCATAATATGATTAATGAGTTAAATTTTAATGAAGTGGTTCGTGTTGCCGAATTTTATATTGATTTATTAATTTCAAGAAAACAATTTACGGATATGACAAAACGGAATTTTTTACTTTTATTGCGGATGATAGAAAGTTACAAAAATGAAAAATTTAATTATTTAATTTACTTTAAAATACTATTTGAAAGTCAAATCAGTCAAGAACAATTGAAAATAGATAACTATACAACAGTAGAAGAGCTAAAGTTTGATATGTATTCTTTATTAAGTAGTATCGAAAATAAAGATGATCGATTTACTTATATAAGTGATCTAAATTTAAACTTAGAAAGTGATTTTGTTTTTAAAGTTGTCAAAAAATTTGAAGATTCATTATCAAAAATTTTATTTAAAAAAAATTATCTAAATAATTGAATGTTTTAGTATAAATGGTGAAACTTAGTGAAAAGATTAATATTTGATGTTGATGAAACAATTTGTACAACTAAAAATGGTGATTATAAAAATTCAAAACCGATTCCCCAAATTATTGAAAAAATGTGGGAATATAAAAAACAAGGTTTTGAAATTTGCCTTTCAACCAGTCGTAATATGCGAACATATTATGGAAATAGCGGTAAAATTGCTGCAAATACATTACCAATTTTAATTGAATGGTTACAAAAACATAATGTTCCATATGATGAGATTTATATTGCAAAGCCATGGTGTGGGTTTGAAGGTTTTTATATTGACGATAAATCGATTCGACCTGATGAGTTTTTACAATTATCTTATGAAGAAATCTTGCAATTGACCAATAAAAAACGGTGAGAATATGATTGTTATTCCTATGGCAGGTTTAAGTTCAAGATTTTTTAAAGCGGGCTATACCATTCCAAAATATATGCTAGATTTGAATGGACAAAGTGTATTTGAGTGGTCTGTCTCATCTTTTGAAAAATATTATAAGACTGATCATTTTTTGTTTATTATTTTTGATCATTTTGATACAAAAAAATTTGTAGAAATAGAAATCGATAAAATGGGTATAGAAAATTATTCTATAGTTATTTTAACTGAGCATACAAAAGGTCAAGCTGATACCGTTTATCAGGGTATTAAGAATATGACATCGGATGAAGAATTATTTGTTTTTAATATTGATTCACGATTAAATGATTTTGAAAAATTAGTAGATGATTCATCAGTTGATGGTTATCTTGAGGTATTTAAAGGGGAGGGAGGGCATTGGTCATTTGTTTTACCAGGGGAAAATAATGAAGTACTTAAAACAACGGAAAAAGTAAAAATTTCTGATCTTTGTAGTAATGGATTGTATTATTTTAAATCTTCAGCGTTATTCAAACAAAAATTTGAAGATGAATTAAGTAAGTTTAATGGAAATGAGATTTATATTGCACCATTGTATAATAAATATATCCTTGAAAAGAGGAGAATTTTATATAAGGTTATAGAATTTAAAGATATAAAATTTTGTGGAACACCTCAGGAATATACAGAAACATTAAAAAAAATAAAAGGTATTTAATATGATTTTAATAGCATCTGGTGCATATGTTATTCCTGAGTTTCAAGTCGAATTAGGTAGAATTCCACCTTGTCTTTTACCTATTGGTAATAAAAAACTAATTGAGTTTCAAGTTAATTCTTTAAAGGAATATTTTCCAAACGAAAATATTTATTTATCTTTACCTGAAAGTTATCAATTATCGGCTTCTGAATCGAAAATTATAGATGCATTAACTATCGAAATTATTAAAGTTCCTGATGAGTTTAATTTATGTGAATCTATTCTTTATGTATTAAATACGAATGAAAGTATTCATCGTGATGACACATTTTATCTATTGCATGGTGATACTTATATCACTAATTTTGAAAAGATTAAAAAGAAAGATATCATATCAATTTCAAAATCAAATGATAGCTATAACTGGGAAGTTGTTAAACAAACAGATCAATTTGCAATGGTATGGAGTGGTTTTTTTACATTCTCATCTATCCCATATTTATTAAAGTCTTTAACATTGAATCGTAATAATTTTGTAAATGCAATTAAATATTATCAAAAACAATACTCTATGACGAATGTTGAAATATTTGATTGGTTTGATTTAGGGCACTCTAATACTTATTTTGGTTCACGAGCAAATATTACGACTCAACGTGCATTTAATGACCTTCGCATTCATCAGGGGGTTGTGTATAAAACAGGGCACCCAAAAATTAAAATTGAAGCAGAAGCAAGATGGTTTGAAAATGTTCCTGCTCAGCTTAAAAAGTATGTCCCAGTAATACTCGACCATGGTATATCTGAGTCGGATTATTTTTATGAACTTGAATATTTACCTTATATTCCATTAAATGAATTGTATGTACATGGTAAAAATGAGTTATTGCAGTGGAATAAGATACTGAACAAACTTTCAGAATATATGTCTGTATCTCGTCAAATAAATATAGATGAAAATTTGAAAAGGGATGTCAATCAAGATGCATATAAGCTATTTGCAGATAAAAGTCGTGACCGTTTAAAGCAATATGCGGAGTCACAGCATGTAGATTTAGATCAACAGTATATTTATAAGAATCAGAAGTTACCGAGTGTTCGTGAGATTATGGAAACATGTATCGACTATGCTCAGCGCTTGGATGTAATACATGGTGTATTACATGGTGATTTTTGCTTTAGTAATATTTTATATGACTCCCGTGGTGACAGAATTAAAGTAATAGATCCTCGAGGTTTAAACTATAAAAATGATTTTACTATTTATGGCGATCTTAAATATGATTTTGCCAAATTAACACATTCTATTATTGGTTTTTATGATTAAGTATCAACTAAAAAGTAAACATGTATTCATTACCAAAACCCTTTGAAATC
>CAXYZD010000172.1:0-5400 GCA_964293455.1 uncultured Acinetobacter sp. | reverse complement strand
ACCTTCGCACCGCAATTGCTGAACATGAAAAATGTCAGCACAAATGGAATGAAACCACCAGCAATGGAGATGCTTATAGATTCTTTGTTTGTAAGCACTGTGACAGCACACAAAATTATGTGCCTTTTGAAGCTGACCATTGCACCGACATTCGCAATCATCTTAGCCCAAATACGAAGGTGATTGAGCGATGAGCGAACATGAGAAATGGTTTGAAAGCCTGAATGAAAATGGAAAAACAGTTTACTTCCTTGGTAATGAGCACAAGGTTTCAAAAATGGCTTGGGATTTTCAACAAGCCGAGATTGATCATCTTGAAACAATGAATCAGCGCTATATCGGGAAGATGCAGGAACAACAGGATCAAGTCGCAGATCTCAAAGCTCAACTGACCAACATGGAGCAGTGTTATATCGGGATCAAGCAAGAACACAATGAATTAATTGCATTCAATACAGGAATTGATCGTAAGCAGAAAGTTGCTGAAAAAACGGCTGAAAAGTACAAATTTAAAGTTTCAATGATTGCTGATCTGTTACGCGATTGCAGTGATCAGGATATGACGCTGAAAGCCATCAAAACAGTAATCGATCGGGTGGGTGAATCTTGAATAAATTCGCACTCTGCATGATTGGTCTGATTTGCTTCTGCATGTACGCCATGGATCGGAGTTATTGGAGCTAATGTCGTCAATAAGCGTTGAAGAATACAGAAAGCAGTTTGGCGGTGGTCGTAAGACTGCCTCTAAATCCAATAAATTCAATGCTCAGAAGATCGAAAAGGACGGAATGAAGTTTGATAGCCAAAAGGAGTTCAAGCGCTATATCGAGCTTACAGCGCAAATGCAGAGGGGTGAGATTTCAGAGCTTCAATGTCAGGTTAAATTTGAATTGGCACCAAAGGTAAAAATTGCAGGTGAAAAGAGGGCTAAGCCTGCATTGAGGTATTTTGCAGATTTTACATATATGAGCAATGGGAAGTTGATTGTTGAGGATGTGAAGTCGGCAGTAACAAGGAAATTGGCGAGTTTTAGAAATAAGAAGCATTTGATGAAGTCGGTGCACGACATAGACATTAAAGAAGTTTGAGGGTGATTGGGATGAATGCAGTAGCGGAAAAATTTGAACAATTCGAGTGGTTGACGAAAGGCATTACAGCAAAGTCGCCTCAGTTTGGTGACGAAGGACATAGCACAGGAGTAAAGCCATTGGACTATCAAGATCGTTTGGGTGCTATTGCAAGTATGGATACGCAGTTGGAGAAGTCGGTGACTTCACTCATTGTTTATGGTGAACGCGCCAAGAGTGATTATGAATATATTCGAAATCATTTAGCTAAAATTATGATGAATGGGGCACATGATGATAAACGCCGTGAGCCTGATCATATTGCGATTTACCATTTATCTTGGTTAGTGGCAGGGATGGTTATAGCTTTTGCAATGGATCCTGAACATGAGGGTAATTTCACGGCTAAAGGGCGATTGCATTTGGCTGCGGGTGTTAAATCATATCAAATGAGCCTAAACACCTATCGATTAACATGGAAGCAGTATGAAAACATGATGGTTATTGCTTTAGAAACCTCGATCAAGTGTGCTGCAGAGGCGGTAGAAAAGTATAGAAAAAACACTTACAAAGAATTAAAAGCTTAGGGCTATCATTATTCTGATAACTAAGCTATAGTTTTTATATACTGGTCGTAGTGCAGTCTGACCACACAGTTTTAAAGTTTATATACCCACTTCCAAATAAGCGGGTATTTTTTTGCTCATAGAAAAGGTGGGCTTTTAGTAAATAAGTTTGACTTGAGTCACATTGTTTAGTAAAAATTTAAGGGTCATTTTAAAAAAATAGCAAAACAATAATCCTTAATCAGCGCAAATGAATAAGGGGGAAGCCTCACAGGAATGTGGGGCTTTTTTAATGTCTGAATTTTCTTAAAATTAAAAAAGGAAATGATTATGAAATAGGTAAGCCTTTTGGCAACTTGGATTTGTGACGTTGCTATACGATTTTGGTATATCAGCTAAAAGCGCAAACGGTGGGATGCTGAAACCAGCCGTATAAATTGGTTTGAATCCAATGTGATTTCGTCACACATTGAGTTAGCCTCAGAGCCATAAATTGTGGTGACTCCCGACCAAAAAAAGATGAAAGACACAAAGCAGATCAATAGCTAACTTTGAGAAGTTTATTGTGTTGAGTAGCGGTAGATCAGTTGCCGAGCTGATCAATATCGTAATCTAAGGCAAGGATGTGGCAGATCACCACATCCTTTTTTTAATGCGCCATTAGCTCAGTTGGATAGAGCATCCGCCTTCTAAGTGGATGGCCACAGGTTCAAGTCCTGTATGGCGCGCCAAATTCTAATTATGGCGAATCTGCCATTTTTAAACCTATCGAATTCGATACCTTTAAACCTGCTATATGTTTTACATAGATCAGCCTAATTATACGATTTAGTCACCACCCCTGATTTTATATAAAACAATTGTTTAGGTGGGAATATTCTAGTTTTGGTCACCACCCCTTATTAGGTGTTATTACACCAAATTAAAACCATATCGTTGAGGGTAACAATATGCTCCAATTTTTAAAATGCTTACTGGGCTTTCATGGTGTGACTGAAATTTATCATTGTAAGGATGGTGAATTAAAAGTTTGCCGAGATTGTCTTAAAGTTAAAAAATAGCCGAACGTATTACGGCACATAAAACCCCGTCACATTCTAGATGTTGACGGGGTTTTCTTTTCTTATTGGTGGTGAATATGGCTTATATCGTAGTGGCTTTTGTGTCATTCATTATTGGATATGCTTTGTGCTTTAAATGGTTTCAACAGGACATTATTGAAGGTAAACCAATTGTATTTAACAAAGGCATTTATGTTGCCATTAAAAAGAAGATTGAGCCATGACAGACCGTGTACAAGCGAAAAAAGACTTAGAGTTTTGCAGTGCTGAGCTGTCAAAATATCAGGACCTATGCAGAACTGGTTTAAGGCACAGTGAGTTAATTGCAATTGATAATGTGATGATTCGGCTGAAAGAGCAGATTAAGAATTTAAGAGTGGCTTTGTATGGTTGCTGAAAGCAATTTATGGTTTTAGATTGATTTTATTTAAATATCTATTTTTAAATAATAATTTTTATTATAATGCAAAAAATTAAAGAGAGTGCATTATGAAAATACAAAAAATTATTTTAAGTTCATTTTTGATAACACTGTTAGTGGGTTGTGAGAAAAAGCCTGTTATTGAAAACAAAATATCAGAGGAAAGTACTACGGTTGTGCAAGCTGATATATCAAACGATATTACAAGCGAAGAACTTGAAAAGTTGCGTGTAATTTCTAAAGATGTATCAAAGTCCCCTGATACGACTGAATTGGCTGAAAAATATTTAGAAAATATCAATGGTTATGCGGTTGAAGAAGTACGAGAGTTTATTACTGAGTATTATGATGCTAACCAAACTCCCGAACAGGAAGTGTCAGAGAGTGATGTGAGAATGGAGTATAGAGTCGATGTCGATTCTACTGTTGTTAACAGTCAAATTGTTACGACTTACTACCTTGACATCTTATCGCTTTCTGACCATGTAGAAGTTGATCGAGTTGAAGTCAATAGGGGAAATTGTCCTATACAATACAGCAGTGGTGAAAACCCATTGGGGTATGGTCAATCGGTTCGATATATCTTGAACTGTGATCCACATAACGTAAGAGAAGTTAAAGTATATTTACAAGATGGTCGAGAGCTATTGATGTCACCAAAGTAAATGCATGCCACCTCCGGGTGGTTTTTTAATGGGTGCAATTTATGGATGTAGATAGCTATTTTTGGAAAACTAAAAAACGCCCACTCAAAACCAAACCTCGCACTAAGCCATTGCCTAAGGCAAAAGAAAAATATTCAGAAGCCGAAGAAACCTTATTTCAAGAATTAGAAGAACACATGATTGGCTATGAACGTAAGTTTCAATTTGAATCCACTAAAAATTGGCGGTTTGATTTTTATATTGTGAAGTTAAGACTTCTTATTGAAATAGCGGGTAGTCCTTGGGCTGTTGGTCGTGGTGGTAAGAAGATAGCAAATGCCTTTAATAAATATGACTTAGCTGAGGATATGGGCTATAGACATATACGCTTTGAGCCTGATCATATTGAATCAGGTTATGTCATTCAGTGGATTCAAGGTCAGTTAAAGAGATTAGAAGATGGAACAGATCAGACCATTCCCACCGACGGATCTAATTGATCAAGCAGAGGCAGAAGAAACAATACGCCTTGCGCCCGCCGTGGATCTAAAGGAATGGGTTGTTAAGAATTGGCTAACGATAGGTGGTGAACTTCATAACCCTGACCATGATCATATTGCTGAGCTTATTCACGACGATGAAACCTTTCTTGCATTCGCTTGGGCTTCATCTGCTGCTATGGCTAAAAAGCGCATGGTGTTAGGTCAATGTGAAAAGGTGATGTTCAACCAAGGTGGATGGAAAAAGGCGCGTCAGGAACAACAAATGCGAGATTGGTTTGGATTCGTACCTGTTTATCTTATTACTGTTGATGCAAGTTACTGTGAGAATACGACTGACCGTGAATTTTGCAGACTCATCGAGCATGAGCTATACCACATCGGTGTAGAACGTGATGAAGATGGTGAAGCAATTTATAGCGACCATACAGGTCTACCCAAGCATTACTTGGCGGGTCACGACGTAGAGGTATTCTTCGGTGAGACAAAACGATGGGGCGCAGATGAATCGGTCAAACGGCTTATTGAAATTGCGAAGAATGCGCCGTTTGTATCAGAAACTAATATTTCAGCGTGTTGTGGAACGTGTGTGATTAATTGAGCCTTAGGGCTCTTTTTTTTGACTATCTTGCAGGACGTAGCAGGACAAAGAGGTGGGTATGGCGGCACTTAAAGAGCCTGTAAAAATCTTTATAGTTCAGTCTCTTGCCTGTTTTGAAACCCCTCAACAAGTTGCTGATGCTGTCCTGCAAAGATTTGGTATCGAAATTGATCGACGACAATGTGAAAATTATGATCCAAAAAAATACTCAGGGCGTAATTTAAGTAAAAAATTA
Source organism: uncultured Acinetobacter sp. (assembly GCA_964293455.1). Classification (GTDB taxonomy): domain Bacteria; phylum Pseudomonadota; class Gammaproteobacteria; order Pseudomonadales; family Moraxellaceae; genus Acinetobacter. The sequence goes on along the minus strand of CAXYZD010000172.1, from coordinate 305 downwards.
AAAGAGTTATTCGATCAAACAAGAAAGGATTTCCAAACAAATGTTTTTGATATCCCATTAGCAAATAAATCAGTACGGCTTAAAGAATTGCAGAAAATCTATGATGATTGGCCTGTAAAAAATAAGGTAATGCGTCAAAACACTATTAAGCAATTTAAAGAAGAAATGAATGGCCATGAGTTGCAATCTCTTACGGCTCAACTTAAGAAGCTTGAAATAGACAAGATTAAAAATGGTGATGGTGAGGGGGCTGATGATCCAACTCCAGTCAAAGTGACCATTCAGGTCGTAGATGCGAGTAAAGA
>CAXYZD010000171.1:0-5403 GCA_964293455.1 uncultured Acinetobacter sp. | reverse complement strand
AAAATCAGTTTTTGATAAAGATGAATCTATTCGTGATGTTTTGAAAGACTAAGACAGTTTTGCTACAGTGGAATTGTGTTAGGACCAATCGAATGAAAAAGAGAAAAAAATTATGCAATTCCAACATGTAGATAATCAACAAAAAGGCGTGTTTTTCCTCAATGATGATCAGAGCAATCGTATTGCCGAAATCAGCTATGTTTGGAGTGGTGAGCATAAAATTATTGCTGACCATACTTGGGTCGATGACTCTTTACGTGGGCAAGGGATTGCACGTCGGTTACTCGATACTTTGGTCGATTTTGCACGTGAAAAGAATTTGAAAATTGTGCCAACTTGTTCTTATGTTGATGTAATGTTTCGCCGTGAAAAAAGCTATGCCGATGTGATTGCTTAATACCAGCTAATACCCAATTTACTTCTAAAAAAGTGCTGTGATTAAAAAGTGGTTTCATCTTTTATTATGGATAAAACAGCGATTAGATTATAGTTTTTTAGATTTATGATGCTTAACGATTTAAAACTTTAGAAGTTTGAAACATGATCATTCGATTGATTATCTCTATGACATTTTTAATGTGTTCATCATTGAGTTTTGCCAATACTTGCTTTGAATCAGATTTAAAAACGTATAAATATGAAAAAGAAGTACAGCCCCGATGGAATTTAACCGTTTCATCAAAGCAACCTGTGTATTTTTATTCAGCTCCTAAAAATAGTTGTAAACTTGATGATAATTTTATGATTAAAAATAATCAGGTGATTGCATATTCACTATATAAAGACAAGGCTCAGCAAGAATGGGTTTATGTGATGTATACCATTAAAGATGCTGATCCAGATGATGGCGATGAGTTGATTGAAGGTTGGGTTGAACTGAAACAGTTTTCAAGTTTAAGAGAGCCGATTCATTAACCTTAAAAAACCCGCATTTCGCGGGTTTTTTATTTAAAAATCAGATTACTTCGCTTTTAATGCCGTAATCAATTTTTGATGTAAACCACCAAAACCGCCATTCGACATGATCACCACAGCATTGCCCTCACCTGCTTCAGCAACCACAGTTTGGATAATGTCATCAAGCGTACGTGCAATTACCGCTTTATTTGGTGAAGCATCAATCACAGGTTGTAAATCCCAATCCAAACCTTCAGGTTGATACCAAATCACTTCATCTGCCAAACGAGCAGAATGTGCCAAACCATCTTTATGCGAACCCATACGCATGGTGTTTGAACGTGGTTCAATAATCGCCCAAAGTTTACGTTCACCTAAACGCTTACGTGCACCTTCAAGTGTGGTATCAATCGCAGTTGGATGGTGTGCAAAGTCATCATATACTTCAATGCCATTTATAGTATCTAACAGTTCCATACGGCGTTTTACACCGCCAAAGTTTGACAATGCTTCACATGAAGTTTCAATTGAAACACCGACATGCTCAGCGGCAGCAATGGTTGCTAAAGCATTGGCAACTGAGTGCTGCCCTGTCATGTTCCATCGAACGATGCCTTTCACAACGCCATGTTGTAGCACCTTGAAATGTGAGCCATCGGCAGAGAGTTGTTCTGCATAAACTTCTGCTGAATCGTTTGCATCTAAAGAGGTACGGACTACTGGCGTCCAACAACCCATTTCTAAAACTTCATCAATATTGCTTTCAGTGATCGGTGCAATAATGCGACCTTCACTTGGAATAGTACGGACTAAATGATGGAATTGTTTTTGAATGGCAGCCAAGTCATCAAAAATATCGGCATGGTCAAATTCAAGATTATTTAAAATGGCTGTTTTAGGATGGTAATGCACGAACTTAGAGCGTTTGTCGAAAAATGCTGAATCGTATTCATCGGCTTCTACACAGAAGTATTTTCCACCGCCTAAACGTGCGCTTTGGCTAAAGCCTAACGGTACGCCACCAATCAAAAATCCTGGATTTAAACCTGCTTGGTCAAGTACCCATGCCAACATTGTGGTGGTTGTAGTTTTACCGTGTGTGCCTGCAACGCCTAAAACATGCTTACCTTGTAGCACGTGATCTGCAAGAAATTGTGGGCCAGAGGTATAAGCCATGCCGACATCGAGCATGTATTCCACAGCATCAATACCACGTTTCATGGCATTGCCGACAATCACCAAATCGGGATGCGGTTGTAAATGGCTACGGTCAAAACCCTGCATCACATCAATCCCTGCATTTTCAAGCTGAGTTGACATGGGTGGATATACGTTCTGATCTGAACCGGTAACTTTATGCCCTAAATCACGAGCTAAAAGTGCTAAAGAGCCCATAAAGGTGCCAGAAATACCCAGAATATGCAGATGCATATGTTTTGACTCCACTGCTTTTATTGACACATCACTTTGTTGTTGTGCTGTTGTCATTATAGGTTTGATTTAAAAGGTTGATTCGATTTGAAAGCAACGATAGCAAGGGTTTAGGGGAAAAGATAGTTTTTCTTGTTATGATTTTGAAGGTGAGTGATACGAAATAAAATCTTATTGATCAGGTTGTCAAAGATGGTTTAAAAACTATTTTCCGATTTGAAAATGCAGTGTAATCTACGGCTATTCGCAATAATTTTGAACTTAATATGGCGTTATCCCTTCCTTTTTTACTGCTCATTTTAGCCAACTGTTTCATGACCCTTGCTTGGTATGGGCATTTAAAATTTTTACCGCATGATGCACCTTTGTGGCAAGCCATTCTATTGAGTTGGATCATCGCTTTTTTTGAATATAGTTTAATGATTCCTGCAACACGTATGCTTTCGCAACAGGGTTGGGCAGTGGGACAAATGAAAATTACCCAAGAAGTTGTGACGCTTTTGGTCTTTGTTCCCTTTATGATTTTTATGTTTAAACAGCCTTTTAAGCTCGATTATATTTGGGCTGCATTATGTTTATGTGGTTGTGTCTATTTTGTATTTAGAAGCCAGTAATTCATCAACTTGACCTAGTTGCCTTTATTTCTATAAAAAATAATGAAAATATTGCGCTCCTACGTTCGTTAAATTTTATAGAGATGAAAATTCAGTCTATAATAGTGAGCTTCTTGATATTCATTTAAACACTGATCACCAGTATTTAAACTTCCTTACATTCGTTTACGGAATATATGCAATGAATGCGGCCGCTGTACAAGACGCTCCTTTAGTTGGAATTATCATGGGTTCTCAATCTGATTGGGCAACTTTAGAACACACTGCCAATATGCTCAAACAGCTTGGTGTCCCTTTTGAAGCTGAAGTGGTTTCTGCCCATCGTACGCCAGACCGTTTATTTGAATACGCTGAAACTGCGCGTGAACGTGGTATTCAAGTGATTATTGCAGGTGCAGGTGGTGCAGCGCATTTACCAGGTATGTGTGCCGCAAAAACTGATCTTCCTGTGCTTGGCGTTCCTGTTAAATCATCTATTTTAAATGGCGTAGATTCATTGTTGTCTATCGTGCAAATGCCTGCGGGTATTGCTGTAGGTACTTTGGCGATTGGCCCTGCTGGAGCAACCAATGCTGCAATTATGGCTGCGCAAATCTTGGGTTTAACCCGTCCTGAAATTGCAAAAAATGTTGCAGATTTCCGTGCAGCACAAACCGACAAAGTTGCAAGCAAAAACATTCCAGGTCAAATCTAATATTTAATGATTCTAAATATTTATTCAGACTAGCCAAGCACAAACGGGACATACGTTATGGATAAAACCATCGGTATTTTTGGTGGTGGTCAATTGGGTCGTATGATGGCGCAAGCTGCATTACCGCTTAATATTCAATGCACATTCTTTGAAGCCAACACAGATTGCCCATCAGCAATTTTAGGTCAGGTTATTTCCACTCAAGCTGAAAATGGTTTACAGGACTTTATTGCCAGTGCTGATGTTTTCAGTCTTGAATTTGAAAATACCCCACTCGCTGATGTTGATGTATTGACGAAGCAAAAAGATTTACATCCGCCTCGTCAGGCTTTGGCAATTGCACAGCATCGCCTGTCTGAAAAAGCACTATTTGATGAATTGAATATTCCAGTTGCACCGTATAAAGCGGTGACTTCTTTAGATGAATTAAAAGTTGCTGTTTCAGAACTTGGCTTACCGATTGTCCTTAAAACCTCACGTGGTGGTTATGACGGCAAAGGTCAGTTTGTACTTCGTGCAGCAGATCAAATTGATCAAGCATGGTTAGAACTTGGCCCTGCGGGTGAATTGATTGCGGAGAGCTTTGTTACTTTCTCGCGTGAAGTATCAATCATTGCGGTACGTGGTCAAAATGGTGATGTGAAAACGTGGTCTTTGGCTGAAAATCATCATCACAACGGGATCTTGTCACACTCGATTGTGCCTGCACCGAATAGTGCAGATTTACAGCCTGTGGCGAAGGATTACATTACTCGCCTACTCAATCATTTGAATTATGTGGGTGTGTTGACGCTTGAACTATTTGTAACAGACAAAGGTTTGTATGCAAATGAAATGGCGCCACGTGTGCATAATTCTGGGCATTGGTCGATTGAAGGTGCAATTTGTTCGCAGTTTGAAAATCATATTCGTGCTGTGGCAGGTTTACCATTAGGTTCAACTGAAGTCGTTCGTCCAACGGTGATGGTCAATATTATTGGTCAATATCCGAAGTCTGAAGATGTGTTGGCACTCAAGGGTGCGCATTTACATCTTTACAATAAGACTGAGCGTGAAGGTCGTAAGATTGGTCATATTACTCTAATGCCAAATGACAGTACTGAATTGACGACTTTATGTCGTCAATTGGCGAAGATTCTACCGAATCCATTGTCACTTAGCGAAGATATGAACATTTAATTAAAAAATGCTGTTAAAAAAAGCGATCACGATGGTGGTCGCTTTTTTATTGCTTCAATTTCGGTATGATGCCCATCCTTGATTTTTACAGGTATTTTAATCAAATACCAAGAGTCAAAATATATTAAAGGCGATATAAGAATGAGGATAAAATGCTCAAAATATAAAAATTAACTACAAATGACAGTCAATTTTTTAAATTTAAAATGAATTTAAAATTTAAAAATAAACTTTGAATTTAAAAAAATAAATCTAATTGATAAGCCTAAATACTCAAGTTATCCACAAAAAAGAGCTTTTAAAGTCATTTGAGTTTTAAATTTGAACTTTGAATTTAAAAAACAAATCCAATCGATAAGTTTAAATGCCTAAATTATCAGGAAAATAGAAGTTTTAAAGCCATTTAAATTTAAACTTTGAATTTAAAAATTAATTGGGTTGTGAATTATGAATTTAAAAAATGCTGCTGCTATTTTTGAATTTATTGATATGGAATTATGCGCAAGCGACTCAAAAGTTAAAAAATAGCTCGGTATCAGCTGGTGAACCAAAAATCGTTTAAAGCATATGCATAAGGAATTGCAAAAT
>CAXYZD010000170.1:0-5423 GCA_964293455.1 uncultured Acinetobacter sp. | reverse complement strand
ATTCCACAGATTCCACAGATTCCACAGATTCCACAGATTCCACAGATTCCACAGAGCTTAAGTTTGAATCTACGCTTGGCAAGTACTGTTCAGTGCTATTTTGTAAATTCGCTTGTGGATCCTTCTGAATCACTTCAGTAGCTAGTATTTTCAATGGAGTAGTTGCACGACGTACGATATCAAGACTACTCGTTGATGATGTTTTTTCTTGCCCATAAGAGGCATTTTTATAATCTAATCGAATAATCAAATTTGCGCGTAAAACGCCATTTTTTTCTGCAATAAAGCATTTAACTCGTTCGCCCACATGGGGAACAATCCTTGGATTTGGAAAATCCTCTACAGCAAAAATAATCTCTTTTTCATCGTGCGATAGTACAATGCGCCCCTCTTTAGTCACTGCATCATAATATGTAACCAACCCCTTATAGAACATAATGAATTACTCATGTTATTATAACTAAAAGAAAAAAGGAGGTTATTAACCCCCTCTTTATAATACTCAATTTTAGTCTTTTTGCACACTACCAAAAATTTTATCGCCTGCATCACCTAAACCAGGAACGATATAACCATTTTCATTTAAGCCATCATCAATTGAAGCTGTAAAGATTGTTACGTCAGGATGTGCTGTTTCAACACGTTTAATACCTTCAGGTGCAGCAACCAAAACCATGACACGAATATCTTTACAGCCACTCGCTTTCAATGCATCAATTGCAGCAACTAATGAAGAACCTGTCGCCAACATTGGGTCAATAATCATCGCAATACGATTTTGTACATCAGGTACTAATTTTTTATAGTAAGTACGTGCTTCTAAAGTTTCTTCGTCACGCTCTAAACCAAGTACAGACACTTTTGCACTAGGAATGAGGCTTAAAAAACCATCAAGCATACCAATACCTGCACGTAGAATAGGCACAACCGTAATTTTTTTACCTGCAATACGATCTACTGTAACCTGACCATTCCAACCATCAATTTCATGCTCAACCATGGGTAAATCTTTGGTTGCTTCATAAGTAAGTAACATTGTCACTTCTTGTGAAAGTTCACGAAAGTTTTTGGTGCTGATTTCAGCACGGCGCAATAAACCTAATTTATGGCGGATCAGTGGATGACGAATTTCTTGGATAGACACGGGAGAACACCTAAAAAGCGAACAATATAATGTGAATAGTATAAATGTTTTTTATATAAGAAATAAGAAAAGCCCTCAATCAATGAGGGCTTTTTTTGTTAACAGCTATCGTTTTTTTGGATTACTGAAGCACTAGATGTAATGGTGCAAGCATTTGTGCTTGATTCGCCAAAGCAATAATTGGATCTGGGTAAACCCCCACAACCAATACAAGCAATGCTGCAAGAAGTACCATAATACCACCCGCTTTTTGTCCCCAATGTTTATCGGCATCAATACGAGGAGTCTCAGGCGGTGTCATATATAGAACAACCATCACACGTAAGTAATAGTACAAACCAATACCACTACCAATCACGATCATTGCAGCGTAGAACCAATGTTGTTGAGACACAACTGTCATCACCAACATGAACTTACCAATGAAGCCTGCGGTCAATGGAATACCTGCAAGTGACAACATCATTACAGTCAATGTTGCAGTCAATACAGGACGACGCCAGAACAAACCACGATAATCTGCAAGTGATTCTGCTTCATCGTTATTGTTGTATGGGCTAGACATCAATGCTACAACACCAAACGCACCAATTGTAGTAATCACATACGTAAATACATAAGTACCGACTGAGGTTAGGCTGAGGAATGATGCACTCACAAGACCCAATAACAAGTAACCGAAGTGTGCAATTGATGAATACGCAAGAATACGTTTCAAGTTCACTTGACGCACTGCAAGTAAGTTACCTGCAAGAATCGAAAGAACAGCAATAATAACAATTACAGTTTTGATTGATTCAATACCAATCACACCTGAAGACAACAAGTAACGAACCAACAAACCAATCATTGCAACTTTAGAAACGGTTGCAAGGAATGTTGCGATTGGTGCAGGCGCACCTGCATAGACGTCTGGTGTCCATTTATGGAATGGTGCAAGTGACAGTTTAAACGCAACTGCCGAAATGATCAGACCTAAACCAATAATCGCAAGTGGAGATTCAATCAGCTGGTGATATTGACCCAAATACGTTTGTAGTGCAGCCATCACTTCTGGATTTTGAGTTTTCGTCAATGTCCAGAATAATTCATCAACTTGACCTGCAAATGATAATGAACCTATTGTTGCATACACATACGCCATACCCATCAACAGCATTGCAGATGCAGTCGCTGAAAGAACAAGGTATTTAATCCCCGCTTCAAGCGATTTGCTACGTTGATACGTATATGCCAATAGACCGTAAACAGGAATCGACATTAACTCAAGGCTAATGAAGAATGATGCGAAGTGTGTGCTTGCAACCATAAGCATTGCACCTGACACTGAAATCAGCATCAATAGGTACAATTCTTCACGGTTATCTTTGTAATTTTCAATGTACGCATGAGAAAGTGTGAAACACGCAAGCGCAGCAATTAAAATAATAATTTGATAGAACAATGTAAATGGATCAACCATAAACATGCCCATCACCGTTGCAGGTTGATATCCTTTACCAAAAAGCGTAAATAAGATATTGAGCAATGCAAGGTTTAAACCAATCACTGAAACTGTTGCAATTAAATTATGATTTCGTTTAATTGCAATTAGAATCATCACGACAACTGCGGTCAAAGCCACAATCATCACAGGTGCTAAAGGCATTAAGTCGGAAAAAGCGAGTGTGAAGTTCATGACTTATTGGATCTCCACATTTTGTTGAGTCACGATCTGCTGAACAGCATCAGTAACTTCTTGAGTTGGCGTGAAGCTATTTGCTAACCAAGCCATGCTCGAATTTGAAACATCAAGGAATGTTTGTGGGAACATACCCAACCAAATCAGACCAATCGCACAAACCAAAAGCAGACCAATTTCACGTGCATTTAAATCTTTCAAAGGCGACGCATAATGTTGCTTCTGCTCTTCATTTGGCGTACCAAACAACGCTTTATGAATCAGAATCAGACCGTAAAGACCTGCAAACACCAAACTCACCGCAGCAAGAATTGTAAAGAGTGGGAATTTACCGAATGAACCCATCAAGATCAGGAATTCACCAATAAAGTTACCTAGTCCTGGAATACCCACAAGTGCCGATACAAAGAACATCAAGAAGAATGGTAAATATTGGAACTGACCACGAATACCACCCATCAAACGTAAATCACGTGTATGTAAACGCTCATACACTTGACCACACATAATGAACAATGCCGCAGAAGATAAACCATGTGCAAGCATCATGATCATCAAGCCTTGGAAAGTCAGAATGTTACCTGCATAAAGTGCAAGTAAAACAAAGCCCATGTGCGAAATAGAGGTGTACGCAAGCAGACGCTTCATGTCTGTTTGTTGGAATGCACACACTGCACCGTAGAAAATACCGATCAAACCAAGAATGATTGCGATATCTGCAAACTGAGCAGATGCTGCTGGGAAGAATGGAATTACGAAACGTAATAAACCATAAGCCGCAGTTTTGATCAGAATCCCTGCAAGGTCAACAGAACCTGCTGTTGGTGCTTGCGCATGCGCATCGGGTAACCAGCCGTGTAATGGGAATACAGGAAGTTTCACTGCAAAACCAATAAACAAACAAATCATCAATGCATAAGCAAAACTTGAAGTTTCAGGATTCGCATCTAATGCATTTGCAACAGCCATTAAATGTGTATAACCAAATTCAATGCCACCACCCATCATATAACCTGCAATTACAAGTCCTAAAATGCCGACAAGCATAATCAGACCCGCAACTTGGGTATAAATGAAGAATTTAGTTGCCGCATAAACGCGAGATTTACCATCTGCACCTGAATGACCCCAAAGGGCAATCAGGAAGTAGATTGGAACCAGCATCATCTCCCAGAAGAAGAAGAATAGGAACATATCAATCGCAAGAAAAACACCGATTACACCACCTAAAGACCATAAAAGGTTTAAGTGGAAGAAGCCAACGTTTTTCTGAATCTCACCCCATGAACAACCTACTGCAAGTACACCAAGTAATGCAGTCAAGCCGACCATAAGCAGTGATAAGCCATCCACAGCAAGGTGAATGTTAATGCCTAATGTTTTAATCCACTCAACTTTAAATTGTGCAGCCCACTCTGGTGCGCTTACACCCAATTGATAGTTATATGTACCAGAATGCCATAAAGAAATGGTCAATCCTAATGTAACCAACATCCCCACCAACGCAATATAGCGTGGTAGGTGTTGGTCAACTTTATCGACCAACCAACAAGCAAAACCTGCAATGAACGGTACGAGGATCAGCGCTGGTAAAATCCAATTGTTTGTGATTTCCATCTTATTTCCCCACGACCTGAATCACGATCAGAATCATCAATACAACCACTACACCGAGTGACATACTTGATGCATATTCACGTAATAAACCTGTCTGACGTGAACTTGTAAATTTATTACCACCTTTGACAATCGCTGGTAATACAAGCCATAAACCATCAATTGGATCACGACCGAAGATCTTCGCCAATAACAAGTAGGGTTGAACAAATACAAGGTTATACAATGCGTCAAAACCAAATGCATTACGGCAAATATTGACTAGTCCTGCACCAAACGATGTTGCTGCAAAACCTTTAACCGCATTATAAGCAAATGCAAATAACACCACACCTGCAACTAGACCAACAAGTGCAATACCTACCGCAGTGTATTCAGCAGAATGCATACCGTGTTCTAAAGTTTCAGGAATATCAAATACAGGAATTTTCGCAGCATTCAGAATATTCGCTACTGGCGATTTAAGTACTGCACCAATAAATGTTGAAAGCACAGCAAGAATCGCAAGTGGCAACCAATAAGTTGCACCTTTAATTTCATGATATGGCGTATTTTCTTTGCCGAAGAATACCACCCAGATTAAACGGAATGTATAAATTGAAGTTAAGAACGCACCTGCAACACCGACCCAATACAACCAACCATACATTGCGATTGATTGACCTTGAACCCAAACGGCACCCAAGATTGCATCTTTTGAGAAGAAACCAATCGTCAAGAATGGAATCGCTGCTAACGCACCACCACCCACGGCAAAACAAGCAAATAGGAATTTGTTTTTGTGGTACAAACCGCCCATTTTGAAAATGTTTTGTTCGTGATGATAAGCAAGAATCACTGCACCTGAAGACAAGAACAATAACGCTTTAAAGAATGCGTGAGCAAGCATATGGAACAGACCTGCTTGGTATGCTTCAGCACCCACTGCCATAAACATATAACCCAACTGACTCATTGTTGAGTAAGCAAGAATACGTTTGA